>JBAUHR010000927.1:0-1612 GCA_049680385.1 Rubripirellula sp. | reverse complement strand
GAGTTGGGTTGGCACGGATGCCAACCATCCTCCCGCAAGGAAGCGGCCACCCACCGAGCCAGTTTACCACCTAATGCACCGGAGCAACTCGATTAAGTTCAACGGTAGTGATCAGCGGGGACGGGCTTTGTTGTTACACACAAGTCTTTCCTAAGATTGTGACGTTGGTGGCAGGCTTGGGTCAAGCTAAATTGATGAAGTGAGGACAAGGTGGTCCTGGAGCAATTCGATCACGGAGGAAGCCGACGATGACAAGTCAGTGGGTCATGGATGAAATGGGAACTACCGACCTTCGCGATAAACGCCTCGAACGCAGACTGGTTGAGTTGCTCGACACGCTTTCGCAAGCGTCCACCTCCAGTATTCCCGCGGCCTGTCACGACCGGGCAGAAATGGTCGCCGCCTACCGGTTCTTCGACAACGACAAAGTCGGTTTCGAAGAGGTACTCGCACCTCACATTGACGCCACTTACGAGCGAATAAAGACTCAAAAAGTGGTGCTCTTGGTTCAGGACACGACGGAACTGGATTTGACGCGGCCCACTAGCGAAGTCGAAGGCGCCGGGCCCATGGGCAGCGGTCGTCGTAGCGGCGGGTTCATGCACTTAATGCACGCCTTCACTCCCGACGGCACACCGCTTGGAAGCGTTTCAGCCGAAGTCTGGACGCGAGAACCCAAAGAAGACAAACCCAAGGCAAAGCGGTGCTCAAGCGAGCGACGTATGCAAATCAAACGAAAGCCATTTGAAGAAAAAGAAACCTATCGCTGGCTCACCACGTCACAGCACTGTGTCGAAGTGAAAGAGCATTGTCCTACGACCCAGTTCGTGATGCTGGCCGACCGGGAATCCGACATCACCGAAGTCCTCGACTACTGTCGCAGCCAAGACAAGTTTGACTGGGTGATTCGGATTGATGGAAGCCGGGTTTTGAACAAGGAAAAGTTTCGAGATCAAACGATTGCGATCCGAGAAGAACTGGGAAACCGCAAGGTCCTCTACCAGCAAACGCTCGACGTCCGCAGTCGAACCGCATGGGGCAGCGAAGGGCTCAAGCACCGGCCCGGCAAAGCCGATCGCAGCGCTCGTGAAGTGGTGGTGTCGGTTCATGGTGGCGAAGTAACGCTGAACGATCCTCGTGCCGGTCACTACGACGGGGTCACCGTCAACGCGGTCCTAGTTCGAGAGACCAAACCGAACGGCAAAGACGATCCGATCGAATGCCTGATGCTAACAAGTCTTCCGGTCAAGACACGCAAGCAGGTGGAACTTGTAATCGAATATTACTTGATGCGTTGGATGATTGAGCTATTTTTCAAAGTGCTAAAAAGTGGTTGCAAAATCGAGTCACGTCGGTTCGAGCACATTGATCGCTTCTTACCGTCGCTAGCGTTGTACATGATCATCGCTTGGCGAAGCTTATATGTTTGCCGAGTCAGTCGTGCACACGCCGATGAGTCTTGTGAAAAGGTTTACACCGAAGCGGAGTGGAAGAGCGTATGGCAAGTGGCTCGCAAAAGCCGACCACCACGCAAGCCACCGACACTAATGGAGATGACGAAGATCGTTGCCGAACTGGGCGGCTATATCAATCGCAAAAACGCCGGTCCGCC
>JBAUHR010000926.1:0-3626 GCA_049680385.1 Rubripirellula sp. | reverse complement strand
CCCGACCAGCAAATCCTCGGCCGCGTTAAAACGCGATGCCTCGAGATCAGAGATGAATCGGTCGTTATCTTGGGTTTTGGGCAGTCCCTTAATCGTTTGAACCTGAGCCAGCGTTTCATTGACGGTTAGCGTATCTCGCCACGTGATTTGCAGCGCCAATCCGACTAGATTGACGGACTCTTGTGACGCGGTCCAATCCCCGCTCCACAGAGAACGAAGGCGGCCTTTTGCGTCAGGCCTTCCGACCATCCGCAAGGCATGCAGGGCGGACCGCCTGCAGTCGTACGGAGCGACTTCGTCGATGGCCAAGTCGACAAGTTCTGCATTGAGCTGTTCTAAATTCCACTCTTCGACGCATCGTATTGCGAAGCAAATTAGATCTGCATCCGATTGATCGCGGCAGGACAACCAATCCCGAACATCGAATTCGGAGTCGGGGTACTCAAGCGTTTTGAGTCGAATTTCGGAGCGATAGAGCTGTGCATCCGTAAGGAGTCGTCTTTTGAAACGATCCGCAAGGCCATGGACCACAGTCCTTTTCAGCTCAGCGTTGGCAACGTCGGAATGAGCAACCAAGACTGGGTCATTGTCACTTAGCCAAACCTGGAAATCCGAGTTTAACGAGGCAGTGAACGCAGCAACCTCAAGAAGTGTTCCACGGACGACCAGAACACCCTGTTCCTCCGTAGCCAGAAGTGAAATGATCTGATGCAGAGGTAGCTTCTCAAGTCGACACGCTGTGAGGTACTCAGCGATTTGTTGATGCACGAAGCGAAAGGTTCTTGGCTGATCCGAAATGGTCAAAGCGGATCCACTCAGGGCGTGCAGTGTCTCCTGATCAACACCGATGGTTCGCATATTGTCAGAATCGACATCTTCCCAATCAAGCATTCCCGAGACTGGTTCGCTCGATAACGTCACACCACGTAGTCCGCTCACCAGCAGGCAGCACGCGATGGCTTCGCCGCATCCACGGATTCGGCCAAAAGCAATATCTGGCACGTGCCCCCGGTCGCGACGATCGTCATCTTCCATAACCATCAGTCGAACGGCTTTCTTAAAAACGTCTGTTTTGCGTTGCGGAAGATCACCGTCATTTTTGAAAATGCGAATCAGCATTCTCAGTGTGAGTGGGCACTCGGCCAGAGCATCTGATCCCGATTTTGCGATGGCATGAAGGAACGCCGCTCGGTCAATAGCTTCTGATGCAAGTACGGTCTCGACTGCCGAATAGTCCAACGGCAATAGCGTTGCGATAGCGGTTTGACTGTTTTCAAATTCGCCGCGAATAGCGTCCTCGACAAATGAAGGCCAAACTCCAGGCCGACAACTAATGCAAAGTTTGATCCCTCGCTCTGCCAGCTTTTCCTTCCGGAGCCATTTCGTAATCGCAGTTCCGGCATTGCGAACTGGGATCAGTGCTTCATCCAGAGAATCCAGTAAGATTGTCTCACCAGGTTGCGCGGCGTCCGAAATGTCCTTTAGCGAGCTGGCCAACTCAGATGACGAGGTTCCCTCGTCGGCAAGCCGGTGGACACGCACGTCCGACAAACCAGAGGCAATCCTTTCCAGTTCGACCGTCTTTCCCATGCCACCCGCACCGAGCAGGCAGCAGGCTTTAAACTGGTTCAAATCTGCCGTCGCGACAGATCTAGTGGATCCATCTTCATTCCGAAGTTGCCACCACCGTTCGATGTCCCAAGTCTTGTTCCGATTCATTTATTTATTCAAGGCTCCCCAAAGCTACTTTCGCTTTGCCAACGAAGCCGTCGCCGCGTCGTAACGATACCCGGCGATGCTGCCGTCCTTGATCCTGTCCACGACTTCGGCGATCACCGGCAACGGCACCAGGAACCATTCGCGCGGATGAACCTTGTCACCAAAACGGTCGGCTAGGGCGACATCGAGTCGGGCTTCGGCGAAGAACTTGTGAAGCGTCGCTTCGAGAGCTTTGCGATTGATGTTGGCCAGTTTGTACGTTGCGACCAATTCCGCTTTGGCGAGCAGGAACGTCGGATCTTTGCTGGCACCGACGACGCGAGTGTTGGGGTTGCCAATCACGCCATCGCCTTCGATATCGGACTGTTGGTCGTGTTCTTACCAACGCTGCTCAGACGCTTGATCGTAGCGTCTTTGTTCCCGAACGCCTCCAAGAACGCATACGGAAACTCCGACGCATCAAATGCCGCTTCAACCAGCTTGCTAACTGCCTCCTCAATCTCAACGGCGTTCAATCGCTCGATCCCTCGTGCCACGAATAACGGTGGAAAAATACATGGTGTCATCGCCGCGCAGCATGTTGCCTGCGGACTGCTACAAATGTAAGATTATCTGCGTCCGGTAACAAGCAGGCACGCAGATCGACATGAATGCATTCGGTGACCGAATTCGCGAGTTACGCAAATCGAAGGGTTACTCGCTGCGCAAACTCGCTCCCCTAGTCGGCGTCGGCTTTTCGTACCTCAGCAAAGTCGAACGCGGTCGTCTCGATTTCGACGGTTCGCCGTCGGAGTCCCTGATCCACCGGTTGGCCGATGTGCTGGAAGCGGACGAGGATGAACTACTTCTCTTGGCCCGCCATCTACCTCAGAAAATGGCAGATCGCATCTTCGAGCAACCTGAAGTGTTTCGATTGATCGCGCAATGCAATGACCGGCAACTTCGGGAGCTCGCGGAAAGTTGCGGTGTTGCTGGTCTGACGACAATGCGTCGAAAACGGAAGTGATAGATCACTCCGTTTCTATTGCGTTTTGAAACTAATCTCGGTTCGGAGGCCTGCCTGATGGGTTTGATAAAGTCGATCAATCTAAAACGTCCCCCAGACACACTTGCAGCGAGAGGGTGGTTTCCTGGACTGATTCGTAAACTTCTTGTCGCAACGCTGCCACCTGGGGCGACGATTAACGTTCCAGCCTTCGAGCAGGTCGGCCGCCCAGGTTTCGACGGAACTGTTGAGTCCAAGGTCAAAGCTGAATTTGTGCCGAAAGGTTTAAGCGTTTGGGAAGTAGGCACGAATGAAGATCAGGCTGCCAAAGCGAATGCTGACTACAAAAAGCGAACTAGCGAGACAAAAGCCAGCGAGCGACGGAAAACGACTTATGTTTGCGTTTCCTCTCAGGAATGGCAGAACAAAGGTGATTGGGTCGCTGAACGGAAGAAGGAGAATAAATGGAAGAATGTCGTGGCATTGGACTGCAACGACGTCGAGCAATGGACCCATCGCCATCCGCACGTTGATCTGTGGCTCGCGGATTTGCTTCGGCTTCCGTGTCGCGGATTAATCGATCTGAACCGTCGATGGGACGAGCTGAGCTCTGTAGGTAAGCACGCGCTCAGCACTGACGTCTTCTTGGTCGGTCGTGACCAAGCCATGCACGCAATTCAAGAATTTCTTGATGCCGAACCGTCGGCGGTCCTGCTAAAATGCGCCAGCGTTCAGGATGGAAGTGACTTTTTAGCGGCCATTCACGCTGCAGCAAACGAAGATAATTCGTTGCAACGCATGATCGTTGTGAACGACCACTCTATTTGGCAAGAAATCTCCGCTAGTCCTTCGCCTACCTGCCTGGTTATTCCTTCTCACGTGGAACTGTCGCCGGAGGAGGTGAGCCGCGCTACCCAGTCCG
>JBAUHR010000925.1:0-5281 GCA_049680385.1 Rubripirellula sp. | reverse complement strand
GCCTTTGACGATCATCGGGACACGAATACCGCCCTGCCATACCCACCACTTGTGAGCATGGTGTGGTTGCGTCAGTCCCGGTAGAAAACTGTGTCGATATCCGTTGTCGGACACCATGATGACATAGGTGCTATCTTCGATCCCCAGTTCTGCGATTCGATCAAGCACCGCGCCGATCCGGCCGTCTAGGTCCTCACCCATGCCCAGCCAAATCGCCGGATCGTCTTTGCGTTTGACCGTTTCCGCCGTCTTGCCAATCTTCTTATAGTGGGCCTGAACTGCGGGGTCATTGACGTACTTCTGTCGCGTGGCAGGCAAACATTCGCGTCCTTCGTGCATGGCGTAATGTGAGATCTGCAAATAGAACGGCTGCTTGGCTTGCACCTGTTCTTCCATGAAGCCGATTGCCTTCTTCGTGACGCTGAACATCAGCTTGGGATCTGTCATGTGGTCGGGCAGTTGTTGTGGCCCTGGAGGCAACGTGTTGCCCGGCTTGTTGCTGGTGTCACCATCGTGCAGCACGTAGCCTTCGTCACCAGGGTCACCACGCATGTGCCACTTGCCGATGTGAGCACTCACGTAGCCAAGCGGCTTCAACGCTTCGGAGATCGTGACGGCGTCTTTGTCGATCGTCATGTCGGAGATGCAAGAGATGACCGGGAAACCCTTGAACTGTTTCTCGTTGTAGTATTCCTGCCGTCCGTCGTTCATGAACACTGTGAACCCGTTGCGGGGCGACGATTGCCCCGTCTGCAAGCAAACGCGAGACGGCGAACACTGTGGCGATGCGTAGGCATTACGGAACTTCATGCCTTCACGAGCCAGACGTCCCACGTTCGGCATCCGCAGCACCGGCATTCGCGAGTTCGCCATGGCGTCATCCATGGAAACCGGCGATCCGTTCCACGCCCAATCGTCGATGAACAACATGACGATATTTGGCTTTTCCTGACCAAGTAGCTTGCTGGATGAGAACGCGATAAGTGCGATCACGACAAAAAGGATCTTGTTGTTCAACATGGTTGTGGATGTCATTTTTTTTGCTGTGATTCCGAGTTCGCAGAAGCTAGAACTCCGGGATTTTTCAATTTGCCAACGCCCCAATTGGCCAGTGCCGTAATGTCGCCCTTGCCACGATGGTCGCGTCAGAGCGCCACCGGTCGCCAACTGCAGATCTCTCCCGCAGCGACTCAGATTGGACAGGAAAAATGCCAAACGTCTGAGATTCGGTTGTTTCGGCCCAGTTTCAATAGAATGGCTGTCATCCCGTGACCAACCGCGCGGCGAAACGCCCCGGACGAGACATTGCAAAGTTTGGGAAGAGTGAGCCGCCGTAGCCCTAACGCTTTCGTGCGACCGCGACCGACTCGGCGCGTGCGAGATTCTTTCGCAACAGTTCAACGGTCTCTGCGTGTCTTGGCGAGTCGGCGAGGTTTGTATCTTCGCGGGGGTCTTCGCGAAGGTCGTAGAGCTCTTCTCCAGTCGGCCATTGCGTGTAGCGATAACGATCAGTCCGAATCGCTTTCCCCAGGTCCTTGCCTCGTGTGACGACCGTGTAGGCAATCTTCTTTCCCGCAGCGGCTGGATCACGAAACATGGGTACGAGACTCTGTCCTTGCAATTCCGACGGGGGTTCGATTTGGCAACATTTCGCGAGCGTCGGATACAGGTCGATCAGCTCAACAAGGCCGTTACTGGTCGATCCCGGCTTCGTTTGGCCGGGCACCCGAATCACTAAGGGGACTCGGTTGCAGGTCTCGAACAGCATCACCTTGCCCCACATGAATTTTTCGCCAAGCAGATAGCCGTGATCCGACGTCAGCACCACGATCGTGTTATCCCATTGACCGCTCTGTTTGAGTGATTCAAGCACAACGCCAATTTGTGCGTCGATAAATGAAATGCACGCGTGATAAGCCTGCATGTATTCACGACGGAGCGGATCGTTTTCGACACCAAATTCAAAATCAAATCCTTCGTACCGTTTGGTCTGAGCGATTTTTGGCACTGTCTTCCAGAGTTCCAGCGAAGCGGGCGTGAACTGCAATTCGGCTTTCGGATACATGTCAAAGTATTTGTCCGGTGCCAGGAACGGGCCGTGAGGTTTGTGAATCCCGCATGCCATCAAGAACGGCTTGTCACCATTGGGTTTTTCCGCGAGCCACTTGCTGATTTGCATCGCGTTCTTACCGTCTTTGTGCTGCTGGTCCGTCAAGCCAGTCGGTCCGTAGCCGGGCTTCTGGTTCTTCGTCTGTGTCGCGATCGTTGGATAAAAATCACGCCAGAGTTTTCGTGATTTGCCCACGGTGACCGATCCGTGTTCCGCTTCAAAAGCCTCGCGAATCGGCGTCACCATTGGCATTTCATCGTTTTCAAAACGAAGCATCTGGTCCCAAGCAACCTCGCCCGGATCGATCTTTTCATTGTGAAAGACTTTGCCGACCGCGCCCGTCCAATATCCGGCCTCCTTGAAACACTGCGGCATCGACACGGTGCCCGGCCGGACGTCGCGGATATCGCTCTTGTTGTCGAGCACTCCGGTCGACTGCGGATACAGGCCATGCAGGAAGGAAGCACGTGATGGACCGCAAACCGGGTACTGGCAATACGCACGGCGAAACGTCATTCCATCCGCCGCCAACGAATCGAACGCGGGAGTGCTGATGTTCGGGTAACCGGACGTTGAAACGTGCGTGTTCAAGTCATCACAGACGATGAACAACACGTTGGGCTGCTTCGCGATGACGTCCGAAGGATCAACGGCCACGCAAGTGAGAGCGAGAACCAAGAGGATGTGGGTGACAAAGTTATTCATGTGCAACGTGACTTCATTGGAGGAATCGAACATCATTATTCACTTTCCAGCTCGCCACGGAGCAGCTTTCCAGCTCTGCCGACCAACTTCAGGTAATGATCGCTGGGCAAACCTTCGTAGGTCAAGAATGAGACGCCCTCACCCACGGGCGGGTCGTTGGTGCATTTGAAGATCGCAGTTCCTTCGTCGACTTCATCGAACATCGCGACATACAACATTTCGCTGCCAGCCCGCTTTGCTGCAGTGATTTGCGACCACAGGAACTGACCTTTCAACCTCGGGATCGCGTCGAGTTTCTCACCTTTCAAGTTGTGCCAACTAAAGCCAGGGAAGACGACTGGCATGTAATCAAGTGATTGAGTATGACACCACTGGATGTCGGGTTGCCAGAATTTATCAGCGTGGCGTGCGACTCCCTTCAGGTCACGATAACGACCCGGAGTCCATGGACTGATCACATCAGCGAGCTTCAGGGCATCATGCAGTTCAGGATCGACCATGGCATCCCGTTCTTGCTCTCGCCATCCGGTCGGCACGCCCAACATGACGGAACAGCCATCCTGTTTCAGAAAATCAATCAGCTCTCGACATTCTGCCAATGAGTACTCTCTTGGTTTGCTACCTTCGTTGAACCCGACGCCCCACACGGCCACGACTGGTTTGCCTGCGTGTCGCTGATAGGCAGCGTCCTTCGTGATGTGCTTCTCACGACGAAGAGCCGTCCAATCATCGCGAACCGCCTTGGTTCCACCAGCGGGCAGTCCGGTCAAGTCGTACATCATTGCATAAGAGCGTCCGGTTTCCTCGGCACCTTCACGGACGTGACTCAGCACGTTGTCCTTGTGGCGTTTGCCGGAATCACGTCTCAATCCGTGGGCAAAACGCTGCAGGAAAGAACCGTCTATTCCATAATCTCGCATCCACTGGAAATGCCTCACGACGGTTTTGCGATTGCCGCTACTGAACACCTCCGCTGTGCTGCCGTCGGCATGCTTGAACTTTGTTGCAAATCGTTCGTCTTCGTTCAGCTCCGATACATCCGGCCACAGGTCGACCGATAGGTTCCCTGGACCGAAGGCTTGGTTTCGGTTTCGCCACCAGTGTGTACAGCCGAGTTCCGCCCCGTCACCTTCGCAGTTGAACCAACCTTGATAGCCCACCATGACGCTGCCAGTCAGCGTGCTGCGATCGACTTTGTGAATCGCTAGGCGACTGCGTCCGTCGTCGACAATCGTGTTCATCTCGGCGGCTAGTCTCGCAACCACATCCGGCTTCTGAAGATAGACATTGTTCCTTTCGCCTCGGTCATCCGCAAGATTGTAAAGCTGGCCCGCTGGATCACCGGGACCGGACTTGATGCGTTTGGGTTGAGTGAAGCCTCCGGAGCCGAGCTCGGTGATTAGTTTCCAATCTCCGCTGCGGATCGTCATCATTGATGGCAAACTGCCCGCACGCATCACGAATTTGTCCCGAACGTGGGTCTGAGATTCTGTTGCACCCATCAGCGATTCCAGAAAACTGAAACTGTCTGGCCCTGCGTCGGGGGGAAGTTCAACCTTGAAGAGTTCAGCAAACGTCGCCAGGAGATCGGTGAAGCAGACGAGCCCGTCGTTCGTCGATCCAGCCACTGTTTTTCCGGGCCAGCGAATGATGAGTGGCATGCGATGCCCGCCTTCCCATGCATCCGACTTCATTCCGCGAAGTCCCGCTTTGGAATCGTGTCCGAACCGCTCGATGTCGGCTTCGTGCCAGCAGGGGCCGTTGTCCTAAGTGAAGACAAGTAGCGTCTCTTTCTCCAATCCCGCGTCTTTAAGAGACTCCAGCACGCGGCCAATCTGGGCATCGACCATCATCACGAAATCACCATACATGCTGGCACCACTCTTGCCGACGAATTCCTCCGACGGTAGCCACGGCGTATGAGGTGACGGGTAGGCGAGGTACAGCATCAAGGGTTGTTTGGATCGGAGTTGGCTCGATCCGTAGTCGCCGATCACCTTCAATGCTTCATCGGTGAAGCGAGGAAGAACTTCCTCAATCTTCATGCCCGGAGCGATTCCGCCCGCTAACCGTCGTCGCCCCTGAATCTTGGAAAAGCACGGACTGAATTCCTCTTCGATTGTTTCGGTTGGTGGAGCGACCGCGCAATCACCGCGGATGTAGAAGTATGGTGGAATGTCGGTTGAAGCCCGCATTCCAAAGTAGGTGTCGAAACCACAATCGACTGGCCCGCCATGCAGTGGTTTGTCGTAGCCTTCTTCCTTGAAACCTAGATGCCATTTCCCGATCATAGAGGTACGGTCTCCCTGCGACTTCGCCAGCGAAGCGATCGTCATTTGGCCCGGTTCGATCAGCGGCTGGGTCGGCCAAAGCGTGACGTCGGTGCGAAACGGATATCGCCCCGTTAGCAGACCGTAGCGAGACATGTGACACAGTGGCCCGGGTGCATGGGCGTCAGTGAACCGC
>JBAUHR010000924.1:0-1513 GCA_049680385.1 Rubripirellula sp. | reverse complement strand
AGCCCCAAGCCACACCCACAGCCAACGAATTGGAATCGGGACTGATTCCACCGATCGTTTTCGCATCGAGCCAGCCGGAAGTGAACGTTCAAAGCGATTCTGCCGCCCCCCCTTGGCTTGCTGAAAGTGGTCCCTGGAACAGCTTTGACCACGACATCAATGCAATCTTCGAGGCCCATGGCGAAACGATTTGCGCATCTGGCTGTGCAGCCAGTCGACATCCAACGGCCACCTTGGAACGCGCGTCCTTTGAGCACTTACTGATGCGTTACGCAGCGATCTCACCCAATCGCTCCAGCCAGCCGCTCGACTCGTTGCTTTACTATGGCAGCCAAACGTCCGCCATGCTTGACCAGTTGGGCACCGAATCGCTCTCATCAGCACATCTCGACGTACTGCGCGAACAGCTCTCGCTCACCCACGCCCGCATCTCGATTCGAATCGTTGACGAACAAGGAGTCGTGCGAACTTGGTGCGAACCGACAAAGGTGCCACTCGATCGCCGACACGTCTTTTCGATGCAAACCAAAGCACTGCCACCACTGGTAACCTCCGGTACCGCCAAACGCGTCGGCTTGAATCATGTTTGGGCCAGGTTGTGACTGGAGGGCGTCCACTTTGTGGGCGGACCGTGGTTCGCGGTTTATGAGATTGGCAGCGACTGGCAGCGACTAGGCGAGCTTTGGATTAGCGATGGCAAACACGATTGCCGTGGGACGGTGGAATTTCAAATCTCACTGACCACTGATGACGAAACGTCGTTAGCCCAAACTTCACTGACCCAAACTTCACTGACCCAACTCACTGATTCAAACGAAGGCACCGGAAACGAACTTGCCAAGGGCAACCGCCATCGAAAAACTTCCGACACCAACCGCTTCCCAATCCGTTGAAACTCACACGCAGCAGGCCGTTCTCCAGCGGTAGATTCCGAGACATTCTTCGCCGTTGCCAATGGCAGCCGCTGTACTAACACCAGCGGTATCGGTAAGCGTCAACGACTGACGGTGTCTCCAATCGCACACAAAATCCATCACAGCCCACGATCAAACATTTGAAAGAAAGCGAACGATGAATCAGCTCCAACAAAAACTCGTGCTTACGATTGCCCTCATTGCAGGTCTCTTCGGCAGCGCTTGGCTTGGCCAAACGATTGCTGACCCTTGTGGCATGGTTCCGCCAGCTTTCGTTGGCAATCAGTCGCCAATCTCGCGAATCGGTTTACAAAAGACTTACGTCTTTCACAAAGACGGCGTTGAGTCATTCGTGATTCGTCCTGGTTTCACAGGCAAGGTCGATAACTTCGGCATGCTGATTCCTTTTCCCAACCCGCCAGAAATCCGCAAAGTTGCCGATGACATTTTCGATCAGGTCGCCAACGCGATTGATCCACCCGAAGTCGTGGTGGACTTGAGAATCCAGAGAATGATGTTTGGAGCAGGCGGAGGGCGAGCGGGGGGCGCCGTACCAGCAATGGCTCCCGACCACTTGATGTTCAAAGACAAAGTCAATG
>JBAUHR010000923.1:0-4705 GCA_049680385.1 Rubripirellula sp. | reverse complement strand
CAAGCCGGTGGCAGTTAGCGGCGCTGATCTATGCAGGCGTGCTATTACCGTACGTTTTGATCAGCTACTACACACGCTACGCCGCCCCACTGTTGGCGATTAAATGTTTGTTAGTGCTGTTTCTGGTCGACTTCGTTCTTGGAAAATATGTTTTGGCTGCGTCGGAACCAAGCATCAGCGATTCCAACTTGACTGTCCGCGATTCCGTCTGACTTTGCCTGACGCCAACCGATTTGGTACCTATGCCGTTCGGAGAGACGGCCCACGCACCTGCGCGACAGTCTTGGACAACTTCCCGAAATTTGCTTCGGCGAAACGTTCGCCCTTCCGGTATTATCTATGCCGCCGAAACGATGCACGGTCCGCAGAAATTTTCTACACCGATTGGCAGAACGGCATCGCCGGAACAAACATCCGCCCCTGGTTACCTATGCCGTTTCGCGGAACGACTGCACAAAATTCTCCCGGCAAGCGATCTCTCTACCCCTCCGAGCTACTCCAGTCGGCACCAAACCGGCGTGCGACCACCAGAAATACTTCTTCGTTCAAGAGATGATCAACGCGAAAAAAACGAATGCCTTGCTATCTGTAGACATACCGAAAGTAACGTCCAAATGGCGAAAACCGAAGCAGTTTTTTTGCGAAATACTTTTCGGTGAAGGCCATAGCCGAAGCACGACTCGTCTCAGGTTACCTACGCCGCGTTTTGAAAAACGCGTCAGGCCAAAAGTAAGTTTGTTCCGAACAATTCCGATGGGCTTAAAGCGAAGCCCATCCGGATCACTCGTTCGCCGGCACCAGCCAACCCTAGCGAGGCACTTGAACCAGCAGTCCGAGTTTTCCGGCCCGTGCAAATGCGTTTTGACGGTGCCGTAGTTCCGTCCCAACCGCTCGGCGACGTCCATCGTCCGAACCGGCGTTTCACCGTCAAACATGGCCCGCGCCTTTTCGGCCATTTCCTCCGGTTCCGTCGCTGGTCGATCCTGATCCGCGTCGGTGAACTCAAGCAGATACGGCATAGTTTTGCACGCACTGGTTTCGGCACATCTTTAACCTCCCCGGTGCTACCTTTCCGCCGTCGGCGTAGTTGTAGAATCCGCTAAGGCGTCCGCCCCAACGGAAAGTGAACTCGTGTCGGCGCTGGGCGAGACGTGCCTGCTTTCGCGATACAGTTTGACTTTCTTGGGCAGTGTCACGAAAGCGGTGTTGGCCGCCATGGCTAGCAAGATCGCTAGGCCCATCCCGGCGACGATTTTAGTCAGCGGGCTCGCGACGAACTTCCCCATCACATCGACGCTACACGCCAACCACAACAGGACTCCGGCAACCAATGGCGCGCCGACAACCGTCACGGCTTGGGCGGCGATAATCGTTGGCGTGCGATCAAAGTCGAACAACAAGGTCGCGAGTCCAACGATCATACCGGCCAACAACCCGAGTGCTGTGATGATCCTTGGCCAACGATCGTGTGCGCCGCTGCCCAGCCCCAGCCCATCCGAACAGATGAATCCGCCGGTCATCGAATTGATCAAAAATGACGAATACGCCGCCGAAAAAAGACCGAGACAGAAAATAAACTTGCCCGTCGTGCCGAACGTCGGCTCCAGTGCCTCAGCCACTGCAACAGGATCCGACAGCGTTAGCGGCAACCCCGTGTACAACCCCGCTGCTGCGGTCGACATCAACATGATCGTGATAAGGGCCATGATGACGGCGCCGACTCGAGCATCGATGATTCCGCTTTGCACTTCAGCTTCGCTCCAGCCTTTTTGTTGAACCAAGTACGCTTGATAAAATGCACCAGAGATCACGAAGGTGGTTCCGATCAAACCTAGCAAAGCAATATCGATCGTGCCGGCCGACGGAACAAAGCCTCGCACAATTGCGGTGGGGTCAGGTTGAAGCGTTAAAAGATTTACCGCAAAACTGACCAACATGACGGCGACGAACACCATCATCAAACGTTCCATGACTTTGTACAGGTTCTTGAACGCGAACAAAAACGTGATCGCGATGGCATTGAAAGCAACGACCAGCCCAGCAACGATGGCTTTCGAGTCGACGAATGTTTCGAACGCTGCAGCGACGCCGATGTTGTTGCCTGACTGAAACGCAGCAGCAATGAAGAACACAATCAGCCCCACCGAAACAGCCAGCGGACGACCTGCTTTTTTGCGAATCAGATCGCCCGGCGAAAGACGGCTGACGGCTCCCAGCTTGGCTGCCATGGTCATGTAGACGAGCATGAAGGTGACCGACACAACCACGACCCACAACATCGAGTAACCTTTGTTCGCACCGACCGTGGAACTGGTCATGATACTGCCGGGGCCGATCACGACACAGGCGGTGATCAGCCCCGGTCCGACACGGCGATACCAAGGTCGTGCGAGCGGTGTGTCAGTTGATTCGGTACTGGTCATGCAATTGTTTTCATCAAGCGAATGAACTTGTCTGTCATGCGGGGAAAGCGACCAACGGAGATCGTAAACCAACCAGACAAGCATAGACAATTTCCGAACAGACGTGCCGATCAGCAACTCAACCCAACAGCAAACCAATCAGTGACCTCACCTATGACCAACGATTCTGTTCCGTCGTTAATCGACGATGAAACGCAGCTCGATGCGTTGCTGCGTCAGCCTTCGGATGCGTTGGTCGAGTTCATGCAAGGTCTTGATGGTGACCTCATGATTCTTGGCATCGCGGGCAAGATGGGCGTCAGCTTGGGCGAACTTGCCGTCGCCGCAATCAAGGCGGCTGGTGTGAAGAAGCAAGTCATCGGTGTCGCAAGGTTTTCCCATCAAGCTGCACGTGAACAACTCGAAACAAACGGTGTCCAAACGATTCGCTGTGACCTGCTGGACCGTGAATCCGTTTCGGCGCTTCCCAAAGTTCGAAACGTGTTGTTCATGGCCGGTCGCAAATTCGGCACGACGGGTGACGAATCGTTGACTTGGGCGATGAATACGATGGTGCCCGCCAACGTCGCCGATCATTTTCGCGACTCCAACATCGTCGCTTTTTCAACGGGATGTGTTTATCCGCTGGCTCGGGTCGGTGAAGCGCCAAGCGAGAACGTCGCCCCCGCACCGGTCGGCGAATACGCTCAGTCCTGTTTGGGCCGAGAACGCGTGTTCCAGTACGCCGCCAAGGCCTGGGGAACGCCCGTTTGTCTTTACCGCCTGAACTATGCGATCGATCTTCGCTACGGTGTCTTGCACGACATTGCCCAAAAGATTTGGCGTGGCGAGCCCGTCGACGTCGGTTCCGGTGCGTTCAACGTGATCTGGCAAGGCGATGCCAACCAACAAGCACTGCGTTGCCTTGGCCATTGTTCGTCGCCCGCCAACGTCTTCAATGTGACGGGGCCAGAGACGTTGAGCACGGAAGACGTCGCAAACGAAATGGGCCAGTTGCTTGGCAAGCCTGTTCGGTTCAGTTCAACGCCGAGTGACCGTTCGTATTTAAGCGACAGCACGAAGGCGACCGAACGGTTTGGTGGGCCTTCGATATCTGCTCGGCAACTCATCCGCTGGCAGGCCCATTGGACTAAGATCGGTGGTCGATCGTTGGGCAAACCAACTCACTTTGAGTTCAGCGACGGAAACTATTAGCGGCGACCCATCAACGCACGCTCACCACCATGAAAATCCGTGACCTACCTGCCGAAATTGTTACCAACGTGCGTCGTGGAATGGTCATCCCAGCGCAACCGTTGGCGTTGGATTCCCGTCGACGGTTTGACCGAAAGTATCAAACGGCATTGACGCGGTACTACATCGATGCGGGTGCCGGAGGAATCGCGGTCGGCGTTCACACGACTCAGTTCGCGATTCGCGAACCACGGTTTGGATTGTACGAACCAGTGCTAAGCTTGGCGTCACAGGTCATTGACGATTACTCGGCAGAGACCGATCGAGCGATCTTTAAAGTCGCCGGCGTCTGCGGACGAACCGATCAAGCCATTCGTGAAGCAACGTTTGCCCAGTCCAACGGGTATCACGCGTGTCTGCTAAGTCTCGCCGCAATGGCGTCCGAAAGTCACGACGCACTGCTTTCGCACTGCCGTGAAGTCGCCAGCGTGATGCCCGTGATCGGTTTCTATCTGCAACCTGCGGTGGGTGGATGCGTGCTGCCGTATCGATTCTGGCGCCAGTTCGCGGAAATCGACAACGTCATCGCAATCAAAATGGCTCCGTTCAATCGTTACCAAACACTCGACGTGGTTCGCGCGGTAGGTGATGCCGGACGCGAGGACACCATCACGCTGTACACCGGCAATGACGACAACATTGTTGCGGATCTAGTTACCGAATATCGGATCGTGACGGCTGACGCCACCAAGCGGGTTCGCATCCGCGGCGGCTTGCTGGGCCACTGGAGCGTCTGGACTCGGTCGGCGGTTCGACTGCTTGGCGAAATTCACGAGGCACTCGATCGCGGTGGTGCGATTCCTGCTGAATTGCTTGCCCGCGGAATTGAGATCACCGACTGTAACGCTGCGTTCTTCGATGCTGCGAATCAGTTCGCTGGATGTATCCCCGGCATTCACGAAGCGTTGCGCCGCCAAGGTTTGCTAGCCGGGACTTGGTGCCTGGATCCGGATGAAGTTCTATCACCTGGACAAGCGGAAGAAATCGATCGAGTCACAAGGGCATATCCGCATCTCAATGACGATACGTTTGTCGATGAGCATTTGGAT
>JBAUHR010000922.1:0-1916 GCA_049680385.1 Rubripirellula sp. | reverse complement strand
TCCATAGCCAACCACGAAAACTGCCCAACGAACGCGTCTGCGACGTGTCGGGTTTGAATTTGCCGATCGACTGCGACACCGACAGGAAGACATCTTGAAACAAATCCGCAGCGTCTTCACCGTGCAGCCCCAGACGCTTGCACCAGTGAAAGACAAGTGGTCCGTACAGCTGCGTCAATTGCCGCCACGCGTCTTGGTCATGCTGCTGAATACGAAAAAGGAGACTCGGCGATGTCAAGCGATTGACCGACGTTTGGCTCATGGTTCATCCTGACAAAGTTCAAGTGTTTTGCGAGCGTTTCAAATTGGCGTCATGGACATCCACGCCCGAGGCAAGCATGCGAAATCAGAATTGCATGTTCCATTTGCCGTTTTTACGGACAAAGGTGGTGCCGAACGGCGCGTTTTGAAAGGTTACGCTGTCCATGTTGGCGTCATATTCCACACGTTTCCAATTGATCGTGTTCAACGAATACGCCAATTCAGGCCCTGTCTGTTTCAGTAATCGATCGACGATGGCATCAAACTGGCCAGACGATTTTAGTTCTTCCAGTTGTCCCGGTGGCATCACGTAACTCACCATCGCCTCGACGTCCGCTGGAGTCTTCATGTCCATGATCTCCTTCAGCTTCTCGATCTCTTTGGACAAACTCGCAACGACATCCTTGGGAACGTTGGGCTTAGGAGCTCTTGCTGCTTGCGTGTCGGTAAGAAAGAAGTTGAACGTCTGCCCAAGCACGCCAGCGTTGGGGGAGTCACCGGAAGAAAACGTTTCAAAGAAGAAGGTGTAATCGTCGTCGAAGCGCAGTTTGCCTTCATATTCAAATCGACGATCAACTTTTAAACCGCTGACCTGAAACATCAGAGCCCTGTCGCCGTCGTGCGCGTGTTCTATAACATCATTGATCGTGTCACCGGCCTGTTGATGCTTTTTCATGACGACAGCAAGTTCACTCTTCAGCATGGCACCATGAGCTTGGTCATCGGCGGCAATCGCCTGACGAACCGAAAGTCGCAACCAAGAACTACGGTCGGTACTTTCCGCGATGAACACGGGCGGGCTCTTGGATTCGATTCGCCATTTGAAATCTGGTTTAGGCAATCCGATCACGCCAAATGGTTCTAGGCGATATTCGTAGTTGCCTGCGCGGTTGATCCCAATCTGGCCCTCGGTCGGTAGCGGGTTCGCGCCAGGCTTGGCGTCGATGGAATTGGATTTTGGGATCGTCGTTGAAGCCATGTCTGCGGTTGGGGGCGAAACGCTCGCACGCGCTCCGCTGCGAACAAACGAATCGGACAATTCGACCAGCGCTTTCACTCGCGATTCGATTTCACCCGAGACCTGGAAGATAAACGTGTAGTCGTCGTCAAAGCGAATCCGCGTCATGACGTGTCGCGTGCCATGAGACGGATGTCGTGCGACGGCGATGTATTGAACGCCGCTACGCAGCACTTGATTGGGATCCAACTCGGTTCGTTTCGTAAATGTGAATCCCGCGGCGGAAATTTCGCTCATCAATGAGTCGTAAGACTTCTTCACGATGCGGCGTTTACCGGCTTGGTCGATTGCCGGATCAATCACGTCCATCGTGAATCCTTCCGGCAAACCACGAATCGCGAATCGGACAAGCCGTATGTTTTCGCGATACCACTGCGTTCCCGGCGAGAACTTGTTGATACGACCAAACGGTTGTAGTTCCACCGTATTGGCGTCAAGATCGACCACGCGTGTTTGGACTTCGTCGATCGGAACAGAAGACCTGACGGTTGCTGTCGCAGGTTCCTCCATGCGCGCGTTGTCGACCACAGCAGGTGTTTGTTTCGCCACGCTGGCAGTGACTTGCGGTTTGTCAGTTCGTTGTCTATTGGACCAGCGGACAACGAACTGACGATCGGAACTGCTGAGGCTATTGAGT
>JBAUHR010000921.1:0-3401 GCA_049680385.1 Rubripirellula sp. | reverse complement strand
GACCTGATCTAAACGAGCGATCTCGCGATTCTCGACATCCAGTTCACCGAGCGTGCGAACGAAATCAGTTTGTGCGTTGACGAGGTCTTCGTGCGTCAAACGAATTTGAAACAGCAGGCTCCCCGGCTCGACCGCTTCGCCTTGTACCGCGTGAACATGTGTGACGACGCCGGTCATTGGCGTGGCAACTTGGACTCGCGAACGACCAGGACGTTCAACGACGACGGCAGGCACCGTGATGGATCGGCGGAAGGTTTCCAGCTTGATCGGGCGGATCGTTTCGTCAGACAAGCCGATATTACGGATCGCCTGCTTTGACAATTCGAGCGAGGTCGCCTCGTCGTGGCCCGCATGTGCTGCGTGATCGTGGCCAGCATGCGGATCAGCCTCGCCAGCCGCCTCACCCTCGTGCGATTCGCCGCCACCTCGGAACGAAACAGCGGTTCGATCAACCCACGCCTTGGTGGCCGGGAACCAACGCTGCCAGGTAGAACCACCGACGATCACAACGATCAGCATGGCGACTAACCAACCCCACTTTATGGGGACTTTGGGCAAACGGATTTTCATGGTAACGAAACCAACGGAACAACTGCCGGAGAAACCAATCCACGATTCGGGTGCGTGTGGATCAGAGGAAGGTCAACGCGAAGAAGCGTCCGTGGCAGATGACCGGCGCGAACCGACCGCATCATTAGCGGTAGCGGAACTCACCAAGAGTTTCGGCGTCAATGCTCAAAGTAGTCGAAAGTCCTGACGACTTTCGCTACGGCATAGAGGCACGAACACTCTCATGCAATCACGGACGAGAGCGGACCTTTACAGACGCCAGACTTGAGTCTGGAGTCGCAGGGGTGGGACAACGCAGTGCGGATCGGGCGGCGAACCGTACTCCGTCCGTAGTGCGAGTGACTCTTGCGACGACAAAGACAAGCAATACGTCAGCAAGGGTGACCAATCGACGGTCAACATCAACGAAATGTCGTTGTCTCGTTGATCGGCAACGATGTTGCAATCGGCTTCGTCGCAAGATTCATGCGGTCCATGTGATCCCGAACAAGGCGACTGCGAACAAGGCTGTTCGGAACCAACGTCATTCGCTTCGTCATCAAAGTGCGAAGCCTTGTGACCTTCGTGGGCATGTTCATCGTGATCGTGGTCAGCATCATTGAGACCAACCACGTGCGGAACATCCACCATCACCTGGTCAACATCGTGACTGTGCGTGTGTCCCGCGTGAGCGTGATGCACGCAACAACCCAGCAGTGCGTGAAGCACTACGGCGGTCATCGTCGAATAGGTGAGGAGCTTGTGAAACATGGTCGCTTTGAAAATGCCTGGACGATCGGCACAATAGGACAGATCGTCGCAGTATTACTATCGAATTTTGGGCGATGGGTCTACAGTGAAACTACACAGGAAGGGTAAAGCACAAGCTGTGCCAATCGCGAATTTGCGGCGATTCATTGGGAAAAGTCGCGAAAACAGCTCTCAACAAATCTTCAATTTGTCGTCAACCTGACCGCGACAGTGTCGCGTCTTGCGACAGATTTCGGTTGCTGGCGTTAGCTACTGTTGACTCAGTGTTAGGCCGCGAAGACTGTCATCGCCGCTGTTGTCAACGACCTTATCCAGGGCACCCGTCAGCACAAAACCATCGACGCGGGCGCGAGCTTGGGCGAGTTGTTGTTGCGAAACAATGAATTGCAAGTTGGTGTCGAAATAGGTTCGTCGTGCGATGAGAACTTGCACAAAGCTGGTTTCGCCCGCTTTGTAGGCGAGTTCCGCCAGCTTGAGACCTTCTTCGGCGTTGGGAAGAATGTCGCTTGTGTATTGTTCGACAGCGACCAACGACGAATCGTAATCGCGTGACACGGCGGCCAAACGGGCCTTGATCGAGTTTTGAATCCGATCGAGTTCTCGCGATGCCCGAGCGTACTCGGCGCGGGCGGCACAGATGTTTCCCTGGTTCTTATTGAAGACGGGAATCGGTGCGCCGATTTGTAGGTTAATCAAACCGTTGTCGGTGCCGTTGTCCACACCGGCGGCGAATTGCACGTCAAGGTTTGGAATCGGCTGCACTTCTTGGCGACAGATGTTCGCACGGGCTTGATTGATACGAGCTTGAGCCGCCTGAACTTCGGGACTCGATGCGATCATCGTGGACGCGACGCTGGGCCAATCGAGATTGGTTTCCGCACTGGGCAATGTGCCCTGCAGCGGCACCGGTGTCATGTTCGGATTGCCCGCCAGCGCCGAAAGCTCACGCCACGTCGCGTCGAATTGCACTTGAGCTTGACGCAGTGCCAAACGAATCTCGTTCTGTTGCACTTTCGCTTGAACGACTTCCAGTTGTGATCCTTCCTGAGCCTCTTTGATTTGCTCCGCTAGATCAACTCCCGTATCCGCGACCGACTGGAAATCTTGGATCAAGTTGACACGTTGCTGGGCTGCCAACGCATCGTAAAAAGCAACGCGAATGTCCGTCGCAATGCGATACTTTTGAGCTTCAAGTTGCATCAACTGGGCACGAAGAGCTTCGTTCAGCACGTTGCGATTGAGAGCCAGTTTGTCGGCGGTGACAATCGTTTGCGAAATGAAAACGGTGTGCTGGTCGGTGCCACGGTCGGCCAATTGTGTCGCTTGATAACCAATGGTCGGATTCGCTCGCAGGCCAACTTGCGTTTTGAAACCAGCCGCTTTCTGAGTGGTCGCGACAAGTTCAGCGATCGTTGGATTGTTGGCGAGCGCAATTGACTCGATCGCTTCGAGGGTCAGCCCGGTGGGTTGCTCGCTGAGATAGTAGTCGTTGCTCGTAGAGAATGGTTGTGCGTCGTACGCATCTGCTTGGCCTGGCGACTCCAATGCCATGATGTCCGCAAGCGAACCGGCGTCATCGTCCTCGAATTTATCGTCGGGATTGTCCTCTCGCTTGGCATTGGCGGCAGATTTTTTGCTGGTCTTCTTCTTGTCCGCGTCAACATCCACTTCGTCGTCAAACGCGACGGTCATCACGGGGGCATCGACGACGCCTTGGAATGAACTGGGGATTTCGTCCGCTGGGGTCGAATGAACCGGCGCAGACGTTGGAGTCGCTTTTGCAACGTGACTGCCAACACTTTGACAGCCTGTCGTGAAACTCGCCGCCGAGCTTGTGATAAGGATCATGTTCAAGACCGCACGCAATCGCCGACGTCGCGATTGACGAGAACGATTGCTGGTCGGTTGGGATGCGATCACCGCATTTTCCTCCGTGAAAAAATAGACCAGCCGGTGTTTTCCATCGGTTTGGTACAAGCGAAACATCGAATCGAATCGCTGTAGTCCGTCTCATCCCACCTGATCCGAGTCCGGTGGTAACGGTTGTGCGGAAGAAGCCCGCAGAAGATGCTAAAACTCAG
>JBAUHR010000920.1:0-2023 GCA_049680385.1 Rubripirellula sp. | reverse complement strand
GCGGCTTCGCGAAGTTCTGCCTTGTCGATTTTGCCGTCGCCATTTACATCCAACGCCGCGACGATTGGATCACCACCGGCCCTACCACCATCAGGGCGTCCGCCGCCTTCGCCACGACCTCGATTGCCTTGCGGTTCGTTGCCGGTTGGACGTTCGGCATTCCGGCGACCGTCGCCACCACCTCCTTGACGTGGCGTATAGTTCTCGGTCTTCGTTCCTTGCGTTGAAACAAAGTTGAACGTCGCCGATCCATTGGTGGCGACCGTGTACTCGACGGATCGTGGGTCACCGAAAACTTCGTAACGCACAATGAAGCTGCCCGGCTTCGGCCTCTCAAACCCGACGATCTTCGCCCCTTTCAGACCGGGAAGCGATGGCCGAACACCTTGCGCCCGCGGTTGCGGATCAACCTGCCCGTTCAACTCAACGACTTCGCCGTAGAAACCACCGTTCAAATAAGGAAACGTATTCGTCGCGTGATAGTGGTACTCGCCATCCGGTCCTTTGTGGCCGTTCAACCAATCTAGATTCGTTGGCGGCTTGCCGTTCGGATCGTTGTAGCCGTAGATCGGATAGCCATCGAGGGCTACGGCGACTGGGTTTCCGGCACCGACGATCTTTTCCAGATGCACGGGAGCAATGTGGTAGTGGTAATCGTCAGCCCGACCACAATGCCCGCCCCACTGATCCAGTTCACCCGCCTTCAGTGTGTCCGTTTTGCCATCGTTCTTGATCGGGTTAAAGATGGGGACACCGTTGACCGCCAATGCAATCGCACCACGAAAGAAATGTTCCTTCGTCGACATTGGGTTCTTCGCGGGAACCGGGTGCAGCGGAATTCTCCACGCGTTGTTGCCCGTGTACGACTGAGGCAGCGGAACTTGTTGCTGCCACGCTGTGATGCCGGTCATCATGGGATGAGCGGGCATGCCGGTCGATTCAACGAACAGGAAGTCACGATCCCAGCGAACCTTGACGTCCTTGGCGAAAGGCTTGAAAAAACTCGCCAGCGTCGGCGACTCAGCCGCCTCCTGACCACCCTGCGGACGGAATGCAGTAAGCTGCCAAACCGGTTGAGTGTTCAGTTGGAGAATTTGCTCCTGTCGCTGCTGCACAAATTCCAGATCGTCTGGCGTCAGCACCTGCGTTGGAACGGCGACCACACGTCCATCCGTTGTTTGCAGTTTGACTTGATCGTTTTCTGCTGTCAGCAGCGAGGCTTCAACAGTCGTTGGTGTGCGGGACACAGTCCACGATCCAATCTTCCACGTGCGACTGACCGGCTTAGTGTCGGTTTGACCGCTGGCATGGCTGTGATGGGTATGATCATGTCCGTCGTGGCCGCGAGCCACTGTTAACCCGTTCGTCCACAATGTGCAGGCCGTGAGCCCGACAATGAATTGTCCGAATCGCATCTTTGTTCTCCCAGTATTTCGATCTGATTTTTCAAGTCGCTAATTTTAATTTCGGCCGCGGTTTCCACCGCCACCTCGACGGCCACCGCGTTGCCGCCCGCCACCTTGTGGAACCACATCTGTCAGCCCGCGAAAATCAGGACGGTCTTTCCCGTCGGGCGGCGACTTCACGACCGTGCGGAACAGCACGAGGTTGTCGAGCTTCACGTCGTCAGACCAGATGAACTTCGCTCCCTTGAAGTCATGTTCAAAGAACGGCTCCTTCGGTCCGACTTCTTCTTCGGTGAACTCTTTGGCGTTGGGCCATTTGCTGTCGTCGAAGTCGATCGCGAACCAGTCTTTGGGCAGCGGGATGTTTTCGACTCGCGGGTTCTTCATGTCGCCATCAATCGGCCCCCATGAAAATTTCTCCGCTTTCCATGTCGCGTTGGTCACGGTGCCGTCACCCAGTTTCAGGATAAAACCGCCGTCGCCGATGTTGGTGTTGGCGTATTCCATCCCGGTTTTGGGGTCGGCGTTGTCAATACCCATCACTGCGATCGTCATCGGATAAGCTGGCAACACATCAACGGATACCACATTGTGGGGAACAAACGAGATGGAATCGA
>JBAUHR010000919.1:0-1733 GCA_049680385.1 Rubripirellula sp. | reverse complement strand
CCCATTCTTTCAGCGCGACATCATCGGCGATCAAGTACGGCGGCAACTCATTCAACATTTTTTCATAAGCGGAAATCTGCTCGGCAGACAAACTTGATTTTGATTTCAAGTCGAGCAAATGACGCAGCGATTCTTTCGCACACGCGATGTCCATGGTCGCATTGATCGCGACGGCACATCCGGTATTGAGCGGACGGTTTTCGGGTGAATAGGATGGCACGAATACGCGGTGCCCATCATCGTCGCGGACTTGCAAGAAACTGTCATAAAACGCCGCGATTTCTTTCATGATCGGCAGCAAGTGGTCTCGCAGATAGACGTCATCGCCCGTCGTTTCATAATGTTCCCACATCGGCAGCACCATCCACTCGGCGCCCGCCGTCCAAGCATGCCCAGGGAACGTTTTCGAAAAGTGAGTGTGCAGATTGTGCCGCCCATCGGTTCGCGAACCGGAAAGCACACCTCGACAACCAAACAGGTTGGTCGCGTTGGTCTTCCAGTCATCGACCAATCCCAACACCAGCCGATCGTAACTGCGGATCGCTTCGGGCAGGTTACCCAAGTTCGCGGCTGCGATTTGCAGGTTCACATTCGCATCGAGCGTAAAGTCGCCTGACCATTCGGGACGCCAATTACCATTCCAAATGCTCATCAGATTTGGCGGCCATTCGCCAGACGAACTGATCAGGGTGTAACGCCCCATGTCGAACATCTTCTGCAGCAAGGCGGGCTGGATCTTTTCATCGGCCGTCTGTTTTTGCAGCGATATCAACGACTCGGCGCTCAGCGAAACTTCATCGACGCTCACGGCACCAAGTTGCAAATCAACTCGTCGGAACATTTCGCCGTGAACATCGGCGTGACGACGCAGTCCCTGATCGTAATCCGCGTTGATCGCAGCCAATGATCGACCAAGCTCGGCAAGCGACTCGCCCGCTTCATCGAACTTTTCCAGCGATTCCACTTTGACCAACAGCACCACTTCGGCGGCATCAAAATGAACGGCCGCGTCGGCTTGCTCGGCGATCGTCGAAGTGCCGCCCTTTGTCACCACACGGACGAGCGTCTGGTAGCCACGATCGGACCTTTGATACTTGCACCGGTAACTCAACGAGTCGTCGGTGGCAGCGATCACCGGGTTCCGATAGCCGCCGCCCTTCTCGTCGACACGTTTATTCCTCGGTCGCGAGTCTTGGTTGACCAGCTTGATGTTTCCAGCAACGGGCTTACCGTCGGCGGCTGAGATTCGAATCACGATGACCTGATCAGGTCGCGACACAAACGTCTGGCGAACAAAATCTCGCCCGCCTGATCGCCAATGCACGGCGACTTCGCCGGTTTCAAAATCGGTGGACCGCCAATAATGGGTCACGCCGCTATCGGTTTCATGGGTAGTGGCATTTTGGGTACCAGTGTCTTGGTCGATCAACAACGAACAGGCCGGGTGATACGGGTCCGTCCACTGGATCCCCGGAAACCCGGCGTCGATCGCCGCTTGATAGGCATAGGCATAGGCTTCTTTGTATAGGCCCGCCATCAACAATCGCCGCGTCTCTGGCAGCGCGGCCGA
The DNA here is from genome assembly GCA_049680385.1 of Rubripirellula sp. GTDB lineage: Bacteria > Planctomycetota > Planctomycetia > Pirellulales > Pirellulaceae > Rubripirellula. The sequence continues at coordinate 163 of JBAUHR010000919.1, read as the reverse complement.
GATATCCGGCACCGGACAAGGCACATCGAGTAGCGGTTCGTACAGCCGTTCGTGGTTCAGCACGATGCGTTCTTGGGCGGGCACTCCGAACACCATCGCTCCCATCGTTCCATTGCCCGTGACCAAGGCTTCTTGCCAACGGGCAGCCGGCTGGTCGCTGTAC
>JBAUHR010000918.1:0-10607 GCA_049680385.1 Rubripirellula sp. | reverse complement strand
GCAGTTGCACAGCAACAAAGCCCCGCAAGAGTTCCACTTTCGTGGCCTGGTTGCGGTGGAGAATCCAACCGACGTGCTTCTGACTGAAAAGTAACTAACCGGCGACGATTGATTCCGGCTCGACGGTTCGATTTCGTTTCTTCGCGGTCACCCAGGCAGACTGAAACTTTCATTGTTGGACGAACGCGGCGGAATAGTCGCGAAGATGGTCACGGAACTCTCGCAGCAAGCGACTTTGGAATCGGTACGGATTCCACACCGCTGCGATCGTCCGGGACGGCTTGTTACCGTAGAACGAGCGATAGACACGCCGCTTGGTTCGATCAAGCTTCTTTGCCATTTCGGGGATCATCGAAACACCGTGTCCAAGCGAAACCAGTTCTTGGACCATCACCAGTTGGCTGGTCCGTTCAACGGCCACAGGATGAATCGAACGTTGGCGACAAAATGACGTGATGTTGTCGGAAAGACAATGTGCTTCATCGAGCAAAACGAACGGATAGTGTTCGACGTCCTCGATGCGAATCCGCTTTTTTTCTGTCAGCGGATGATTCTTCGGCAGCACAAGACTTAGCTCTTCGTCAAACAGTTCTTCGACCTCGACATACCGAGACGGAACGGGCAACGCGACGATTGCGACATCCAACTCACCTTGCTTGCACCGTTTCATTAAATGTTCGGTGGTGTCCTCTTGGACGATCAGCGTGGCTTTGGGGAAGGCGTCCGAAAATGTCCGAAGCAGATTGGGCAGAAAGAATGGCGCAATCGTAGGGATCGCAGCTATGCGAATGCGCCCGCTTTGCCCATCGTCACAAATTTCCGCCTTGCAGTCCTCCAGAATCAACAGGATCTGCTCGGCACGTGAATGGAACAGTTGTCCGGCGTCGGTCAGGTCGACCGAGCGTGGTTTGCGTTCAAAAAGCGGCTGACCAAGCTCGTCTTCGAGTCGCATGATCGATCGACTCAGCGCGGACTGTGAAATTCCAAGCTGGGCGGCGGCGTGCGTGAAGTTTCGCATTTCCGCGAGAGACCGAAAATGCGAAAGTTGATCCATATCCATGCGTGAATTCTCTCTATATTCATTGTCGTCCCACCGCGACTCACTGTGCTTCAACGTGTCTCAATGTGTCGTGTTAGGCAATCATAACCACTATGCGTCAAATGCATACCCATTATGCACACGATGCGTTGGACAGATTCTGCGATTCTGCTGACAATGTGTACTGTTGGCTAACAGGTTCGCGGTGGATCGGACCGGGGATTCCGCACCCGACCTTGACTGTGCCGGTTAGCCGTTGATTAAAAAAGTCCAAAGGAACCCGAAATGACCAAGCCCACTCACAAAAGTTCACTGCGCGTTCTGGCGAATCTGGCGGTGCTGTGCATCGTCACGCCTGTCGTGGCTGACGACCAAACGAACGCAAACCCGCCGATTCAGAAAGCTAGCCCAACGGCAACCTGTCCGGTGATGGGCAAGATTGATTCGCCGAGCAACCGAAATACCGCAGCCGGTGTTTATTCGAATGGCGACTGGTGGCCGAACCAGTTGAACCTGCAGATCCTTCATCAGAATTCGCTCAAGAGCAATCCGATGGGTGAACAGTTTGACTATGCAACGGAGTTCAAGAAGCTTGATTTGGCAGCGATCAAGAGCGACATCAATGCGCTGTTGACCACGTCCCAGGATTGGTGGCCGGCGGACTACGGAAACTACGGACCGTTCTTTATCCGAATGGCGTGGCACAGTGCGGGAACTTACCGTGCCACCGATGGCCGTGGTGGCGCGGGCTATGGAACCCAGCGTTTCGCGCCGCTGAACAGTTGGCCAGACAACGGCAATCTGGACAAAGCACGTCGATTGCTGTGGCCGATCAAACAGAAGTATGGAAAGCAGATTTCGTGGGCCGATCTGATGGTGCTGACCGGAAATTGCTCGCTCGAAAACATGGGCTTCGAAACAATCGGTTTCGCCGGAGGTCGCGAAGATGTTTGGGAACCTCAACTCGACATCAACTGGGGACCAGAAACTCAGTGGCTTGGTGACATGCGTTACAAGGGCGATCGCGTACTCGAAAATCCTCTCGCTGCTGTTCAGATGGGATTGATTTACGTGAACCCCGAAGGCCCCAACGGCACACCTGACCCGTTGGCAGCGGCCAAGGACATTCGCACGACGTTCGGCCGCATGGCAATGAACGACGAAGAAACCGTCGCCTTGATCGCGGGCGGACACACGTTCGGCAAGGCTCACGGTGCGGCCGACCCCAGCAAATTTGTGGGGCCAGCGCCGGAGGCCGCCAGCATCGAAGAACAAGGTTTAGGTTGGAAAAATTCGTTCGGAAAGGGCAATGCCGAAGACACCATCACCAGTGGGCTAGAGGGAGCCTGGACGTCGACGCCTGCACAATTTTCACACGACTACTTTGCGAACCTCTTTCGATACGAGTGGAAGTTGACGAAGAGTCCTGCGGGGGCGCATCAGTGGACGCCGGAAGATGCCGCCGCCGAAGGAACCGTGCCCGATGCACACGACGATTCCAAGTCGCATGCACCGATCATGTTCACGACTGACTTGGCACTAAAGACAGACCCTGCTTACGCAAAAATCTCGAAACGATTTCATGACAATCCGAAAGAGTTTGAAGTGGCGTTTGCGAAGGCTTGGTACAAGTTAACCCATCGTGATATGGGACCCTATTCGCGATGCCTCGGCCCGGAAGTTGCCGAGCCGCAACTTTGGCAAGATCCTGTGCCCGCCGTCGACCATCCTCTGATCGAAGGCCCCGAAATCGCAGACTTAAAGAGCAAGCTGCTGAAGTCCGGTTTGTCCGTTTCGCAGTTGGTGCAAACGGCTTGGGCGTCAGCGTCGACGTTCCGAGCCAGCGATAAACGTGGCGGAGCCAACGGAGCGCGTGTCCGTCTGGCACCGCAGAAAGATTGGGCCGTCAATCGCCCCGCCCAGCTTGCGGAAGTGATTCAAAAAATCGAACGGGTTCAAGCCGAATTCAACAACTCGCAGCCCAGCAAGAAGGTCTCGCTCGCTGACTTGATTGTCCTAGGCGGCACGGCGGCAATTGAGCAGGCCGCCAAGGAGGCCGGGCACGAAGTTCAGGTTCCGTTTTCGCCAGGGCGAACCGATGCGACACAGGATCAGACCGACGTTGAATCGTTCACCGTGCTAGAACCCAAAACCGATGGCTTTCGAAACTACTTTGGACACGCCGAACTCAATCGTCCTGCGGAAGAATGGTTGGTTGATCGTGCGAGCCTGTTGAATCTAACCGCGCCGGAAATGACGGTGCTCGTGGGTGGTTTGCGAGTTCTGAACGCGAACGCCGACGACCTGCGACTTGGCGTCCTAACGAAACGGCCAGGGCAATTGTCCAACGACTTCTTCGTCAACCTGTTGAACATGGAAACCGTTTGGAAAAAATCAGCAGTTTGCGACCACTTCTTCGAAGGCGTTGACCGCGAGACTGGCGATCCGATGTGGAGGGCGTCATCGGTGGATCTTGTCTTCGGATCGAACTCGCAGTTGCGAGCCATTTCGGAAGTCTACGCCAGTGAAGATTCGAAATCGAAATTCGTAAACGACTTTGTCAACGCCTGGTCGAAAGTCATGAATGCCGACCGCTTTGACCTTTCGCCAGCACAGCGAAACGGTTTGCTGGCTTCCCGACGCTCCGATTGATCGTCCAGAACGCACGCAAACCGCCAATTTTTCGACGCCGCTTGTGTTATGCAAGCGGTGTTCTTTTGCGCCGACGAAACAAGGCTTTCTGACCCGACGGCGTTAGCCGCGGGTGCCGGATACAGGAGCCGTGATCGTTGCGTGCCAAAACCCGCGGCTAGCCACTGTCTAACAAATTGGTCTGGTCGGATTTAATCGCATCGGACAACCTCCCGGAGTACCTACCAAAGTGCTCCAAGGAGGAAGCCCAATGCCCCGACATAGTCTCACGGATCGAGAGTTCAATGCAATCCGTCATCTGCTGCCAAAGCGACGTTCCGGCAAGCCGGGCCGACCGTGGGTCGATCACCGTAAGGTGATCAGCGGTGTTCTGTGGATTAACAAGACCGGTAGCCCCTGGAGAGATTTGCCTGAAGAATTTGGAAAGTGGCAAACCGTGTACGCTCGCTTTCGGCGATGGATCAATGAAGGTCTCTGGGATCGTCTCTACCAAACCCTGCTGACTCGACTTGATGCGTTGGAGAAGATCGATCGAACCCTGTGGTGTGTCGACGGAAGTGTCATTCGGGCTCATCGGTGTGCCTTCGGGATGGTTGAGCAAAGCGGCGAAAACGATGAATTGGTCGCGCTGGGGCGGTCTCGCGGCGGATACTCCTCCAAGATTCATGTGCTGTGCAATGGAAATGGAACGCTGCTGGGGATCACCGCCACGGGCAGACAACGGCATGAATCCACCGAGATGACAAACCTGATGGATAATTGCGAATTGAGTCTACACCGCTACGACAGTCGGCCCGAGGCGATCGCCGGGGATAAGGGATACAGTAGCGCCGCAATTCGTGAGATGCTCCGAGCGCGTCGGATCGAACCAGTCATCGGATCCAAGACCAATGAGTCTCGTGATGAGTCGTTCGATCGTGATGCTTACAAGCGAAGGAACATCGTTGAGCGTTTAATCGGATGGCTCAAAGAATCACGGCGTGTCGCGACCCGGTACGACAAACTGCCATGCTCCTACTTGGCTTTCGTCCAACTCGCCGCCATGCGGCGAGTGCTCAAGACGGTTTGTTAGACAGTGCCTAGTTCTGCCGCAGCTCAGGCATTTTTCAATCGTTCTGCCCGTTCGTCTTGTGATTCGTAGGTCGCGGGGTGGGTTTGGCGGAACGGGGTTCGTGACGGTCTTGTCGGCGACCGTGGATGCACTCGTGTCACGGTTCGATGCGGTCAGTTAAACTGATCAAACTTGACGACCAAGATCACGCGTCGCGTTTTGAACGCGAAACACACTTTGAACCCGATATTTGCCCAAGTTGCTTCCATGAAGAAACTCCGAGTTTTTCCGTTTGTTGTTCTCGCCTTGCTCGCGACCGTCTGCGTTGCCAATGACTGGGAGAACCAGTCGGTTTTTCGCGTCAACAAGATGGCTCCGAACGCAGTCACGATGCCGTTCCCAACTCGTGATTCAGCCATCACCGATCACCGACTCGAATCGCCGTGGTGCCAAGTGCTAAACGGGGATTGGAAATTCAACTGGGTGAATCACCCTGACAAACGGCCAGTCGATTTCTTTGAGCAGGACTTCGATGACGCGGGATGGGAATCGATCAAGGTTCCGTCCAACGTCGAACTGCTGGGTTACGGTACGCCGATCTATACGAACATGAAGTATCCGTTCGAAAAATCACCACCGCGAGTGATGGAGACGCCGCCGGAGGATTTCACGACGTTCACCGAACGAAACCCTGTATCCAGTTATCGCCGCACCTTTGACTTGCCCGCATCGTGGCAAGGACGACGCACTCACGTGACGTTCAACGGTGTCGAGTCCGCTTTCTATCTGTGGGTAAACGGACAGAAGGTCGGCTACTCACAAGACTCTCGAACGCCTGCCGAGTTTGACATCACGAAATTCCTTCAACCGGGCAAGAACCTGATCGCAGTCGAAGTCTATCGATACAGTGATGGCTCGTATTTGGAAGACCAAGATTTCTGGCGTCTGTCCGGAATCTTTCGCGATGTGTATCTGACTTCGCTAGGGCCGATCGATCTGGCCGACCTAACCGTGGTTGCTTCACTTGCCGACGATAACAAGACCGGTACTCTTGACGTCAACGCTTTGATTGCCAATCACAGCGATGTGGCATCGGACGTGAAGGTCGTTGTCGAGGTTCTTGATGGCGCGAAAGGCAATCCCAACGCCACCTCGCTATTCAGTAAGTCTCTGGACGTTTCGGCGTCATCGGGAAAAAGCGAAGTCTCGTTGTCGCAGAAGTCGGTTCCCTTCACGGTGAAACCCTGGAGTGCTGAAGATCCACAGCTCTACACGTTGTTGGTCACGTGCCAGGACTCCGCGGGAACGGCAATCTCGCACTATGCCCAAAACATCGGTTTTAAGCGATCGGAAATCAAAGACGGCCAACTGCTGATCAACGGACAAGCGATTCTTGTCAAAGGTGTCAATCGCCATGATCACGATCCCGATACCGGGCATTACGTTCCCGAAGCCATGATGCGACGGGACATCACGCTGATGAAGCAGTTGAACGTCAATACGGTACGAACATCACACTACCCGAACGACCCGCGTTTCTACGAACTGTGCGATGAACTTGGGTTGTACGTGATCTGCGAAGCGAACATTGAATCGCACGGAATGCACTATGGCAAAGAATCACTTGCCAAGGACCCGACCTGGCAGGCCGCGCACCTGGACCGAGTAAAGAACATGGTTGGTGCGCTGAAAAACCATGCGTCGATCATCATTTGGTCGATGGGGAACGAAGCGGGCGACGGAGTCAATTTCCAAGCCTGTTCGAAATGGTTGCGTGAAGAGGCGGCAGTCAAGTATCCCGTGCATTATGAACAAGGCAAAGAGGCGTCGCACGTTGACATGTTCACGCCGATGTACGCAACGATGCAGCGCTGCAAAGAGTACAGTCGCCAGCAGGAATCCAAACCGCTCGACAAGCAACGTCCCTTGATTCAGTGCGAGTACTCGCACGCCATGGGGAACTCGTCCGGCAACCTTGCTGATTACTGGGACCTGTTTCGCAGTGAACGGTTGTTGCAAGGCGGCTGCATTTGGGACTGGGTCGACCAAAGCCTACGCCAACACAAAGACACCGATCGAGGGTCCGTCGAATACTGGGCTTACGGCGGCGATTTTGGCGACAAGCCTAACGATGATAACTTTTGCTGTAACGGGATCGTGGATGCCGACCGAGTTCCCAATCCTCAAGCGGCCGAAGTATTCAAGGTCTATCAAAACGTTCATGTAACTTTGCCGAAAGACGCCGCATCGGCGAGATCAGGAGAATTCAATGTTCAAGTTTTCAACGAATCGAACTTCGTCGACTTGTCGCATCTGCAGCCTATCGTGTCGCTGCGTAAATCGGGCGTAGTCATCGAAGAACTGACCGCGGATGCACCGGTGGTTGGTCCGCAACAAACCGAGATGATGAGCATCAATCTGAACATCCCTGAAACCGACGAAGAACTCCATTGCCGAATCGAATGGCGATTGACCGCCGATACAGATTGGGCCAAACGAGGTCACGTCGTAGCTTGGGACCAGTTCAAGCTATCGGGAAATACAATCGGTAAGACTCCGAACTTGGGCAGTGGCGAGATTGAAAAAACGGATGCCGCGACGACGATCTCAAGCAACTCGTCGATCTACCGGTTTGATAACGCGACCGGACAACTGACTAGTTGGAAACATGGCGGCAACGAGATGCTGGTTGGGCCGCTGCATCTGAATTTTTGGCGTCCGCCAACCGACAACGACAAGGGCAACAAGATGCCGGGCAAGAGCGGCATCTGGAAATCGGCTGGCCCGAACACCAGCGCGAAACTGATGTCGGCCAGGGTGGAAGATGGAACCCCAGCAGTTCGCTATTCCCTTAATATTCCAGCCGGAAAAACAACTGGCGAAATTGAATACCGGCTGACCGAGTCAGGTGGATTGGCCGTTTCGGTCAAAGTCAATCCGAAGGGCCAGTTGCCGGAAATTCCTCGCATCGGAATGCAGTGTCAGCTTGCACCGAACTTGACTTCATGTCGTTGGTTTGGAAATGGCCCGGAGGAGTCGTACAGTGACCGGAAAGCGGGAGTCTGGGCAGGCGTATTCGAGCTGCCGACGGCGGAATTGGTCTATGAATACGCAGAACCCCAAGAATCGGGTAATCGCACGGACGTCCGCTGGATGGAATGGACGCCGGAATCCGGGCCGGGTGTTCGAGTGTCTGCGATCGGTGAATCGATGCTGCAAACGAGCGCCTACCCTTGTTTGATGTCGGATCTGGAAACGCATAAACATGCATACCAAATTCCCAAGCGGGACTTGTTCACCGTAAACGTTGACTATCTGCAACGAGGGCTGGCGGGCGACAATTCATGGGGAGCTCTTCCGCACGAACAGTATCGCATCAAACCCAGCGGTAGTTATCAATACGGATTCCAACTGGAAGTCACCGAATAGGTCAAATGTGATTTCGTTACCACACGCCTGTGGTGGTTGTTTCGAAAGAGGCACACCGGAGGCGAGCACGACGATGACGTTGTGGTCGCCGAAAATCTTGACGACTGATTCCCGACGATTGAGCTGTTGCAGACGATGCTTCGGCAGTTATCGGGAACTTGGCTGCTTGTCTTTGATTTGTTTCAGTGCCGTGTAAAGCATGTAAGTTGAAAGCCCAGCTAGCGCGGCTCGAAACACAAAGAACAGCAGCGGAAAGATCTTCGGCGGATGAGAGACCGGAATCAGTTCGATCAGCGACGGTACCGCGAAGGCGGCAATCCATATCAAGACGTTGGTCAACACAGGCCCATTGATCTTGGGTGAACTCATCAGCAACAACCTTCGTGACGCGGGAATCAGCCGTTCGGCAACGGCTGGCATTCTAGTTCTGTCGCGTAACCCCCAACAATCAAACCCGCCCACTGACAACTGTGTCAGGATTAGTTCTGCCCGGTGTGGTCGACCACTAACCAAGGCAACCACCGTCCCGGTTCAGCCCCTGTGTCGTCATGCCCGATCAAGGCGACCGCTTCGAGTGCTTGATCAAGCGTTTCAATCAACCCCACTGAATTAGGCCGAATGTCAAGCCGCTCGGCAACCACCGACTCGAGCCCGTTACAGAGCCACGAGCATGTAATCGTTCCGTCAGAAAGCAACGGTTCAAACCCAAGTCGCGCTCCAGATTCAGAAACGAAATTGCGAAAAAGCAGCAATTCATGAACTCCGTGGCGCCCCATCGGCGCATAGCCATCGGGCGACGGATTCGGTTCTGCATCACGACAGAAAGCTTCAACTGAATCAACGTGCAACCCAAGCTCGAGAATCCGCAGGTCGATTTCAGGCCCCTTGGTCTCGGCCGCGAAAGATTGAGCAGCTTCAAGATCACGGCAAACATTCGGCCAACCGATCCGCTCGCCAAACATCTGCGTTGCCTTTGCAACAATCAATCGCAGCTTGTCTTCGTCAAGGCAAAAGAACTCTGCGGCGTCGATTCGTTCGGCGTTCGACGCGTTCGCCCACTCAATGCACCAAGTGTCGGGCAAGAATTTCGCTAAGCAACCTGAAACGGAAACGAGCCGGTCAGGCATCAACTGTTCGTCCGAGAAAACCGGCCGCGAAATCGATCGGGTTACATAGAAACCAGCCGAGATAAACATAAACACCTGTGATCCGCGAAATCGCTTCGCCGAGCCTAGCAAAATACTGAAAGCAATCGATGCGATGCATTTCAAGCACGCCGATACACTGCTTTACTGACCGTTTATCGGCCCGGGCGAATTGTATTCCAACAGACGCGGCTCAAGCGGTTCGTTCGCAACTGGATCGTAGACCGTTGTCTCGGTGGTTGTGAAATCCCCATGGCCCGAGGTTGAGTGGATCCGTCGAACGAGATGACTCTGTTCGTCGATCCAAATTTCAATCGGCTCGCCCGCGTACAACGCATGGATCAAGATGCACGTGTTGCCATCGAGCGAAGTTCTTTTGCCCAACGTTGCGGCTTCTAGATCCGTCAACAAACGGCCGCCGATTTCCACTGGCATCAAGAGTGCCGGAACGGTGTGCGCCGAACCGCTTGAAACCCCCGTCGCTCCGGCAATCGCCATACCAAGAGAAGTTTCTTGTTCGTCTTCCTGGTTCAAATCCCACCACGTTCGCACCTCGTCGCCATTGCGCCAGACGATATACCGAGACTGGGCGACGTCAGGTTCGCTGTACTCAAAACGAAACTGGTCGGGACGTGACAGCGCGGTCGAAAACTGCTTCCGCTCTGTTTCGTCGCCGTCACTGGAAAGGTAGATCGTCGTCACCGTTCCCGTATCGCGGTAGGTCTGGCATGACGCGTACGCCCTCGCCATCTGGTCGATCACCGCCATTGCTTCGGGATCGTTCACTGCGACGTGACGACTGCATCCAGTTGCAGACACGACAGAGAACGCAAACAGACAGATTGTGATTCGTAACGCGTTCATGCGATGTGATTCTCCTACTGGTGTTCCTATTGCGTAACGGTGTTGTTCAGAACAGATGGCGATATATCACGATAGAACAGTCCCAACGCCTGACATATCAAACACTTGGGTTTAGCGAGCTAGCAGCATCAAGAGCAACGGCGGACCGCCGAAGAATCCAACCGCAACCGCAAGAAACGTGATGAGTCCACCTCGCATGCGACGCGACTTCCACAGCCAGGCCGAATAGAACAATCCGGTTGCACACACCACCATCAACCCGTTCGCGGCAACAATATAGGCTGGCAATGAGGATCCGTACTGCGATGCGAACACGACTTGCTGATAGAACACTAGCGCCGCAATCCCAGCGACGACAACGCCCAGAATCGCCGTCAGCCAAAACATGCCGACGCATATCCACGTCGGCGCTGGCATCACCTCTTCC
>JBAUHR010000917.1:0-8718 GCA_049680385.1 Rubripirellula sp. | reverse complement strand
CAAGCCTATCACGTCAGCACGACTGAAGTGGTCGAGGCAATGCAGAAGTCGAACCTCGTGTTAGCCGCCGGCACCGCGCGGATGGGCGGAACCGACTACCAAGTCCATCCTCGCAATACGCTGCCCGATACCGACGAAATCGAAGCCATTCCGATCACCGTTCGCGACGGTCGTCCAATCTTCATTCGTGACGTTGCACGCGTCGTCGACGATGCCGCACTTCAGTACAACATCGTGCGAGTCAACGGCAAGCGAAGCGTCTATTGTCCGCTGCTACGCGAGCCCGGCGAAAACACGATCGAAGTCGTCGATCGCATTCACGATGGAATCGCTGCGGAGATTCCCAAGATGAAACAGCGCGGTGACATCCCCGAGGCGACCGAAGTCACGTTGGTGTCCGACCAGTCCAGCTACATCCGAACCGCGATGCAAAACCTGCTGAACCAAATCGGGTTGGGGGCCTTGTTGGTCGGTGTGGTTGTGATGATCTTCCTGCGACGTTTCCTGCCAACGATCATTATTGTCGCGACGATCTTGCTAGCGGTTTTGATAGGCGCACTTGGTTTTGCGTTCTCTGGACAAACAATCAACGTGATGACGCTGGGCGGGATCGCGCTGGCGATCGGTACGGTGGTGGATGCCGGTATCGTTGTGGTTGAAAACATCGTCCGTCACCAGCGAATGGGAAAGACGTCCGGCGAAGCGGCGTTTGAGGGAACGGCCGAGGTTTCCGGCGCGATTCTAGCCGGGACACTAACAACGCTCGCCGTCTTTTTGCCGGCAGTTTTCTTGACCGGGATGATCAAGTATTTGTTCGCTCCGCTGTCGTTAGCTGCGGTCTTGACCATCGGCGCGTCTTACATTCTGGCTTTGACCGTCGTGCCTGCATTCTGCGCGACACTGGTTCGTGAAAAACTCGTCAAACGTGATGAAGCAGAAACTGAAAGTAGCGAGCCCAAGGCACGCGGGCTTTATGGGGCAATTCTCAGTTCAGCAATGAAGGCACCATCGCTAACGTCGCTGGTGATCGTTGGTTGTGTGGGAGCGTCGTTTCTGTTGTGGCCAAGAATTGGTACCGAGCTGTTCCCCGAGGTCGACGCAGGAAGTTTTGAGCTCCGAGTGAAAACGTTACCTGGTACCGCGCTGGATCAAACCGAAGAGTTGGTAACGCGAATCGAGGACACCATCAAAGAGATCATCCCCGAAGAGCAAATCGAAACCATTATTTCCAATATCGGTTTGCCCGTCGGCAAAGGGGCTGGATTCTCAACCGTGCTAAGCTCGAATTCTGGGCCGGATACGGCCTATTTGATTGTCAACCTGAAACTGCAAGGTCGATCACAGAGTACGAGTTACTACATCGAATCGTTGCGAGCCAAGCTGGCGGTGGACTATCCGCTTGAGCAGTTTCTGTTCGTGTCGGGTGGGATTGTGAACATGGCGCTTAACGAAGGAGTGGCAACGCCGATCAATGTTCAGGTTTCCGCCGGTTCGCTTCAGCAATGTCGCGATGCGGCCGAGCGGATCGTCGATGCGGTGCGCCCCATCGCGGGTACCGAGGACGTGCAAATCGCGCAGTCACTCGACTATCCTCAATTCGACGTTCAAGTCGACCGAACCCGAGCGAAGTACTTGGGTGTTGATCAAGAACAAGTCGCCCAAACTGTCTTGGCGGCGCTTGGTTCGAGTGTAGGTTATGCGCCGACGATTTGGATCGACCCGAAATCGGGCACTGACTTCTTCATGGGCGTGCAGTACGAATCGAACGAATTCGAGTCGCTGGAAGATGTGCGTAACATACCGTTGTCTTTGGAAACTGCCGACGGCCCGATCACGATTCCGTTGTCGAACATTGCAACGGTCAGCCGCGTCAATATTCCTGGCGAAATCCAGCGATACAATATCTCCCGTGTTAACGATGTTCACGTCAACGTAGCGAACCGTGACATCGGTTCGGTTGCCGCTGACATCGAGACCACTTTGGCGGACATGGAATTCGAAAATGGCGTTTCGGTCACGTTGCGTGGTCCCGTTGAAGCGATGCGATCGGGGATGAGATTGCTGGGCATCGGATTGGCCGTGGCTGCCTTCTTGGTCTACTTAGTCTTGATGGCTCAGTTCCGATCATTTACCGACCCGTTGATCATCATGTTGGCGGTTCCGCTTGGAATCGGTGGAGTTCTGGTGGTGCTGTACTTGACCAATACGAATCTGAATATCCAGTCCTTGATGGGCACGTTGATGATGATTGGCGTTGTTGTCAACAATTCGATTTTATTGGTCGACTTCGCCAATCGGCGTCGTCAAGAAGGCTTGTCGGCTCACGATGCTGCTTTGGCTGCTGCTCAAGTTCGTCTGCGACCAATTCTCATGACGTCATTAACGCTGGTAGCGTCGATGTTGCCGCTGGCGTTTCTGTGGGCTCCGGGCAACGAAGCCATGATTCCTCTCGCCCGAGCGCTGCTGGGTGGAATGATTGTTTCGACACTGTTGACGCTGATCCTGGTGCCGTGCGTTTACTCAGTCGTACACCGACACTCGGCGTCCCCGGCGTAATCCAACGGGCTCCATCGTTCCTTGAAGCACTGTGTTTGGTAGGATATTGCCGTCCGTCCAGTACCTCGTTTTGACAAGCACCATGAAAAAATTGCTTCTATGTTTCTTTGCCGTTCTGCTGACCATTTCCAAGGCCGATGCCCAGGTCGTCGTCAACGATTTCGACGACATCAAGCTGTACACCTTGGTCAACGACAAAGGCATGGCCGTCAAAATCACGAATTACGGTGCCATCATCACGTCGATGATGGTTCCCGACCGTGACGGGAAAGTGAGCGACGTTGTGCTGGGGTACAACCGCGCCGAAGATTACATCAACGCAGTGGACAAGCCGTACTTTGGCGCTGTCGTTGGCCGTTACGGTAATCGAATCGCCAAGGGGCAGTTCACTCTCGATGGTGAAACGTACAAGCTTGCCGTCAACAACAACGAAAACCATTTGCACGGCGGTGTGATCGGATTCGACAAAGTGGTGTGGGACGCCAAGCCGATCGACAATGACCAGTTCAAAGGATTGGAATTGTCGTATCTAGCAAAAGACATGGAAGAAGGTTATCCCGGCAACTTGCAGTTGAAGGTGACGTATAAGTTGAATCAAAAGAGTAACGAACTGACGGTTGAATATGACGCGACAACCGACAAAGCAACGCCGGTCAATGTGACCCAGCACAGCTATTTCAATTTGAAGGGCGAGGGTGAGGGCACGATTCTTGATCACGAACTGATGGTCAATGCAAAAAAATACACACCGGTTGATTCAGGACTGATTCCGACGGGTAAAACTCCCGACGTTCAAGGCACGCCGTTTGACTTTTCAGTCTCGAAACCAATTGGCCGTGATGTCGCGATGCAAGACCAGCAACTTGAGTTCGGCCTTGGTTACGACCACAATTTTGTGTTGGATAAACCGTACGGTGAAATGGGGCTGGCCGCGCGAGTATTCGAACCTACGACCGGTCGTGTACTTGAAATTACCACCACTGAACCGGGCGTTCAGTTCTACTGCGGAAATTTCTTAGACGGACGACTAAAGGGAAAGTCTGGCAAGACTTATGTTCATCGTGGTGGATTCTGTTTGGAGACTCAGCACTATCCTGATAGTCCCAACCAACCAAACTTTCCATCAACGATTGTCACGCCGGATAAGGGCTATCAGTCAAAGACCGTGTTTTCGTTCTCGACTCAAAAATAGTTAGGATCCGGATGACCGTGCGGCGAAATGTGTGTGTCGCAGTCGCGTGCTTGGCGGTATGCGCTGCGTCGTTGGCCGGTGCGGGTGAACAAAGCGTCCAGCGGTTCGATGCCGACGGACCACGTTCGCTTCAATACCTGCTGTACCAGCCTGATCCGAATGCTCGCGCGGTTGCGGAAGTCGCGAACGATCAAGGCAGGGTTCCGCTGCTGCTGTTTCTGCATGGCGGCGGTGAGGGTGGCAATGACGTCAAGAAGGTCAAGACTCACGGCCCACCTCGGTTGATCGACGAAGGCAAAGAGTTTCCGTTCTTCGTCGTATCGCCACAGAATCCAAGCACTTCACAGTTTTGGGATGATCAGGCCTTGATAGCGTTGATCGACGATGTGGTCAGCCGCTATGAAATCGATCCGACTCGAATCTATTTGACGGGAATGAGTCGAGGCGGGTACGGAGCTTGGCGTCTAGCGATCCAGAATCCCGATCGGTTTGCTTGCTTGGTACCCATATGCGGCGGTGGCGATCCACCCTACGTGGGAAAGATCAAGCATCTGCCGGTCTGGGTTTTTCACGGTCGCAAGGACGACTTGATTCCAATCTCGGAATCGCAGCAAATGGTCGACGCGTTGCGAGCAGCAGGCAATGACGCAGCGTTCACGATCTATCCGGGCGCGAAACACGATGCGTGGACCGAGACCTATCGAAACGAAGAATTGTATCGTTGGATGCTGAAGCAACGAAACACTCGTTGACCATACCGATGGCAGGACAGTCGTACATTCTTTCTCTGTCCACCCTGCCCGCACGCGCTTGCCGCAAATGTTGTCATGCACGGTAGCATCACGTTGCAAAACACTTCCAGCCACGCGACGATGGGTGCCTAAAGTTTCCGGGGGAAACGACACAGCGCTTCCTGACAAAGTTCTTCAGGTGAGAATGAATCTGCGGTGGTGAGCTTTGGAAACTCCCCCGTCCAATTCTCCTCCCTGGAATCTTTTCTTCCCATTCCTTTGGACGAACAACCTATCTGCCACTGTTCCCTCGAGTAGACAATGCCTCATTCTGATCCGACGCACAATGACACCTCCGGTTCATCGAAACGAGTAGCTAAGAGACGTCGGAAACCGCTGTCTCGTTTCATGATGATTGCTCGCCGAGTCCATCTTTATGCTGGCCTGTTCCTGCTGCCTTGGGTTTTCTTGTATGGAATCACGGGGGCGATGTTCAATCACCAAGGGCTACTTTCAGACGTGGAATCGATTTCGATTCCCGAAAGCGCGGTGCAGGGTTCGGTCATGTCAGAGTTTCCTACGCCAGACGAATTGGCTCGGCGAGTTGTTCTAGCGATCAATAAGGCGAGTGATGAATTTGAGATGGAGTCCATCGGAGACTCCGGCGCAAAATTCACCAACAACCTGATGTTTGAAGTCAGAGTCGACGGAAGAAAACACATTTTGCACATCAATCCCAACAACCATGACTCCTATCTACTGAAGCTGCCGATCGACGACTTCAAACCGACCAAGCTCGTAACGAGCATCAAGAACATTCAGCTTGATGAAAATCCTCAGCAGATCGCTGAACGCTCCGCTGAGTCCATCTTGGCGGATTCGGGGATTGAATTTGCAGGCTCCCTTCACGCCCATGGCTACACGAAGCTTAACTTCTTAGCGTCCGTCGACGGCGAGCCCGCCCGTGTGACCTATGTGGTGCGGGACGGTCACATTGACGTCACGAAATACGATGGTCGTCCAGGTACATCCCTGCGAGGTTTCTTCCTCCGATTGCACACGTCGCATGGTCAAACTCCAAGCTGGACCGCACGCATGGTTTGGTCACTCTTCGTGGACACGATGGCATTCGCCATGGTTGGCTGGGGATTGACCGGTCTGTTGATGTGGTGGCAAATCAAACGCGTACGTGTGATAGGTGGAATTGTCATGGTATCGAGCATCCTTGTTGCGGTCGCAATGTACTTTGCGATGCAAAATTTTTACGCCACAAACATGCTTTGAACTCGCCAATGGAAGTCGTTTGCAAACGAAAATCCATCGCCGTATTTAGCTGCCAAGTCGACCTGAACTCTTGTCGGTTTAGGCGGGATTTCAGAAACACGAGTACACGGTTGGCCGAAAGGCCACCAATGCCACAGGTCCAAAGTAATCAAGGTGCGATTGGCGGGGAGCAGACCGTTGCGATCAATTACTCGTTTGCGTCTCGGACAGTTCATCAATGATCGGTCGCAGATGAGATTCGAAACGTTTCCACTTCTGGACTGATGACGTATACATCGGTTGTCGAACTTGCCATTTGCTTGGCGTGTGGACGGATCGGCGGTTCTGATGAAAATCGGTACAAGCGGGATCCCATTCTAGCCCACAGTGATCGATCATTCCGCGGGCAACCCGCTCGCAGTCGACGACCGTTTCTTCATACGAAACGTGATGAATTTTGATTGGCAGTGTGCGCTCAAAATGGTCCATCATTTGTTGGTATTGTCGATGGTAATACGCGAGAGCGTTCAAATCACAGAACGGTGGATTGAGGTTTTGGCTGTAACATGAAACCAGCACGTCCAGTGGGTCGCGCCGACAGTGAATCACCTTTGCGTTGGGGAACAGCAACGCGATCAAGCCCAAGTGCATGAAGTTGGTGGGCATCTTGTCAGTCACCAACCGCTCGTGCGTTCTAAACGTACTGAGTTCGTTCAGGTAATCATTCGCAAAACGCTGCAGTCGATGCTGATCCATCTGCATCAGCGATTCTGGATAGGCGAGTGGCTTGGTCGCTGACTCCGTCGCCCTGCTCTTGGTCTCGTGCTCAATCCCACGACGAATGTTGTTGATCGATTTCAGTTCACCAGCACCGGCGATGTCTGGGTGGCTGGTCAGGATCTGTTCCGTCAACGTTGTCCCTGATCTAGGCATTCCGACGACGAATAGGGGAGCAATTTCGTCGCGTCTAACGCCAATGTTCGGATTTGCGGCATACAGGTCCTCGTTGAAAAAACGGATTGTACCCTCCGCAATCCGCTTCAGAGGTTTCGTTTCAGATTGCGGGCGTGGCTTTCGTGGCTTCTCAGTTTTTTCGTTGCGGGCGTGCTCGCTGTGTCCCGGTTTAAGGCGATTGGCGATGTCGTAGTTCGTCCACGCTAGATCGTACTGTTTCAGGTCGTCAAAAACCTTCGCAAGCGCGAACCGTAGATGGACTTGGCTTCTTAAAGACAACGAGTCCTGGCTCAATATCGACTGCAGCTTTGCAATGTAGTCGCGAGTTGTGTCATCATCGCTAAACTTTTTTGCGCGGCTGTACTTGAAGTGAGTTGCCGAATGTTCGGGCGAAATGCGTATCGCGGTTTCAAATTGTTCAATTGCAATTGATAACTCACCCCGGTCGACATTCGCACTAGCCAAGTGGGCCAGCGACGTTGCACAATCAGGTTCCAATCGCACCGCATGTTCGAACGACTGTCTCGCTTCTTCGTATCGCTCGAGGCGGGCTTCGATTCGACCTTGCCGAACGTAGCTGTCGGCGCGAGGCGCTGCGCGGTTGGCGGCACGCAGGCACTGCAGTCGTTCTTCGGTGATTCGTTGTCGGGCAACGCGTTTGCCCTGTTTCCCTAGCAGGATGCTGCGTTTGCGAAGCAACCGGGCAAGGGTTCGATTCAGCTTGGGATGATTGCGCTGCCTAAGCAACGTGACTCGAAGCATATGGATGGCGTCGTCTAAGCGTCGATGCCGCACGTAAATGCCAGACAACTCAATCGCCGATTCGCTGCAGTCATCACCGAACGCAATCGCGCGTTTATGAAACTCGATCGCCCAATCGGCCTGTTCAGCATGGGATGCAATACGGCCAAGCATCGTCCAGCACTCGCATCGATGTGGATCCAATCTGACAACGCGGTCAAACATCTGCCGTGCCTGCTCGTACAGGTTCGATTGGACGCTCGCGTAACCAGCGATGGTTAGAGTGTCGGCTGACGCATCCGCCGCGTCGCAGAACGGCCGCAATCGTTCCAAGGCCAAACCCGGCTGGTCATCCAAGCACTCCCATCCGGCAAGGACAGTCTGAGAATTCTGGTTTTGGGGATCAAGGTTGACACGCGTTTTTGCATGGCGAATTGCCGCTTGCAAGTCTCGCTGAGATGCGTTCAGCAAATTCAGATTGCCACCGCACACTCGTTGCAAGAACTGAGTCAACACTTCTGGTTTGACCGATATCGTAGAATCCATAGAAACCCAAAGAGGCAGAAGGGGCCGCTGCGTTCACGGACAAGCAGCCGCTCGGGGCGGTAATGGCCCCGAACAGGATGCTAAGAGGAAAGACTGAATCGATTTGGTCTCAGAAGACTACGGTCCGCTGTAGTAGTACTCGTATTCAGGGTCGCCTTGGTACTCGTAGTACTCATCCCAGTCGTAGTAGTATTCGTAGTTCGAATAGTAATAGTAGTAGTACGTCGGGTTGTACTCGTATTCGTACGGGTCGTAGTACGGATCCGACTCAGGGTCGTATGAGTCCTCGTCTTGGTCATCCGAAATGCCGTCGACTTGGACAACAAAGTTGATTTCATCGACGGGTAGTTCGGCATTCGAAAACGTCGTGACGCGTAGTAAATAATCACCTTGATCCAACCAAGCGAATCCTGATCGGGTCATGTCGTTTTGCACGCTGATGACGAGACGTAGTTCCTTGGTAAACGTGTCGTAGATTCTCAGTCGAACACCTTCGTCCGAACCGCCACTGACTGCACTGAGGTCGAAACGGTAGAGTTTCGATTTTCCGGCGGTCCATCGATAAAATTCATCGATCGTTGACGATGCTGTCCCGGCAACAAGTTCGTTCATTTGTTGAGTTGGCGACACAAATTCGGCAACGGCAACATAGTTTCCGACACTGACGGCCGAGTTGGGGTCAACACTGATGCGAACGTAATACGCGGCACCGGCGACCGGTTCAGCTACCTCGAC
>JBAUHR010000916.1:0-2933 GCA_049680385.1 Rubripirellula sp. | reverse complement strand
CCATCAGTGACCAAGCGGGAACCCAAGGTGGTATAAAGCCACGTCACTTCACGCGAGTTCATTACCCTCCGAATCGAGCGTGCAACCTATTCCGCTTCATCGGAGCGCGGAAAAAGGGTCCGGGACTCCAAAACCAAATTGAGTCCGCGTACCTTTTTCTTTCCCCAAAACCAAATTGAGTCCGCGTACCTTTTTCCTTCTCAAATTGAGTCCGCGTACCTTTTTCCTTCGTGTTTGATCTGAAACAACCCACTTCCCCGATAGATCAAATGGGTCAAACCTCATGATAGATCAAATGGGTCAAACCTCATTGTTTTGCTCCGACCGAAACAAAGAGGTTTGACCCATTTGATTTCTCTTGCAGAAGAATTTGATAGGTCGATCGGTGCGAACAGGGGATCTGTTGCTGGAACTGACTCCAGACCAGCGCAAATCGGGTCACAACGTCGCGCCCAACAAGTCGAAGCGTTACGCGCTGGCAGCGACGGGACGTTACAGTCAATGAAGCTGCAAGTTCCGAATCCCTGGCTCGGCGCACAGTCGCAAGCTCAAGTGAATCTTCTCCGTGAAGCCGAAGCCAAAATCAACGAGAAGCTGACTCTGCTGCCAGAGCAAAAAGTCAGCGAACTTTACTTGGCGATGAAGGCTGCGGAGGAAGCGGATTCCTCCGACTACAAGCGACTCAAATCCAATTACGACGCCGCCTATCAAACACGAACGCGGTTGGAATTTCTCTATCAAACGATTGCCTCAAAGATCGAAGAAGCCGAACTAGCGCGGTAGGGCGAGGTCGTCGTCAGCTCGGGTTTTGTGATTGGCCTTACGGGTTTTGCGCCGGAGGGTCTGCGGCTTCTGCGGCAGGCGGTTTAGACACAGGCTTTTGCTTGGGAGCGGCTACTTTCGCTAACGCAGTGCGAAGCGCTTCGCGAAGGTCTGGTGGAATCGGGGCGCTTGCAACTTGATCGTCGCTGTAGCGGGTTTCGTTAATGGCGTCGTTCTCGGTGAAGTCATAACTGCGGAGCAAGCCGGTTTGACTCACCCACAGAATCGAGGTTCCCGGTGACCAGCCTGCGGCCCAGGTGTCGTAGTCGTTTGGCAACGGCACTTCGGTTGGGACGTTGTCTTTGCCAGGCGGATACCAAACGATGTTCGCTTCGTTGACGATACGTTCACCCTGCGGACGACGTGCGACGACGAATCGCAATGCGTCGCCCAGATTGAACCGGCCGGGATTCATGGTGACTCGGGGCCGCGTCGCCGCATCGGGGTCTTCCGGAAGGACTTGAAATTTAATTTCGCCGCTCTTGATCGAACCGGTGGCCGATTGGAATCCAGAGCGTTTCGAAAGGCGATCCGCTAGGTTGCTCGCTGCGTCAGGCGATTTGTCGGACAAGAAGGCCGAGGCTTCCTCAGGGGTCGGCGAGTAGCCAAACAGATCCGAGATGACTCGGAACAGAATGACTTCACGTTCCTTTTCATCGGTCGGAATCGGTGTCTCTTGTTTGACCCGTTGTTCAATAAGATTCAGCCACCAGCCTGAATCGATCTTTGCATTGTGGTCACCCGTCAGCAGAATATCGCCTGGACGGAAGATGACATCTTCGCCTTCCCCCGCCAGTATCCAGGTGCCAGCTCGGACGTCTGACCAGTCTTCGAACTTGTTTTTACGTCCTCCGATACCGATTCCCGGAGCATGCAGCTCACAGCTTTCGCCCGGACGCAAACGGTACGGTTCGGGTCGACCGCGTGTTAACCAGTCGGTCGATTCCATCGGAAGAGTTGCGCCATCGGCCGACGCCGCCTCGTGCCGGGGCTGATGAAAGCTGCGGGTCACAAACATTACTGGCTCTTTGCCAGCGTTGTGCAGCACAACACGCGATTTCAATGACGCCCCGAGATGGTACTTATTTTCACGAGGTTCCAGAACCCACGCCATTCGCAGGCCGCTGGGCAAAGCGTCTCCCCAGTTGGCGGTTTGCATGGACGCCGGCAAGGCTTGGCCTGGCTGCAGCGTATTCTCGCGAATCGCGTTCATTGTGCGTTCCAGTGGAATCGTTGTCACGGCGGCGATGTCATCGAACAGCTTGACAACATCAGCCTGTTTCCAGTCTCCCTTTGGTTCGAACCTCGCGATGATGGGCTGCATCTTCTTTGCGTATGGATCACCGGATGTATCGCCCGTGTTCAAACGAATGAACTCCAGCACCGAGTCATGCAGGCGATTGATTAGCCCGCCCGGAATTTCACCGTTCAATCGAGCGTGATCGATGCAATAGCGAAACAGCACTTGTCCCTCTTTGCTTGTCGGCGTCGGTCCCACTGCTGCGAAAGCCCCGCGAGTTGTTGGTGTCGTCAAATTTCCGGTCCAGGCGCCCTGCGGAGCGTGAACAATGTTCAACTTGGCGAACAGCGACTGCGTCGGCACTTTGACGATTCCTGCGGCAATCAAATCGCCCGTTTTGAGACCTTGCTCAATGGGTTCTTCATTGTCAAACATATCGACCGAACGCATGTGCCGAGGTTGCAATACCAGATCGGTCTGAGTCGATACCGATCGCTGGAAGGCGAGCATGATCTCGCCTTTATCCTGCAAATAAAGCTTGCGTCCCTCAACTCCCGCACCCGGTACATCGGATTCCTGAATCGCCGTATCGCAAAACCGAATCGGCTTGTCGGAGACGTTTTGGATCACGAGAAAGATTTTGCGTTCGTTGCCAGCAACTCCTTTGGCTGCAGTCCTGCGAATTGCCAATGCCGCACGCAGTCCGTCGACCGGCTCGCTCCAGTCCAAATGCCGCTCATGGAAATCGATCCACACGTCCGTACAGAGGGCAAAAACAGGAAGATTCGGACCGTTTTGCCAAGCTGGGTTTTGCCAAGCTGGCGTGGGAGCGTCGTCAGGAAATTCCGTTGCCCCTGCGCCATCGTCGTCA
>JBAUHR010000915.1:0-8956 GCA_049680385.1 Rubripirellula sp. | reverse complement strand
GGAATGCCCGCAAGAATGAAATGCGACAAACGAGCGACTGCCAAAACACCGTTTCGACCATTACAATACTCGCTAGCCGCGGTCGAGCGAGGGCGAATTGCGACACTCGCACAATGAAATGCGACGCATCCTCACACGTTTTATATCCGAATACCGCCCGACCTTTACGGTTCGCTTACCTAAGCTGAACGTGATTCCTAAAGCACCCTACGACCGAGCACCTGATCCATGTCATCCTTAAGACTCTTGCCACTCTTTTGTACACTCTCGCTGTTGACGAGTTCGTCGATGGGCCAAGACGCTCGGCCGATTTCGCTGAAGTCGCAGATCACGCAAGTCCAACCGATGACGGGAATCGTTTTGTGGTCCGACAATCCCAAGGCGGCTGAGTACTCGGACGCAATCACACTTGAATATCGGTATTGTGGATACAACGAAGTGGTCCAAGCCGACGGGCAATATGACTTTGCGAAAATCGACGAGATCCTTGACCAGATCGCCGGTCGAAATCACCAGGCCGTTTTGAGATTCTACTTTTGTTATGTCGGCAAAGAGACAACAGTTCCCGACGTGATCCGAAACCGACCGGACTACGACGAAACGATTGGCAAGAGTGAAGGCGAGAAGACTCACTTTTGCGACTGGAGCAATCAAGCCCTGCAAGATTTCACGCTCGATTTCTACACCCGGTTTGCGGAACGGTACGACAACGATCGACGAATCGCGTTTCTGCAAACGGGCTTTGGATTGTGGGCCGAGTTCCATATCTACGACGGACCGAACAAATTGGGAAAAACGTTTCCATCGAAAGAGTACCAAGCGAAGTTCCTGCGACACATGGACGGCCAGTTCAGCAACCTTCCTTGGTCGATCAGCATTGACGCCGCAGACTGGGACTACACGCCTTTGGAAGACAACGCCGACCTGCTGTCACTTGGGTTCGGTGTTTTTGACGATTCATTTCTGTGCAAACCACATCCGAAAGAAAACGCCGTCAACTGGAAGACGCTTGGTACGGAACGCTGGAAGCGCCAACCCGGTGGTGGCGAATTCAGTTACTACAGCAACAAGGATCAAAAGAAAGCACTCGGCCCCGATGGTCCCAACGGCGTTTCCTTTGAAGACGCCGCCAAACAGTTCCACATCAGCTACATGATTGGGAACGACCAGCCACGATTCCAACCCGCCGATCGCATCAAGTCGGCAAGCATGGCGACTGGATATCGGTTTCGTGTTGCATCGGCTCAAGTCAAGGGCAGCGAGTTGACGCTGCGTGTCACCAACGACGGCGTAGCACCGCTTTACCGCGACGCATTTTTTGCGGCAGGCGAGAAAAGATCGACAACTTCACTGCGCGGTCTGTTGCCTGGCGAAACCATCCAGTGCAGCATCCCAGGCGTAACCAGCCAGGACCTGAAAGAGATATCCATCCAGTGCGATGCAATCTTGGCGACGCAAGCCATCCAATTTGATTCCGAATAGCGGTGATTTAGCCTTAGCTCAAAATACTGTCCGACTAGCAATTCCAGGAACACCGCTCGCCAGTCCTACACTCAGCGAATAACGACATGCCCGTCATAAGACGCTCCCCACGCGTAACGGCAGATAATTCGCCATCGATGCGTTGTTTCGGAAACGCACGGCGTTTAGTCTAGTAACGTCTTGGACGTTTGTTCAGCGCCAAACGAGTCAGCCTTCCGTCGTTGACGACTCATCTCATCTATCTCGATCCAGTACGAGCGTGAACTTTGAAGCCATCTTCGCAGACCAGAACCAAGAGAGTTCCCCGCCGTCGACGCCTCGCTCGTAAACTGATCGCCGAACGACTAGAGCCTCGCGTGGTCATGGCGGCGACTCCGATCATCAGCGAGTTTCTGGCATCAAATTCGGGTGGGCTGGACGACATCGATGGCGACTCGAGTGATTGGATCGAAATCCACAACCCGACCCAGTCGAGCGTCGATCTGTCGGGCTGGCGATTGACCGATGATCCGCTGAATTTGAGCGAGTGGACATTCCCATCGGTCACCCTTGCCGCAAACGATTTCTTGGTCGTGTTCGCATCGGACAAAGACCGCGCGGTTTCGGGCGAACAACTGCACACCAATTTTAAACTTAGTTCCGGTGGCGACTACCTTGCCTTGGTCCAGCCTGACGGAACGATTGTTAGCGAGTTCGCGCCGCAGTACCCGGCGCAAACAACCAACGTTTCTTACGGTGTCGAATTTGACGTTGATGACCTGGTCGAAGTCGGTGATGGTTCGACGACTTTCGTGCCGGCAGACGCATCGCTCGGTGACAGTTGGAAGACGACGACGTTCGACGACGCATCCTGGACCGCTGGGCCCAGTGGGATCGGTTTTGGAATCGAGCAACCAGGTTTCGATGTTCGTTATGTAAAAGCAAAATCGTCGGGAACTTTCGATGGCAGCATCTCAACCCTGACGGATGCCGAACTGGTGCTCGCGACACCAGCTTACCAGTCGCTAGATCTGAACGAAAACACTAACACGATCAATTTCTTAGGCACCGGCGCAAACGGTCAATTTGACAACGACAACCCGTTCCCCAATCAGTCGATTGGTGACGACGTCAACTATTTCGTTATCGAAGCCACCGCGTCGATCGTCGTCCCGAGCGCTGGCGAGTGGTCATTTGGCGTCAACAGCGACGACGGATTTGGATTAACGTTAACTGGCAATGGGCAGACTTTCTCGTCGTCATTCGAAGGCACACGCGGCGCCAAAGACACAATCAGCACGTTCAACTTGCCGGCGGCCGGCCGTTATGAGGTCAGGCTAGTCACGTTTGAGGGTGCGGGCGGCGCGTCGGCAGAGTTCTTTGCGGCGCAAGGCACCCATTCAACGTTCAACGCCAATTTTGCGTTGGTCGGCGACACAGCCTCTGGCGGGCTAACGGCGCTGCAACCTTACGTGGCCGGCCAAAATCCGTTTGTTGCGACCGACGTTTCAGCGTCAATGTCTGGGATCAACCCATCGGCGTACACGCGGGTCCCGTTCACTGTCACCGATGTTACAGATGTCGAAACGTTGCTGTTGAAAATGCAGTACGACGACGGATTTGTGGCTTGGATCAACGGCGTCGAAGTCGCCCGCCGAAACGCACCAACGTCGCTCACGTTCCATTCCGCAGCGACGACGACACGCGACTTTGCCGAAACGGTCAACGCCGAATCGATCCTGCTGGACACGACTGCCATCGCCTCGTTGGTCAATGGAAGCAATGTGCTAGCGATCCAGGGGCTGAACGCGTCAGCGTCCAACAGCAGTTTCTTGATCGCCCCCGAATTGGTTGCCAGCAAGCTTTCCACCGAGTCGCCAACTTACTTTGCCACGGTAACCCCCGGCGAGGTCAATCAGGATCCGGTCTCGGGTATTGTCGAACGGGTCGTCGCGGACGTACCAGCGGGTTTTTACACGACCGCGCAAACGATCACACTAACGTCACCGACCTCCGGTGCAACAATCCGATACACGACCGACGGCAGCGAACCAACCAGCAGTAACGGCACCGTTTACACGGGGCCCATTACGGTTAGCGCGACGACGAATCTACGTGCCGCGGCATTTCTGACCGACTACGTTTCGCTGCCTAGCATCACGCGGACGTACTTGTACCTAGACGACGTCCTGACTCAGTCCAACGATGGTGCTGCGCCGGTTGGATGGCCGACGACCTGGGGCACCAACTTCGTCGACTACGGTATCGACCCCGATGTGATTGCGCTCGAAGGCGAACAAGCAGTGAAGGACGCATTGCTGTCCTTGCCAACCATTTCGCTGACGACCGAGTTGGCGAATCTATTTGATGAAGAATTCGGTATCTACTCCAACGCCGTGCAAGACGGTCGCGACTGGGAACGGCCGGCATCGGCCGAATGGATCAATCCGGACGGCACACCGGGTTTCCAGGTCAACGCGGGCTTGCGGATTCGCGGTGGCTATAGCCGCGGCGATTTCAATCCCAAGCATGCCTTGAAGTTGTTCTTTCGAGGATCCTACGGTGACTCGACCTTGAACTATCCGGTCCATGGCGATGCCGGCGTTTCGGAATTTGACAAGCTCGATTTGCGAACGCCCCAGAACTATTCATGGAGCTCTGCTGGAAATGCGACGAACAATTTCGTTGCGGAAGTGCTGGCCCGCTATGCGCAGCGTGATCTAGGTCAACCCTATACGCGAAGCACATGGGTCCACCTCTATCTCGACGGCCAGTACTGGGGCATCTACCAGACTCAAGAGCGGGCCGACGCCAATTATGCAGCCGCCTACTTTGGTGGTAACGTCGCCGACTATGACGTGCTGAAGCCCGAACGCGGTGATTATCGAAACATCGCAACCGACGGCAACTTTGACGCTTACACCCAGCTATGGGAACAAGCTTACGCGCGTGCCACGGACGGGGTCACGCCTGCGTTCGTTGAAGACGCTGCCTATCTTCAAGCGCAAGGTAAGAATCCTGATGGCAGCGACAACCCGAACTTTCCGGTTTTGTTGGACGTCGACAACCTGATCGTTTACATGATGGAAACGCTTCGAGGTGGCAACTTAGACGCACCCATTTCGAACTTCTTGGGCAACAATCGTCCCAACAACTATTTTGCAGTTCGCGACCGTACGGGGCGCGAGGGGTTTCGGTTTTTCCAGCATGACGCCGAGCACACGATGCGAAACGTCAACCAGGACCGAAATGGCCCCTACAACGACGCCAATTTCGAGGTCGGCGTCGATTGGTTCAATCCGCAGTGGTTGCATCAACAATTGATGGCCAACGATGAATACCGGATTCGATTCGCCGACGCGATCCAATCGGCGTTCTTTAACGATGGGCCGCTAAGTGTTTCATCGATGATTGCAAGACTGGATGACGAGGCAGCAAAAATCACGACCGCGGTGATTGCAGAATCGGCTCGCTGGGGCGATGCGAAACGCGGGGACAACTCGCCGCGAACGCAAGCTGATTTCCTCAACGCGATTGCCAACCTGCGCGACAACTACCTGCCGGCTCGCGAGTCGATTGTGCTGGATCAGTTCCGCAACACAACGCTGGTTTTAAAAGACGGTGCGGGTGACTACAACGTCGTCGTCTCGGCGCCACTGCTTCCCTCGGTCGATGCGCCACAGTTCTTGGCCAATGGCCAGCGACAACATGGCGGTGAAGTGCCGCCCGCGAGTTTGGTTGGTTTTCAGTCAACCGGCGGCTTGGTTTACTACATGACCGACGGCACTGACCCAAGACTGTTCGGAGGCGGCATTCATCCGTCCGCGCAAATCTACGATCCGCAGCTCGTCCAAGAAACGGTCGTTGCATCGGGGCAGACTTGGCGGTTCCTCGACGACGGGACTGAGCCCACCGGCGCATGGACATCCGACGACGCTGGCTTCAATGATTCGCTTTGGAACACCGGCAATTCGGAATTTGGTTACGGCAACTCGGCGACCGCGACCCCAATCTCGTACGGCCCCGATTCAAACAACAAATTCATTACCACCTACTTCCGCCGTTCCTTCAACCTGGATCTCAACAGCGGGTCACCCACCGGTGCGACCATCCGCGTGCGACGCGACGACGGTGTTGCGATTTACATCAACGGCGTCGAAGTCGTTCGCGATAACCTGCCGACGGGAACGTTGACGTCGACGACGCCTGCTAGTTCCGTGGTCGGAGGCACCGACGAGACCACCTGGTACGAGTTCCCGATCGATCCCTCGCTACTGCGCGACGGAGCTAACTTAATCGCGGCGGAACTGCACCAGATTTCAGCAACCAGTAGCGACACGACGTTCGATGCTGAATTGATCACCAGCACTTCGGCGCCGGCACCAATCACGGTTAGTGGGCCGATCGACTTGATCGCACGAACTCTTGCGGCCGATGGGACGTGGTCGGCTGCGGAACAGGCTTCGTTCTTCATTCCGGTTGCTGCAGCTTCCGCGTCGAACTTGCGAGTCACCGAGGTTCACTACAACCCGGCCGACGAGGGCGACCGGGAATTCATCGAGCTGAAAAACATCAGCTCGGAACCCATTTCGCTCGCCGGTGTCCGCTTCACCGACGGAATCACGTTCAATTTTGATGATGGATCGATCAGCCAACTCGGCCCCGGCGAAATCGCGTTGGTGGTGGTCGATCAAAACCTCTTCGAAGCGTTCTATGGCACATCGCTTCCGGTTGCGGGACAGTACAGCGGCAGCCTCAGCAACGGCGGCGAAACGCTAACGATTTTGGCCGCAGATGACTCGAGCATCCAATCGTTCACTTACGACGACAAGGGCGGCGACTGGCACTCCACAACCGACGGTGATGGGCCGTCGCTAACGGTGCTCAGCACATCCGGCGACTACGATTTCGGGACCAATTGGCGGCCCAGTTACGTCGTCGGCGGAACACCTGGAATCGATGAAAATGACAAACCGCTCGCGTCCGCCGGTGGCCCCTACGTGGTTGCTTTGGGTGCAACGATCCAGTTGACCGGATCGGCCAGCGACTATGACGCCGACCAAACGCTCACGTACGCGTGGGACCTGGACTATGACGGCGTCACCTTTGACGCCGACGTAACTGGTCTAACGCCTTCGCAAACGTTCACCGGTTCGGGACCTCGAACGATTGCGCTGCGAGTTACTGACAATGGAACGCCGAACGAATCGACGATTGCGACGGCATCGTTGGTTGTGACCACGCCGCAGGTCGTCAAACGTAGTGTTGCCTATGCAAACGCCTCTGCCGGGTATGGAGCATCGACACCGGCTGACAACATTGTCGGCTTGCTACCCGGCCAACCAGCTACGTCCGCCAACTTCACCAACTACGTCAACGGCCTGAACCGAGTCGTTATCGATATTGAAGACTCGGCGGCAACTGCCCTGACCGCTAGCGACTTCACCTTCAAAGTTGGAAACTCGCAAGACCTGACGCAGTGGACCGACGCCCCGGCCCCAATTTCCATCGACACCACCGTCGGTGGCGGAACCAGTGGCTCGACACGAGTTGTCATCAGTTGGCCAAACCAGGCGATCCTGAACCAGTGGCTGCAAGTCACCGTGCGGGCGTCAGGCGGCGCGGGATTGGCGACCGACGACGTGTTCTATCTAGGCAATCAAGTCGGCGAAGTCACCGGTGCGGCGACAGGCAGCCAAGTGCGAGTCACGTCGACCGATACGTTGGTGATTCGCGGAAACCAATCGACCGCTCCGGGATCGGCGGGAATCGAAAATCCTCACGATCTCAACCGCGACGGACGAGTGAATTCGCTTGACACATTCATCGTACGAAGTAGTCAGGCGATCCAGGGGCTGTTGATGATCACCGGGCCACAGCCGCTTTCGGTTGCTCCGCCCCAGCAAAGTGGTTTAGTACTATCTGCACCGAATCCGGCTCAGGAAGTGATTGCCAACGTGACCCCAGTCGCACCAACGGCGCCCTTCACGCCGACGGTTCCATTAACTTCGACCATGGCGGAAGCAACCTTGCCGACCGCGCGTGAGCACAGGCGAGCGATATCGATGGGCTATCGAAAAGTGCGACTTCAGTTAATCGCTTTGCGACGAGTTGATTTGCGACAAGCGAGCGAAGTCAGACGCGACGTCACCGCGAGGGTCCAAGAATTTCGACAAGAATCGATCCACTCCCTTGACGCGGTTGATGCGTTCTTTGCGAAGTTGACCGCCGAAATTGACGAATTGGCCCTTTAAAGTAACCAATTTCAGTTGCCTTTGACTGTATGAATGAAATGAAGAACTTTCGACTTAGCTTGATCGCCCTGCTGTTGCTGCTTGCCATACAAACTCGGTCGGATGCCGACGTTATCATCGCCTTCGATTCCGCGGGTGCCGCGGAATCGTCGATCCGGCAAGCGGCGAACCAAAAGCTGAATTTTTTCGTCAGTAGCAACGCGGCCGACCGAGTGCTTGGTATCGAAATCGGATTCCTGTTTCCTTCAGCAACCCTGGTGACTGCGAGTGATATCGGCACGACCTCGTCGGAAGATCGCGGCTTCTATGCCGACACGAACCTGAGCACATCGTCACTCTTCGTATTCCCGTTTGAAGGCGACACCGAAGTTTTCGTTGATCAAGAACTTACGAATGTCCAGGCCCTCGGCGTTACCCCACAGCGTTGGTTCGAATTAACGATCGACGCGTCCGCGCTTGCGATTGGTGACTACGTCATCACGCTAGATCCAAGCACACCCGGCTTCAACACGGACCAAATCGATCCCCAGACGAGACTGCCCGTACCGATCGCCTTGGCGAACACGACGTTCAACCTTTCCGTGACGGCCGTACCCGAACCGTCAACGACGAGCTTCTTCGCGATCACCGGACTGGCATTGATATGGTGCGTTCGACGTCGCATTCCAGACCGAACCAAACAACGATGCAAGTGTTCGGTTTCGTAACCAGATTTCAATAGCGACGGCGAAGAACGTCCTGATGTAAAACGATGGGCACTAAAGTGATACGCCAATGATCGACGATTCCCGAGCGACGGCAACCGTTTTCATCACGGGCGGATTCGGGTGCGTCGGCGCGGAAACGGCAAAATGGCTGATCAGTAATAGTGTCTGCGACGTTGTCGTCGGAAGTCGCCGCATCAGTCGCGAACGAAAACGCGAGGTCTTTGGCGAGGCCGTCTCTTCTCGATTGAAGTTCGCTCAGGTTGACGTGGTCGATCGCCCGCGACTGCACGCCACACTGGTCCAATACGATGTCACTCATGTCCTGCATTTGGCGGGCTTGGAAACACCGGATTGCAATGAGCATCGCGATCTCGGCTTGCAAGTCAACTTGGCCGGCACGCAGCGCTTGATCGAAGCGATGAAGGTAAGTGGACGCGACTTAAAACGATTCGTGTTTGCGAGTTCAATGGCGGTCTATGGACGGCGGTCCGCCTACGCGGCCGGTCGCGTGCCGATGCACGCGGAACCAAATCC
>JBAUHR010000914.1:0-6079 GCA_049680385.1 Rubripirellula sp. | reverse complement strand
CATTGACGGCGACTATCCGGGCGAGCGGCGGAATGCATTGGGGGCCGGCCTAAACACTGGCCCGAGATTTCCGATGGGGCAGAATCGAGGGCCGCGTTAGATGTAAAACGTTAGATGTAAAACATCGAGGCGTCGGCATCGACGCTGCGTTGGACCATGTCGGCCAGCGTCACAGCAGCTAGCACGTTCCGCGATGCCTCGGCTGCTTCGTCCCAAACCTCTTGCAAGCGTTCGTCAGTGACGGTTGCCTTGCCCTCGACGCTGCACGCCGAGTCTTGGCTGCAACCGACCGCTTCGGCGATATCCAGCAACGTGATTGACGACGGTTCGGCTGACAATCGGTATCCGCCCTGGCTGCCACGGATGCTCTGCACCCATCCCGCCGCACGCAGCGTACGCAGGATTTGCACCAAGAACGGCCCCGGCACTCCATGACGATCGGTGATGTCACGCACCGTGACGGGCGACGCTTGGCTGCTGCGGACGGCTAACTCGACCAAGGCAAGAGATGCGTAATGCACGCGAGCGGAAATCAACATTTTGGTTTCTCCCGAAGTAGGCGTGAATTACGAATTGTGCAGCCCGCACTCGGTCTTTTCGAATCCCGCCCAACGACCGGCCCGCTCGTCCTCGCCCAACTGAGTCGCACGCGTGCAAGGCTGGCATCCGATGCTGGGGAAGCCCTGATCGTGCAGCGGGTTGTACGGAATGCCTTCTTTATTGATCAGACCCCAGACCTGATTCTTGGTCCAATTTGCCAGCGGACTGACCTTCACCAACTGGAACTTCTTGTCCCAGCCGACGATTGGTGCCGCGGCCCGGTCGGGCGATTGGTCGCGGCGGATCGCACTGGCCCAAGCGTGTTGGCCCTTAGCCGCCTCGTGCAACGGTCGCATCTTGCGGTCAAAGCAGCACTGGTTCGGATTCGTCGCATACAGCGGCCCTCCGTGCATCTTCTCGTACTGCTCGACCGTGGTGTCGGGCAATTTGTACTCGACTTCGATGCCATACTTTTCTTTCACCCGTTCGCGAAGCTCAAGCGTTTCCTTGAACTGATAGCCCGTATCCAGGTTAAAAACGGGCGTTTCGGGGGCGATCTCTGCCAGCATGTGCATGATCGTCATGCCTTCGGGGCCAAACGCCGTCGCCATCGTGAACTTAGGTGCAAACCGGTCGACGGCCCAGCGCAGGATCTCTTGCGGCGTCGCAGTTTCCAGCTTTGCGCTTTCGGCCGCCATTTCGGCCAGAAATTCGTCGGTCGGGTGAAGTGGCGGATCGGCCGCCAATGCCCCGCGTGGCTCGCCCGAATCGATCGAGAAGACCTGCAGTGGCGGATCAGGTTGTGACGATTTTTCGTTCATAGGTCGGTCGGACGACGCCGAAGTTTGGCAGAGAGATTTGGCTGACATATCGAAAGATTACAAACACGATCAACATAGTCAAGTATGGTTATCGTCCGCCAGTGGGCTAGAATTGAGCTTATCAACTTCAAAGGGCAACTCACGATGATCCGATTGCTGACCACGACGCTAGCCTTTGCGCTGCTGTCTTCCGCAGCCTGCTTGGTTCCCGTTTCGGCGGTGGCCGATTCGGTCGAGATTGCTGGTGGTGGTCATTTGACGGGCAAAGTCGCTCGCCAGTCCGACTACACGGTGGTCGCCATCGACGACGATCTTCAAGTCGCGATCCCGAACAGCCGTGTTTCTCGCGTCGTCAAGTCTGACGAATTGGCTCAATATCGACGCAACGCTGTCAAAGCGGGCGACAACGCCGAACTGCATTACAAGCTAGCTATTTGGTGTGCGACGGCCGGCAACATTCCTGGCCAGACCGGCCAATATCGCAAGTACCATTTCCAACGTGCGATCGAGCTGGACCCCGAACACGAACTGGCCCGAGCGGCACTGGGGTACTTGAAAGAGAACGGCAAGTGGGTTCATCGCACTGACATGATGCGCGATCGAGGCATGATATCGGTGGGCCGCAAATGGGAGCTTCCCGAGTCGGTCGCGCTAGCTGAATCGGCCGAAGCCAGTGAAACGGAATCAAAGCTGTGGATTCGAGAGGTCAACCGGCTGATCAAGATCGTTTCGAAGCGATCATCGAAATCGGCCGAAGCGCTAGAAGAATTGCGAGCGATCAAAGATCCGCTGGCCGCTCTGGCGATTGCCCAACAGCTAGAAGAGTCGCGAAACGATCGGTCTCAGCCAGTCGCGATGCGGCGGTTATGGATCGATTTGCTGGGCCGATTCAAGAACCGGGTTTCTGTTCAAGCATTGGTCATGGCGGGGGTCGAAGAAACGGACGAGACCATTCGCGAAGCCGCGCTAGAACAACTGCTTGTCTACGGTGCGGATTCAGCGTCGGCGACCTATGTACCGATGTTGTCGGCGAATAATCGGCAAACGATTCACCGGGCTGCCCGAGCTTTGTCGTGGTTCCCGGACCCCGAACTTGCGATGACGTATGTCGATGCGTTGGTCACGACCGTAAAAACCGTTGGGCCACCGCCACCCGGCATGAGCCTTGGATTCGGCGACAACGGCTCCAACGGAATGTCGACCGGCGGCAAAGCCGTCGAGATCAATGACACTCAGCCGAACCCGGCGGTCTTAGCACTGCTGCGGACGGTCGAACCCGACGTCGACTTTGGCTACAACGAACAAAAGTGGCAGATGTATTTGGCCGCCAAGAAGACAAAGTTCAGCGGCGACTTAAGACGCGACCCGTAACGGGCATGTCGCCGCTTGCTGCGATCAGACAACGAAACTCGTCAATGGTTTGTCGATAATGGATTGTCGATTTAGTACTGCATCGCGGTCTGATTGTTTAACCCGTTCGCTGATTGTTTAACCGTTAGCCGCAGGCGTACGCGACAGGAAAAACGTACGCCTGCGTCTAACGGTTAAACGATTAAATCAACAAACCGCTGGCAACTTTCGCGATGCGTTTTTGCGGATCATGGCTAGTCGAACAGGGTCGCGAGCATTGCGTCGAATTGGCTGTTCGTGATCACCTGTTCGATACCGGCGTCGCGTGCAGCTTTCAATTTCGGCACTTGAACGTGCGGCCCATACGCGATCAGCTTGGCCGAAGGGCATCGCTCGTTGCACTCGCCAACGATCGTGCCGACTACGCCGCTGCGAGTCGACAAGTCGACGATCACGTACCGCACGTCATCAAGCTCGCCATCGGGCAATCGACCGCCGAGCGAGAATTTCCAATCGGCTCGTTCGGCAGCCGCCTTCACGCGTGATCCAAAGACAAGATCACCCGACACCATCA
This sequence comes from Rubripirellula sp., assembly GCA_049680385.1. Classification (GTDB taxonomy): domain Bacteria; phylum Planctomycetota; class Planctomycetia; order Pirellulales; family Pirellulaceae; genus Rubripirellula. Next base: position 2,794 of record JBAUHR010000914.1, on the reverse strand, counting down.
GGATTCGGTTGCTGGTTTCGGTACTCATGCTTTGCGCTTTTCGATTTCGCCACGCATGAACTTCAAACCGTTCGTGGCCAGCGACATTTCGTCGGAAAACATCTTGCGCCAAATCTTGGTCGCCGCAGCGATCTCGGGCAGCGACAAACCGAACGCTTCGATCACCATCCAGCCGTCGTAACCGCTTTCGACGATCGCGTCGAAGTTATCTTTCCAGCGGATCGCGCCTTCGCCGGGCGTGCTGCGATCATTTTCGCTGATGTGAATATGGAACAACTTGTCACCGCCCGCTTTCACGGCACTCTTGATGCACTTTTCTTCAATGTTGCTGTGGAAGGTGTCGTACATGATTCCGCAAGCTGGGTGATCGACTTCACGCGCGAAGCGAGTCGAATCGGCATGCGTGTTCAAGAAATAACACTCGAAACGGTTCAGCGCCTCGACGCCCAACTTCACACCAACTTTGCCAGCGTGTTCGGCGACTTGCTGCATGCTGTCGACGCCCCACTTCCATTCGTCGGACGTTGGGCCGGCACCACTGAAAATGCCGATGGCCGAATGATACGGTCCGACCAAGGTTTCGACTCCCGCGGCGGCACAGGCGTCGAGTGTTTTCTTGGTCAACGAGATGCCCAAGTCGCGAACGCTCTTGTCGGGCGAGATTGGGTTGTCGGCTTCGTTGCGAATCGTGACCGCAGTGCGCGACAGGCCCATCGAATCAAGTTGCTTGCCGATCGCGGCGTAGTCCAAATCCAAGTTGAACATCGGCAACTCAACACCGTCGTAACCGGCTGCCTTCAATTGTTCACAAACGGGGAACATGGCGTCGGTCACTTCGCCGCTCCACAGCAGCAGGTTCATTCCGTATTTCATCGCGATGGTTTTCTCTTAGGGTATCAGGAAGGTTATCAGGTCGCTCGTTTGGCGAATCCAAACGGATCCGTCCCGTCGGGCGGGGTCAGCATCTGAACACGTCGTGATTCTACCAACTTGTCAGCACTTGCGAGCCACTCGACCAGCGAGTCGGGCAACTGGCTCAGCCCAACCCGTGCCATCACTTGATTGATCCGCATCAACAGTTTGGTGTGGTCACGATAATCGTAAAGGAACTTCATATCCGCAAATCGCTGGATCACCGAAGATAGACCGGTGACCTGTTTGCCGGTGATGGTCACCACCGATTGCTGAACCACCGCCGCATCGGCCGCTGAAACGGCGTCATAGTAACGCTGGCCAAGCGACGGATCGTCTCGCAGCCAATACGAATCCAACAGCATCTCGATCAAGATATGCCCGACAAACATCGGCCGAAAACCGGTATCGCCCGGCAGCCGATCACGCAGCTCGACCGCCAACCGAAGGTTCGTCTCGACAAACGCCGCAGTGCCGTGGAACCAACGATCGTCGGCAATGTGCCGAAGGATCCCGCCGGCGACCGCAGCTAATGCCGGGTCATCGCTGTCGACATGCTGGGCGGCGTATTTGCCACGCGCCCGAACTTTGCGATCCACAACGCTCATCCAATCGGGCACGCCCGTCGAAATCGCTAACAGCGGCTGGTCGAGATACGGAATCGCATGGCAAAGAAAGTTCATGCGAAAAGAGTAACGCCAAAACGTCCTCAAAAGTAGGTCGGACCCCGCGCGATAAAACGAGGGCTGCACGACTTGAACCTTCGGTGCCGCTGCCCTTAGTCGGCGCCGTCGGATCGGATAACGGACGGTACTTACAGGTTCTGGTACTAGGCTGCGCCGCCCGGTTGCGGGCGAAGTCGCTGGATCAGGTACGTGGCGCCTTCGTCACACCATCCGCGAATTTCGACGTTCCCCACACAGGCAATGACCACACAGGCGAGCCCGATCCACGGACCAGCCAATAACGTCGCAGGCAGGACCGACAGAATCAGCAGCGTCAGGTCCAATCGGAATCCAAACTTCGACATCGCCAACCACAACGCCGCCAACATGACTCCGTTGGCAACCAAGGTCGCGACCACGGCGCCTTCCAGCCCCCACATTGGCAACAGCACGTAGTTGAGCGCCACGTTCACGATCAAGGCAACGCTAATCGCCACGGCAACCCACTTACCCTTTTCCGCAACCCACAAGTAGTCCTGTCCGATCGTCGCCAGGGAAACCCAGATGCAAAAGACGAACGTCATCGGCATCAACTGCAGGCCGGCGGCGTAACGGTTTTCCAATACGACTTCGAAAAACCAAGGTGACATCGCCATCGCGACAGCGGCACCGGCGGTGAAGAAACCAGACGCAGCAAATAAAATGCGGCGCAAATTTTCACGCACCTTTTCTTTGCGACCAGCTTCCCAGTCGGCGGCCAAGTAAGGCATCAGCACACCGCTAACCATGGTCGCTAAACTGATCAGCAGCACGGGAATGATCCGGCCACTGTGGTATTGGCCAACGGCGGCCTGAGTCGCGGTGTCGCCACCCGGCATCATGTGCAAAATCATGTAGCGATCGGACAGCGCGAACACGTTGGACAACAAATTCATCGCCCAAAGCGCAGCCGCATACGGCATCAAACGACGCCACATCGACGTGGGATCAAACGCATCTTGGCTGACCGGTAATCCCGCCCAACCACGGACCAAGGTGTACAGTCCGGGCACCGTCGCAATCAAGGTTGCGGCAATGAAAGCGTAGACCAGCCCGGTCAACCCGCCACCGAACGTCAACCAAGCGATGCCGATGATCGTAAACGCGACCGACTGAACAAACTGCATGATCGAGGCCACGCGCACTTGTCGCAGCGCCGAAACCATCTGATAAACAAA
>JBAUHR010000913.1:0-2194 GCA_049680385.1 Rubripirellula sp. | reverse complement strand
ACCAAACGAAAAAGCCAACGACCGCAGGCCATGCCTGTCGGTTGAGCAACGAAAAGTAAACCAGCAGCATCAGACCAATCCAGATCGCACCAAAGGGAGAAACCAACGACGACGCGAACTTTTCCACCATCGTTCGACCGCTGATCAACCCGACAGCGGCCAGTAAAAGGCCTCCTAGCAAACCGAGCACCAACACGTGAGCCAAGTAACGTGTTTTCGTTCTTGGCCCCGTGTTGGACGGACCACGGTCTTGAGCGTAGTACTCGTCGTAGTCGTCTTCCCAGTTTTTCTTTTTCCAAAAAAGCATGATCCGTCGAATCTAAAAGAGTTAGCTTGGATGAAACCATCGCACCCCACGTCGACGCGGTATGCTTTCCTGAGTTTAACTTCTGCGGCTCGCAATGGGTTACTTGATTTCGGGAATCTTGCGACCCGGTGTCCAAGGTGCACCTGCTTCATCCAATTTCTCGTTGATCGCGGGAATGGATTGGTCCACAAGTTCCTTCAAGTCGCCGAGGACCGCTTCGTACTGCTGACGGGCGATATCGTATTGACGTTCGTGAGTTCCTGTGGGGCCTTCAAGCGATCCCATGGCGCCAAACATCATCGTTCGAATGCGGCTGGAAATCCCGGGCAATTCTGGTTCATTCCGTTTCGTCTTCGTCGGATCGCCGTCGAACGCTTCCATGATGTCCATCAGCTTTAATTCAAGCGAACGGACATCATTGGCAAGTGCAGGGTCGAGTGTGACGGAATTGCGAATCACGGACATGATCGCGTCCAGTTGCTTTTTCGCTTGTTCCGCGACATCGGTTGCACCGTTGACCGCCATCGACAACGAATGAGCTTTCTCCAAAAACTTCATGGTATCGGCGAGGTCAGATTCGTTGACTTGATCAACCATCAGAGGTTCGATTTCGAACTCGGTTGCGGCGACCAGTTCCGTCGTTTCACCGTCGACGGTTTGCGTGATGTCGACGGTGTACTTACCAGGCAGCGCCAGCGGACCGAATCGTCCAAACGCGCCATGACGCAGGTCCCAATGGGTCCGATGAAGCCCCTTCGAGGTGCTGCCGGAGAGACGTTTGACGAGATCACCGTTAGCGTCGCGGATGTTCAGTTGAACTTTCGGTGCGACTTCACGATCTTCTGCTTTGAATTCCTCCCATGTTGGGTAGGCGGTGTCTTTACCAGCGGCTGCGAGTTTTTGATCTTTCGATTTTCGCTCGGACGATTTTGTCTTCAGCGAATCCTTTAGATGATACGTGATTGCGGCCCCGTAAGGCGGGTTGGGCGCGACGTAGAAGTTGGATCCTTGAAACGCGCGACTGCCACCGGCTAGAGGAGCCGTCCGATCGTAGATCTTTCCCGTTTTGATCGGAAAGATTTTGTTCGACTTGGGTAGCTCCGAGTCGACTTCGCGAAGCGGCGAGTAATCGTCAAGGATATAGAAACCACGTCCAAAGGAGGCGAGTACCAGATCGTTTTCGTCCTGTTGGATTTCGATGTCGCGAATTCCAACCGTTGGCAGACCGGCAAGTTTGAGCCATTTTTTGCCGCCGTCGACCGAACTAAAGCAACCGAATTCGGTTCCGCAAAACAGCAGGTTTGCGGTTTGGTGATCTTGCTTGATCGTGTAGACACTGCCGCGTTCTGGCAGGTTGTTGGTGATGTTCTCCCACGTCTTGCCGCGGTCACTTGACTTGGCGATGTAGGGTTTGAAGTCACCTCGTTTGTGATTGTTGATGGCAACGTAAACCGTGTCGGCATCGTGCATGTCGGCTTCAATGTCGTTGATGTAACCGAATTCAGGAATGGGCAACGTTCCAAAAGTGCTGATGGCGGTCCAGCTTTTGCCACCATCTTCGGTGACTTGCACCATTCCGTCGTCGGTTCCGACATAGATCAAGCCTTCGACGATGGGCGACTCGCTAACGCTGACGATGGTCCCGTATTGAGACGTCGACATGTTCTTGGCAACCGCATCGACACTCCACACACGTCCCATCACCTTTAGTTGATTGCGGTCGAGGTTGCGCGAGAGGTCGGGGCTGATCGCGGTCCAGTTGTCGCCGCGATCGTCGCTGGCAAACAAAATTTGCGATCCGTAGTAGATCCGTTTGGAGTTGTGCGGGGAAATCGCCAACGCCGAATCCCAGTTCCAGCGGAGTGCAGGGCCGTCGGGTTCGGGTTG
>JBAUHR010000912.1:0-11494 GCA_049680385.1 Rubripirellula sp. | reverse complement strand
GCATCAGTGCGAGAAAAAAAGCGTCCGACCCTTTTCGCCGGGAACCGGCCCTTCGGGTGCATCGCACACAAGGGATCGGACACTTATTTCTTCTCATTTCTTAGTTGAGGGCAAGTCGTTGACCGATTGGTTTGTTCAACAGAAAGGCACCGCCGCGGAACTTGGCCCTCTAAGGCCAAGTGATCTATTGGAGAAGGTCCGTACCGGCGAAGTGACTCGCCAAACGATGGTTCGCAAGGACGATTCGCCATGGTTCTTGGCATCGGAAGTGGGCGGGCTGTTCGAAGCCGCGATGCGTCCAACGATCGAGAACTTTTGTCCCGAGTGCCGAGCCCCAATTTCGGATCCGCCGACGGTCTGCAATCGATGCGGCATGGAGATCCAGCAGGCGATCACACGGATCACCGAAAACACGATCATCAATCGCGCGGATCAATCGATTAGCAGCCAGGCTAGCCAGAGCGTCAAGCAATGGTTGAAAAAGAAACGTATCAACAAAGACGAAAAAAAAGCCGGCGAGAATTAACTCGTCGGCTCTTAATTGGTTCCGGCTTTCACGTGATGCGGTCTCATCACAAACTCACATCACGTCTGCGTCGTTGATCACGTTGCGATCAACCGGTTGCCAGGAAGTCAGTCCTAGTAACGCAGTTCGGCACCCACCGAGACACCAGTGAACAGGATGTCGTCATCGGCGTTACTTCCTCGTCCGGTGCGATCAGAGATCTGCGTCGAGAACTGTTCGGTTGCCGAAGCGACACCGCTTAGGTACCACAGTTCGACACCGGCTCGGACCGACAGAATCTCACCAAGTTGGTAGCGAACGCCTGTGCTAAGTTCGAACATGCCAGCGAGTTCGCCGCCGTCGTCGCTGCCGTTGGCTCGCAGGGTTCCAGCGTCAAAAACTGAGACGCTGGTGTCATACGAGTTGTAATAGGCACCGGCACGAGCACGCACGTCGCTGTAACCGTGACGGCTGATCGGATACAGCAAGTCCATGCCGACTTGCAAACCGATCAAGTCGTTTTGCGTTTGGCTGCGGAGTTGACCGTTGCCCGATGCGGCGGTGCGGCTGGTGTAGCTGTAGTCTTCGTCGTAGTTGATGTAGCGACCGCCGATCAGCAATTTGGCCATTTCCCAGCCGACCAAAGTCTTGCTGGCTTCCAGGCTGTAGTATTCCGCTGATAGCGTTTGTTGTTGGAAGGTTGCATCGGTGAACGAAGCCATGGCTGCCGCAGGCGAACCCGTTGTTAGGTACGAGTTGATTCCGCCGGCCGCACTGATTTGACGCGACAGGTCCCATTCAAACGGGCCAGTGAACGACGCTTCGTATCCGTGAATGCAATCGCCGACAACGCCCAGAGTGATTCGCGAACCGAACTCGTAGTCGTAGTCGCCCAAGCCGAAGTTGGGGCTTGACGTGTAGTTGTCGTTGTTGGGTGCCATGTACAAGGCTTCGACCGATCCATACCGATAAGGCGAGCACGGCTGGCATGGGTTCATGTTCTTGGGGCCGCACGACAACATGCTTTGCCGGCCGCAGGTTCCGCCGCAGGCAGTTCCGCACGATCCGCAATCCGAGTAGCCGAGGGCGACTCCCATCGAAGTGCCGCCACCGCATGATCCGCCGCATGACGTTCCACACGATGTGCACTGGCCAAGATGGCCAACTTGCTGGACCGTGCCAGCAGCCGACATGCCCGAGTCGGCCGCCGTTCGATAACCAGCCGTGTTGACGACTCGGAACGAATCGTTGCCGTGGGTAAACAACCCGTTCGACACGCCTGAACTGGTTTGAGCATTAGCGGTGGTGATGGACGCGGCGCAAAGTGCGACCACGCTACAGATCGCCGCCAACGTTCGTGGATGCTTTGGTTGGGTCTTCATGATCGAGTCTCGTAGGCTAACGGTGCGATCGAAATCGCGGTGTGATGAATCGATGGAAACGGATTGGGGTTTGGGGTCAGGCGAAAGTGCCTTTACCGAACCACAACTTCGTCTCGAACGGGAACCAAGCAGGTCTTACGGACCATGCGAACAATTTTCTTCGCGGTCGCTTCGCTGCCACACGCACCCGAGACGATCAGTTCGCCTTGGCGTTGGTGAACAACGACGTCAACGTCCGGGAATGCGCGTCGAATCGATTGATTCAACATGGCTGTCCGATCCGGTGAATTTCCACCGCCTGCGGCAACCTCTTCGCGAACGTGAATCTCGAATGCACGCATCTGTGGTGGCGAACTGACCGAGCCTTTCGAGTCGGGCGTTGCCCACACGACTAGCTGAGTCACTCCGTTGCCGGTGCCGATCAACTTCAGTTGATTCGGGCCCGATGCAAATGCTTGACACACGCCCTTGTTTGCGATTTTGACATCGCGAACTTCGCCACCGATCGTCAAAGATCGGACCTGAGCTAGGCTCAAGTAGAGCGGTGTTAGTTTGGCCTTGTCGGTTGGCTGTGGCTTGGTAGCCGCTGCTGGATCAAAGGTCAATGACGTGTTGGATTCGACGGCGGTTTGAACCGAATGTGTTGCCGCAACGTTGTCACGACCCAACGAAACCGGAACCGCGGTGACGGCAACTGGCGATCGATAGCGTTGTTTGTAAAGTGTGGGTTCGGGCGTCGGGACCGGATCCGCGACGATAGGCTTGGCCAATTCCAGTGCGATCATTTGGTCTTCTTGATCGTCTGAGTTGCCAAAATCGTCGGAGTCGCCAAACTGAATTTCGATCGGCGAGTGATCGGCGGCCGGGTCGCTGATCACGATGGGCTCGACCATATCGATGCCAACGTTGTGCTGGCTGATCGCGTTGACAGGATCGTCCGATATCTGCAAGTCGTCATCATCGGCAACGCCGTCTGCGTCGACATAGAAGTCAGCCGTGTCGCTATCGTCGGTTTGGTGCCCCTCGGTTTCGGACGTCACGTCTGCGTCCGGTGCACCGGTGCTCAACAGATCCGTCATTGAGAAACTGATCGGTTCTGGATTCGACGGTTCTGGGTTCGATGTTTCTGGGGTTGGCACTGGTTCTGGGGTGGGCACTGCGCGTGCAACCGTTTCCGGTTGCGTTGCCGCAGGACTACCGAGCACCGATTGAGCCGTCGCCGCCGCTTCGTCGATCGACGTGTCCTCTGCGATTGGTTCGATCACGTGTGGCACTGTTCCCATCGATCGTGTCGATCGAATGATGGTCGGTTGTAGATCAGCCGTGTTGTCGCTGCTGTCGAATCGAGGCACCGGAGTTAGCTGACGATGAGCGACTGCGGGGCGTTCGACTGGACTGTCAAGCACTGATACCGAAGTCGATGGTTTTCGGAACGCGGATGTTTCCGAAGCAGGTTGTGCAGCCACAGAGTTGTCGGCACCAGAGTTGGTGGCGACAGAGTTGGTGGCGCCAAAGTTGTTGGCGCCAAAGTTGGTAGCGACAGGGGCGTCCAACGCCTCGGCAGTCGGCGTGTGGGCTGGTTCGGGAGTTGCGTTTGGAACAACAATCGGGGCGGCGAACTTGGTCGGCATCAACACGATCGAAGTCTTTGCCGGACTGGCATCGATGGGCTCGGCACCTACAACGCCTGAATCAGCACCAGCCTGAACACCAGCGTCGATGGTCGCTTCGACCAACGAATGATTGACATGATGTGCCGATCCGATCAACCGATTGTCCTGGACCTCGGATGGGCGGGGTTCTTCGATGGTCATGGCAGCACCACCGACACGGCGTGGTTGGCCGCTTCCGATCGGTTGCAGTCCGATGGCCGTGCCGATTGGCATCAATCGAACGTTGGGCGACATCGCATGGTTAACGGTGCCGCGGTTGTCCTGGCCCGATGCCAGTTGCAGCGGCAGCGTCATGGCGGGCGCCGATGGCTCGCAAAACGGATTGGTCTTCATGTCCGCCGACGAATTCAGCGGCAATGGCGGCATGGCGGAATCAGCGGCCGATGTCCATTGGCAGTGAACGACGTTGGTCGCCGTCCACAGCATCGCCATCAAAAACGCTCGCCGTTTGCGTCGTGTCGAGTCTGCCAATTGTTTACGTGAGTCACGCATGCCGCGTCCTTGCGTCCGAGCGAACTTGGTCGATGCACCCCCCTTGGCACACCCACCGATTATGCGACTCGAAGGCGAGTCGGAACATCGGATGCTCCAAGTATCGGATTCCGATTGACGCGACATTAACGATTCTGCCCGATCCACCACGTCTGACGATTCAAACTAGGATCCGGATCGTGCCTGTTGGCGCGAAAGATCACGTTCGGTGGGCGCGCTGCCGGATGGCTTCGAACGTGATCACGGCCGCTGAAACGGAAATGTTCAGGCTGTCCACTTTCCCGGCCATCGGAATTCGCACTCCGTCGATTTTCTGCGGTTTTCCGTCCCCGCCTGGGATCGTTTGCCAGCGATCGCCCAGTCCGTCGGCTTCGCTGCCCAGTACGACGGCGACGCGTCCGGCCCAGGGGACGGACCAAAACGGAGTCGACGATTCGACGCGAGCCGCCAACACCCGAAAGTCTTCGGCCGCCAAAAAATCGGCGATCTGTTGCTGGCTACCGCTCGCGTTGGGGACGCGGAAAATCGCTCCCAGCGAGTTTCGGATCGCGTTGGGATTGAATCGGTCTTGGCATTCCGACAGCAACACCGCGTCGATTCCCGCCGCATCGGCACAGCGGAAAACCGCGCCGATATTGCCCGGCTTTTCAATTTTGTCCAGCACCAGAACCAGCGGCGACGCGGGCAATTTCAGTCGGCCGAGTCCCCAGTCGGGACGCTCGAATTCGGCCACGACGCCTCGGACCGAGTCACCGTAGCCGATTTTTTCCATGATCGCGTCGGATGCTAGCATTCGTTTTCCGGCGGCGGCCGGGTGTTTTCGAACGCGTGCGGCGGCCGGGTCTTCGTTTGCGGGAACGGTATCGGCGTCCGACTCGCTGACGTAATATCCGCAGATTGTCATGCCAGACTCGATCGCCTGGGCGGTTTCACGCCATCCGTCCACGATCACTCGGCCTGATTTTCGGCGGTATCGGTTGTCGCGCAGGCGGACCAAGTGTCGAACGGTGGGATTGGCCGCGCTTCTTAGCACCACTGGCGCAGACTCAGTCATGGTTTTCTCTGTTATCTTGGTTGCTCGACACTCGAATTTGTCCGTTTCCGATTCGCGTTTTCGGATCCACGATCAGCGTGAATCCTAGACCGCCCAACCTGATCAAAACAGCATGAGTCCATCGGTCCGCGTCCAACCGGTCACGTCACGGCGAGATCGCAAAGATTTCTTGCAGTTGGAACGCGACCTCTATCGCGACGACCCGAACTGGGTTCCGCCACTGTGGCACGAACAGAAAAAGCTGTTGGGTTTTGCCAAGCACCCATTCTATGACGACGCGGACGGCCAGGCGTTTCTGGCCCGGCGGGGTGACGAAGTGGTCGGTCGAGTTTTGGCGGTCGTCAATCATGCTCACAACAAGCGATACGACGAAAAACGCGGCTTCTTTGGCTTCTTTCAGTGCATTGATGACGAGTCGGTCGCCGGCGAATTGATGTCAACCGCGACGAAGTGGCTGGCCGATCAAGGCATGACGGATGTTCGCGGTCCGGTGAATCCAAGCTTGAACTACGAGTGCGGGTTGCTGGTGGATGGGTTTGATTCGCCGCCGACGTTCATGATCACGTACAACCACGCGTATTACGGGCGGCTGTTGGAATCGACGGGGTTTGCCAAGGTCCAAGATCTGTACAGCTACGACGCCCATATGGATCAACTGGAAGATTTGGACCCCAAATTACTGTTCGTGATCAACGAAGCGACGCGTCGTTTCAAGGTCGCGTGTCGGCCGATCAACCGCAAGAACTTCACCAAGGACGTGCGATCATTCTTGGAAATCTACAACCTGTCGCTGCAGCAGACTTGGGGCTATGTGCCCATGAGCGAGGCCGAAATCAGCGTCCAATCAGCCGGTTTGAAGCACTTGATCGTGCCCGAATTGACCAGCATTGCCGAGATTGACGGCAAAGCGGTCGGCGCCGGTTTTGGGCTGCTCGATTACAACCAAGTGATCAAAAAGATTGACGGCAAGCTGTTGCCATTCGGCTGGTTGACGCTGCTGAGAGGTAAGAAGAGCATCGATCGGTTGCGGCTGATCAGCACGAATGTCTTGCCTGAATACCAAAAGTGGGGGCTCGGCTTGGTGACGCTGGCTCGGATTTTGCCCGATGCGATCAAGAATGGGATCCAAATCGGCGAATTTTCTTGGGTTTTGGAAAGCAATTCGCTGTCGCGAGGCACGATCGAGCGTGGTGGTGCGAAGCGAACCAAAGTACACCGGCTGTATGACAAAACGATCGGATAACGGGCTTTAAACCGGCGAATGGAATCCGAAGACGGTTGCCGCTAATCTCATGCTGTTGTGATCCGAATCCCAGCAACCCTGGTCATCAGGCGGGTCGGTAACCATAATCCAGCCTCAGACTCTTCATTTTCCTCCGGCTCACTTGTTTCATGCCCAATCGCAAAGTTGTCATCACCGGGCTTGGCGTGGTCTCGTCGATTGGAATCGGCAGCGACGCGTTCTTCGACGCATTGCTTAACCAAAAGTCGGGGATCACGTCGCTTGAAAACCGAGTGGATGACGGCGCCAAACCGCCCGCCGACTGGGAAAGCAGCCAGCCAGCCGAGCACCGTGGTTTGTGGGTCGGTGGTCCGATCATCGACTTTGACGCCAAACAGTACGTGCGTCCGCGGAAAGCGATGAAGGTCATGTGCCGCGAGATCCAAATCTGCTTTGCGGCGTCACAGTTGGCGATCGGTCACGCTGGTCTGGATGCCTCGTTCCCGGTCGAAGATGACGCTGATTCGTCGATCCAGCCGGCCGACATCGGCACCGTCTTTGGCAGCGAAATGTTCTACGGCCCGCCGGCCGAAATGGAAGACGCGATGCGAGAGTGCATCGACGAAAACCGAAATTTCGATGCGTCGGCGTTTGGTGCGGCGGCCATGAAGCAAGTGTTGCCACTGTGGATGCTGAAGTACTTGCCCAACATGCCGGCCTGTCACGTCGGCATCTCGATGAACGCGCAAGGCCCCAACAATACGTTGGTACTGGGCGACGTTTCGGGGCCCGCCGCCATGATCGAAGCGGCCGGATGCCTGCATCGAGGAATCGCGACCGTCATGGTTGCCGGTGGTGTGGGGACTCGCGTCAATACAACTCGCATGAACTATCGCGGCGACCTGCCGATCGCCGAAGCGATCGAGCCGATCGAACTGAGTTCGCGTCCCTACGACTCGGGATCGCGCGGAGTGGTCGGTGGCGAAGCGGCGGCAACGATGGTGTTAGAAAACGCCGACGCGGTGGCAAAACGGGGCGGCCGAGTGGTGGCGAGCTTGGTCTCGCACGCGGCGCGGTTTGTTCCATCGGCCGGCATGCAGCAACCGTTGCGATCGGCGGGAAATGATCAGCCCCAGATTCGCGGATCTTCCGATGCGATCTCGTTGGCGATCGAAGGAGCCCTGCAGTCGGCTGGTTTGTCGGCAACCGACATCGGCGTGCTGGTGGGCCATGGCAGCGGCGACCCGATCATGGACAAAGCCGAACAGGACGCCATTGCCAAGTCGCTGCCCGGCGTCGGCGTGATCTCGCCCGCCGCCGCGATCGGACACACGGGTGCTGCCAGTGGATCGGTCAACCTGGTCACCGCCGCCTTGGTGATCGAAAAGAAAATGATCCCACCCACGATCGGCCCGGCAACCGCAACTTGCCAAGTTCCCGTCGTTCGAACCGCAACGCCACTGAAGACGGATTACGTCATGTGTCTGTCGCACACCTCCGAAGGCAATGCGATCGCTGTCATTTTGGGGTCGGAAAAGACGTTGGCGTAAGCTTCAATCGTTTTTTCGGTTTTTTGAGTAACCTTTGGCGATCGAGTGGTAATCATCTCTACCGAGGAGATTTTTATGCCCGTCGATCCATCATCCCAGCCGCGAAACGCGTTTGTCGCCGTTTCGCCCGACGAATTTTTCGTCCAGCAGATCGCTGAACACCAAGACCGCTTGTTCGGTTACGTGTTTTCGTTGGTGGGTGACCATAGCCGGGCAAGCGACGTGTTGCAGGAGACCAATCTGGTCCTGTGGCGCAAAAAATCACAGTTCCAGACAGACCAGCCGTTTTTGCCTTGGGCCTTCGCCATCGCCCGGTTTCAGGTTCTCGCCCACGTTCGCGACCGAGGCCGTGATCGGTGCCTGTTGGATGCCGAATTGGTCGAGCAGTTGGCCGAAGCGGCCCAGCAGCAGAGTGAGCAACTGGATTCCGTTCGCGTTGCCCTTCGCCACTGTGTTGAAAAACTCTCGCCCGCTCATCAAGACTTGATCCGTCGCCGCTACTATCGATCGGCATCGATTAGCGACATGGCCAATTCGTTGGAAATGGGCGTTAGCGCCGTGAAGGTTGGATTGCTGCGAATTCGCCGACGACTCGCCGAATGTGTCGAAGCACGACTGGCGAGTGACGAAGTGATCGGAGCCGAATGAGATGACCGAATCGAATCTTGCCGAGAAATTGAAAGAACTCGAGACGCTTTTGATCGAAGCCGAAGATGGCCAGATCGACGAAGCTGGCTCTCAACGCATTCGTGAACTGTTGAAGTCAAGTCCTGCCGTCCGGGATCATTTCGTCCAATGGCGAATGATGTCCGCCGCGATGCACTTGGAAGGCAGTTCGGTGGCAGATCTCGACACGCCTGCGCCCGTGGTCGATCGCTCGTCGACGGTTTCGCAGCAATCCGGTCGCCGCGAATCTGCTTGGACAGGAAAGTGGTCGATGTTGCTCGCGATCGCGGCAACCGGTTTGGTCATGTTGATGGCGGGTCAATGGTTGGCACAGCGGTCCGATGTGGCTCGGGTGCAACCGTCGGCTGCGGATGACGTCACCGGTACTGGCATCGAAGCAACATCCGAAGGTATCGCATTGGTGACTCGCTTGGTTGGTGCGAAATGGGATCAGTCGGCGGACAAGTTTGCGGTCGGCGATGCACTTTCGCCAGGCCGGGTGAGAATCGATTCAGGGTTTGCACAGATCGAGTTTTTCTGTGGCGCAACCGTCGTCTTGGAAGGCCCTGCCGAACTAGAAATGCAGTCGTCGACGATGGCAAGGTTTCGCAGTGGCCGATTGCGAGCTCAGGTGCCACCGGCGGCTCGTGGTTTTCAGATCTTGGTCGACGACTTGAAAGTGGTGGACTTGGGAACGGAGTTTGGAATTTCGCTATCGCCGGAAAGTGCCGACGTGCAAGTTTTTGATGGCGAGGTCGAACTGCACAGTCCCAGCAAAGACAAGGTGCGTTTGCTGGCGGGCGAGCGGATCACTCGATCCAACGATGGCGTCGTTGATCGTTCTTCATCGACGCCCGATCAATTTGTCGACATCGAGCGACTTGATGCGCAAGCCGAAGGGCAAGCCGAGTTTCGTCGCAACCGTTGGCAGCAGTTTTCGGATTCGCTGCGTCGCGACGACCGAGTGATTGCCTACTACGCCATGGACGAAGACCAGGTTTGGAATCGCAAATTGCGTTCCAGCATTGTTCCGGAAAACTCTGACCTGGACGGGGCCATCGTCGGTGCCGCTCGAGTCGATGGTCGTTGGCCCGGAAAGTCGGCGATCGAGTTCAAGCGACCTGGTGATCGGGTGCGAGTCGACATCCCCGGCGAATTTGGTTCGTTGACGATGGCGGTTTGGGTTAAAATTGACAGTCTTGATCGCAGTTACAATTCGCTGTTTTTGACGGACAACTACGAACGCGGAAGGCCGCACTGGCAGATCCTTGATACGGGCCAATTGTTCTTTTCAGTACGTGTCAGCGACGACCGTGTGAAAACGGAGCATCGAGAAGTCACCTCGCCGCCGTTTTGGAAACCGTCGATGAGTGGCCAGTGGTTGCATCTGGCTACCACGCACGATGTAAACGCCCGAATAACAACGCATTACTTGAATGGTGAATTGCTGAGCCGAGAAGTGGTGCCTGAAAACCAAGTCGTAACTCCAACACGGATTGGAAAGGCGTCGATCGGCAACTGGTCGTCGCCGACCAAACCGGATGCAAAGTTTGCAATTCGAAATTTGAACGGCAGCATTGATGAGTTCATCCTGTACGCCGCAGCATTGTCGGACGACGAGATTCGTCAGATCTACGAAAACGGAAGACCCTAACCCATGAACTTGTCGATTCGATTTGTCCTGTTGAATGCCACACTGGTCCTTGGGTTGATGGCGGGCGTCACGCGCGCTGACGATGTGACCCAGCCGGTGACTGGGCTGGTGTCCGACCAAGCCGCCGAGCATTTCACATTGAAGGTTCTGCCTTTGATCAAGGAAAAGTGCATTGGTTGTCACGGCACCGATCCAGACGACATCAAGGGTGACTATGACATGCGGACTCGCCAGTCGACCGTGGCGGGTGGCGAGTCGGGTGATGCAGCGATCATTCCCGGCGAACCGGACGATAGCCCGCTGTTCCATGCGATCATGTGGGAAGGCCTCGAAATGCCGCCCAAGATCAACGACCGGTTGGATGAAACACAAATTGAGATCTTTCGCGACTGGATTGCAAGCGGCGCGAAATGGCCAAGTGATGATGCGCAAGCTGCGATCATGATCAAGCAGCGGGAAGTCATCGAAAACGAAGACGGTACCCTGATCGCAACAAGCGGCGGATTGGCCGATCAATGGACCTACCGACGTTACTTGTCGGATGATGTGTGGGCGTTCCAACCGGTTCGTGATCAGTTCGATCATGACTCGGTCGATGGCTTCATCGATCGGCGGCTGGCTGAGGCAGAAACTCGTCCGGCCGGGCAAGCGGAACCGCGTACGCTGATTCGCCGTGCCACGTTGGACCTGACAGGACTGTTGCCGTCACCCACCGAAGTCGAACAATTTCTTGCAGCTTGGGACGCAAACGCCGACGAAGCATGGAGCGAGTTGATCGACCGTTTGCTGGCCAGTCCGCACTATGGTGAACGTTGGGGCCAGCACTGGTTGGACGTGGTTCGCTATGCCGACACGGGTGGTTTTTCGAACGACTACGAACGATCCAATGCGTGGCGTTATCGCGACTACGTTGTCCGAGCGTTCAACGATGACAAACCGTACAACGAATTTGTGGTTGAGCAAATCGCCGGTGACGAACTGCGGCCTGATGATCCCGAGGCGCGGATCGCGACCGGTTTTTTACGGATGGGCCCCTGGGATACCGCGATGGTGCCACAGGAAGAGGCGCGTCAGATTTTTCGTGACGATGTCGTACACAGCATTGGAAATTCGTTCTTGTCGATGCCGATGCGCTGCTGCAAGTGTCACGATCACAAGTTCGATCCGATTCCAACCCAAGACTATTACCGCATGTACGCAGCGATCTCGGCAAGTCAGCCAGCCGAGATGCCCGTTGACTTTCTTGATGTCGAAAATCAAGAAGGTTTCGGCGAAGGGCAAGCCATGGTTGACCGC
>JBAUHR010000911.1:0-4959 GCA_049680385.1 Rubripirellula sp. | reverse complement strand
GTTCAGCATCTTCTTGGACCTATTGAATTTGTCCGAAGACCGGCAACGCGTTCGTGTGCTTCGTGAACGAGAACAGAACCTTCTAACGAGCGAACGCCGCGAATCGATCGCCAGCGCCCTGGTCCATTTGAAACAGGCGGGCAAGTCACCTGCCCAGATCCAAGAATTGCTCGATCACCTGAATATCGAGTTGGTCTTCACGGCGCACCCGACCGAGGCAAAGCGTCGATCCGTTCGCAGCAAACTGCGAAAAATTCGTGAACTGATGGCGCAACTCGACAGCGAGTCGCGATCGGACGAAACGGCAAAGCTGGAACGGTTGATTCAAGCGGAACTCGCAAAGCTGTGGCAAACCAATTTCATCCGTCCGTGGCGGCCTTCGGTGATGCAGGAGGTCAAGCGAGCGTTGTCGATCAAGCCTGTGTTGTGGGAAGTGGTGCCGCGAAACCTTAGCGAATTGCGGGACGCGTTGGCGATCGCCTATCCCGATGCGCAATTTAATCTGAAACCCTGTGTGACGTACGGATCTTGGATTGGTGGCGACCGTGACGGACACCCAGGTGTCACGTCGGATGTGACCGAGCAGACGTTCAAGTGGCTGCGCGAGGCGGCGATGGAGTTCCATCTGGAATCGCATCACCGGCTGTATGATTCGCTTAGTCTGTCCGAAATGCAGTCGACTTGGGGCCACGACCTCGGCGAACGCATCTCTGCGGCGATCGCCAAGTGGCCTTCGTTAAGTAAAGAAGTGTCGTCGGTTCCGCCGGACGAGTTGTGTCGGCGTTGGTTGACGGTGATGCGGTGGCGATTACTGCAGACTCAAAAAATCGAATTGGACGGTCCGGCGATTGAAGGCAGTTACGATTCGCCCGAAGAAATGGCTGGCGACGTCACGGCACTGCTCGATTCGGTGACGAAATTCCCCGGCGGCAGTTTGTTGGCCGAAGAGGTCATGGTTTGGCGTGACCAGATCATGGCGTTCGGTTTCCACTTGACGTGTTTAGACGTTCGGCAAGACGCGCGTCAGTACAGTGGCGTGATGAACGAGTTGCTGGTGGCTTGCGGTTTGATCACTAGCATCACCGACGCGGAAGCGTTGGACGAAACGCAGCGCCGAGCAGTCTTGGTTGATTCGCTCGACACGGACATGCTTGGTGGTGAAAAAGCGATCGATTTGCAGAAGTTGTCGCCGGAAGCCACCGATACGGTCGAACTGTTCAAGTTGCTGCATCGCGTGATGCGCTCGTTTGGATCCGACGCGGTCGGCGGTCACATCATCAGCATGACGCAGTCGGCTAGCGACGTGCTAACGGTGCTGTGGTTGTGGCGTCAAACAGGTTTCGCGTTTGATGATGCCGAGGGCCAAGACTTTGCAACGCGATTGCCGGTCATGCCGTTGCTGGAAACGATCGAAGACTTGCAGAACGGTCCTGGGATTTTGCAGGACTTGTTTTCCATCCCCGCGTATCGAGATCACGTTCGAGCTCAAGACGATCACCAGTTGGTTATGTTGGGATACTCGGACAGCACGAAAGACGGCGGCTATTTGTCGGCATGTTGGTCGCTCTATCGTGGCCAACAGGAACTGCAAAACGTCGCGAACGATTCATCGATCGAGCTGACCTTCTTTCATGGACGCGGCGGTTCGCTCGGGCGTGGCGGCGGTCCTACCGCCCGCAGCATTCGTTCGTTGCCGGTCGGAACGTTCCGTGGTTCGCTGCGTTTGACTGAACAGGGGGAAGTGCTTGCTGACCGATACGATGACCAGCAGATCGCACATCGACACTTGGAACAAGTCGTTTGGTCGTCGTTGTTGGCTGGTGGCGATCCGCCTGAACCGGATTCTGCTGAGCGGACCGAGACGATGCACCAGATGGCAACTGAGTCGTTTGGTCACTATCGCAACTTGATCGAACAACCTGACTTTGTTCGCTTCTTTCGGCTCGCCACACCGGTCGATGAAGTGGAACAACTGCCGATCGGGTCTCGCCCGTCACGACGCCGGGGCGGGAACAGTTTGTCGGACTTACGAGCGATCCCTTGGGTGTTCTCTTGGACTCAGTGCCGCTGCTTGATTCCGGCCTGGTACGGATTGGGCGCGGCAACGGCGTCGATACTTGAAAACGCCGGTGCGGCCGAGCGGTTGCAGTCGATGTATCGGGATTGGCCGTTCTTTCAAGCAACGATCGACAATGCTGAACTAGCGATCGCAAAGTCCGACATGGAAATTGCCGGTTACTATGCGTCGCTTTCGGATCATTCCGATGGCATGCAGTTGATCAGCGACATGATCCGAAAAGAGTACGCGCTTTCGCGAGACGCGATTCTTGCGATCACAGGCCGCGATAGTTTGCTGGCGGGCACGCCGTGGTTGAAAGAATCGATCCGTGTTCGAAACCGTTACATCGATCCGCTCAACTTGATCCAAGTCGAATTGCTTAGCCGTTTGCGGGCTGGATCGACTGATCCCGAAGACAAGCAGCAACAAGAGCTTCAGTACTTGGCTCGCTTGTCGATCAACGGATTGGCATCGGGGATGCGAACGAGCGGGTAAGCACCCACGCACAAATTCGCGGAAATGGGTTAACCCCCAAGCCGAGGCACGAAGTTGCGCAGAAATGTGTGGCTTTGCACGAGGGCTAATTTCCGGTCGTCCAAACTGCTTTCGAAAGCTCGGTCTTCGACTTCGACACAGACCGGTCCGCGGTAACCGGTGTCCGTTAGGATGCTAAAAAACTTACCCCAATCAACGTCGCCCATGCCGGGAAGTTTTGGCGAGTGGTACAGGTTGGGGTGAGCCAAGATGCCGACCTGGTCCAGCATCGCTTGATCGACGCGGACATCTTTGGCGTGTACGTGGAAGAGCTTGTCTTTGAACGTTTCCATTGGTGTCAGGTAATCCATGTGCTGGAACACCAAGTGCGACGGGTCGTAGTTGAGTCCGAAGTGATCGCTGGGAATGTCATTGAACATTCGTTGCCAAATCGCTGGGCTATGGGCCAAGTTCTTGCCGCCGGGCCATTCGTCGGCAGTGAATAGCATCGGACAGTTTTCAATTCCGACTTGGACGCCTTGGTCTTCGGCAAGTTTGATGATCGGTTTCCACGTATCCAGAAAACGTGGCCAGTTATCGTCGACGCTCTTGGTCCAATCGCGGCCGATGAATGTGGTCATTCGGCCGACGTTTAATTTTGCGGCAGCTTCGATGACGGCGCCAATGTGCCGGACGGCATGCTGTGATTCGTCCTGGTCGGGCGAAAGAGCGTTGGGGTAGTAGCCCAACGCGCTGATTTCGACGCCGTGTTTTGCCGACAAGTTGGCAATGTTTTCGATGCCTTTGGCGTCCAGGTCAAGCACGTTGATGTGTGTGACGCCCGCGTAACGCCGCGTGGATTTCCCCGGTGGCCAGCACATCACTTCGACACACTCGTATCCGATCGCTGCTGCGGCGGCGAAGGTTTCTTCTAACGACAGGTCCGGGACAATGGCGCTGGTGAATCCAAGTTGGAACATGGGCGAGAGACTCTGGTGTTTTGGGGTAGGGAAATGTTCGTTCTGGGTTTTTGCGTGGCGATACTGGTCAACGCTTTGCCGATTTAGTTTTCCATCGCGATCTGTTTGTTTATCCCTCAGCCGCAGGCGTACGCGACGGGTCATGTGTACGCCCACCGCGAACGGTAAACAGTTAGGTCGCCAAGAGTTTTGGCCGGATCGTGATTCGCCGAAAGCTATGACAACTTTCGCTACGGGGCCTCACGCAAACCGAGCTGACGTTACCCGTTAGGCAGCTTCGCCGTCGGAGATTTCGCCGTTTTCGCTGACGTCTTCGAATCGGATCGAGACCCGTTTGCTGACACCTGATTCTTGCATGGTGACACCGTACAGGGTCGTGGCGGCGGTCATCGTTTTTTTGCTATGCGTAACGACGACAAATTTACTGTGGTCAAGAAATTCACTTAGCACGGTCACGAATCGGCCGATGTTGGCTTCATCGAACGGCGCGTCGACTTCGTCCAGCACACAGAACGGGCTGGGGCGATACTTGAAGATCGACATCAACAGCGCGACGGCTGTCAGTGCCTTCTCACCACCGGACAACAACGAATTATTGAACGTCGGCTTGCCGGGCGGCGTAGCGACAATTTCGACGCCGGCCTCCAGCGGATCGTCGCATTCTTCCAAGATCAAGTCTGCGTGTCCGCCACCGAACGACTTGCGATAGAGCTGTTGAAAGTTGACTCGAATGGCTTCCAGCGTGTCCAGGAACAGACGACGCGAGTCGGCATTGATACGGCCGATGATCCGCTGCAGCGAGTCTTTCGCGGCGGTCAAATCTTGATACTGGCCGTGCAGTTCGTCATAGCGTGACTGCAGTCCCTCGAGTTCCTCGAGTGCTTCCATGTTCACGCTGCTGGTGCGTTGCAGTTGGGCTCGCAGTTCGCCGATCTCATTCTCCATCGACTCGCGATCTTCGATCTCGGCAAGATCCTCTGGTGGCTCGCTAGCCTGCAGGTCGATCTCGTAGTCTTCCATCAATCGTTGGGCCAGCGTGTCGCGGCGCAGTCGGGCGTTATCACGTCGCGCTGTGATCGCGTGGACAGCGGCGCTGGCTTCGGTGGCGTCTTTCATCGCCCGTTCGCTGGCTTTCATGATGTCGCGGTTTTCGCGACGAACATCAGCAGCGTACTGGGCAAGTTCCTTTAGCTGGACGTTGGTTTGTTCGGCATCAACGTGCAGTTTGGCAAGTTGATGGGTCGCGTCCAGGACTCGCGCCGTGACTTCGGCAATTCGATTGCGACCTGATTTGGCTTGCACGCGGACTTCTTCGACGGCAGCCTCGCGTTGATGTTGGTCGCGTTTTTGTTGCTGCATGGTGGCCGAAAGTGCTTCGAACTTTTGTTCAGCACGGGCCACGTCGACAGAGATCGCCATCACGCCACTGGTCGCCGTTTGCAGGGC
>JBAUHR010000910.1:0-3005 GCA_049680385.1 Rubripirellula sp. | reverse complement strand
ATGAACATGGCCAGGTAAGTTGAATGAATCACTCATTGCTTTCACGAGCGATTAAGCGAACCTTTGATGTTGGTGTAGCCACACTTGCATTGATCGCGTTTTCGCCTCTCCTGATAGCCATATGGACCCTAGTATCGCTACGTCTGGAAAGCCCTGCCTTGTTTCGGCAAAAACGCTCAGGACGTTTTGGCGAGCCGTTTGAAATCATCAAGTTCAAGACAATGATTTCAGCTGTCGACCAAGACGGAAACGCATTGGCGGATGACGAGCGATTGACACCTCTTGGTAACTGGCTGCGCAATGTCAGTTTGGACGAGCTACCCGAATTGTGGAACGTCCTGGCAGGCGACATGAGCTTGGTTGGCCCGCGTCCTTTCATCAACCAGTACCAGTCGCTGTACACCGAAGAGCAAAACCGTCGTCACGATGTGCGTCCGGGGATCACAGGCTGGGCCCAAATCAACGGACGCAACACGATCAGCTGGGAACAGAAATTTGAAATGGATGTTTGGTACGTTGACAATAGGACGTTTTGGCTTGATCTAAAAATCCTCTGTTTGACGGTTTGGCAAGTGATCCGCCGAGATGGAATCAGTTCTGACGATCATGTCACGATGCCAGTCTTTACGGGAACCTCGTCAACCGCAGAGGAATCAGCGTGACAAATCGCAAGCAGCTTTACATCATCGGAGCGGGTGGGCATGCCAAAGTGATCGTGCGAGCAAGCGAACTACTTGGCTATACAGTTGCCGGGATTTTCGATGACGCGGTCGGCAAACAGGGGCAACTGGTAGCCGGCATCCCCGTACTTGGCAATTGTGAAGATCTAGTCGGTCGACCAGCACTGCCTACCGTGATTGGCATCGGCGACAATGCGACTCGAAAACGATTATCTGAGAGTCTTGATTTAGATTGGGCGACGATCGTCCATCCGGCTGCAACGGTCGACAAGTCGGCTCAAGTTCACCCAGGAAGTATCGTGATGGCTGGGTCTGTGATTCAAGCCGATACAACAGTGGGCGATCATTGCATCATCAATTCCGGAGCGACGGTCGACCATGACTGTCGTCTGGACGGCTTCTGTCACATAGCGCCTGGCGTAAACATCGCAGGTCATTGCCAACTTGCTGAAGGCGTCTTGGTAGGAATTGGAGCCAATATGATACCGTCTATTCGTGTTGGATCGTGGACCACAATTGGGGCAGGTGCCACCGTCGTGCAGGATCTTCCAGCAGCGGTAATCGCAAATGGCGTGCCTGCTAAAATCCGCTAAGCCAGACCTGCAATTCCTGCGGCGCAATGTCAAAAGAGCCCCTCTGCTTTCACACCAAAGACAAGAAACAGGATTCTCTGGCACAGAGCAGAATGCGTATTTGACTGTGGCCCAAGGCTTAACGATTCTCGGGGTAATACAAGCTTGAACGCCCTAATTTCCTTAGTGAAAAGGTCAAGACTGCTAGGGCATTCACTCTAAAGCAACTAGAATCAGTGTTTGGTCGCGCAGCCGTGCAGTAGCGTCTCGCGAATCAGTCGCCATTTTTTCGCCATGCCTGCTCCTAAGATGACCAATCCCTCGCCGCGTTTGTACCTGTCACCACCGCACATGGGGACCCGCGAACGTGAACTACTGCTGGACGCGTTCGATTCAAATTGGATTGCTCCCTTGGGACCGCACGTCGATGCTTTCGAGCGTGAATTTGCGAAAGTCGCGGGGCGCCAACACGCCGTTGCGGTCGCTAGCGGGACAGCGGGTTTGCACCTTTCACTCAGGTTGCTCAATGTGCAACCTGGAGACGAAGTACTGACGTCATCGATGACTTTCGTGGCAACGGCAAATGCGATTCGCTACGTCGGGGCTAAACCAGTCTTCATCGACAGTGACAATGACACGTGGAACATGGATCCGAATCTTCTTGCTGAGGAATTGGACCGGTGCTCCAGGAACAATTGTCTGCCTGCTGCGGTGATCGTGGTGGACGTGAACGGGCAGTGCGCGAACTACTCTAAGCTATGCGAAATTTGCTCGTCTTTCGCCGTACCGATAGTAGAGGATGCAGCCGAATCGTTGGGTGCAAATCTTCAGGGAGAACCGGCGGGATCTTTTGGTGAGATCAGCATTTTCTCGTTCAACGGTAACAAAATCATCACCACCTCTGGTGGTGGAATGTTGGTCACCGACAACGAGCAGTGGGCGAGTCAGGCTCGCTATCTTGCTACACAAGCTCGTGATCCGGCTCCGCACTACGAGCATTCGGTGACCGGATACAACTACCGAATGAGCAATTTGCTGGCTGCTGTTGGACGAGGCCAATTGGAGGTCCTTTCTGATCGAGTTGCTAAGCGGCGTGAAATATTTGAAACATATCGAAACGAGCTTGGCGACTTGCCTGGTGTGGAGTTTATGCCGGAACCGGAACGCTTTTATTCGACGCGATGGTTGACTGCTTTGACCATCGACCCGAACAAGTTTGGTGCTAATCGCGAGACGGTTCGATTGGCTTTGGAGGACCAGAACATTGAGTCTCGCCCTGTTTGGAAACCAATGCATCTCCAGAACGCGTTTGATGATTGCCGAGCTGTGGTAAACGGAACATCCGAACAATTATTCAAAGATGGACTGTGTCTCCCAAGCGGCTCTGCGATGACGCGGGAAGATCAACAACGTGTGACCAAGATCTTTCGGTCGGTCTGCAGCAACGTTGTTATTGGGACGCAACGATAAGACCTGGGGCGTCACCTGCCAGCTTTCTTCCTGCACCTATTGCGGCGAACCACGGTATTGCAACCATTTTTCAACGAGGTGAAATTGGGCAGCAACTGCGGCTCTTTACCCTTCAGGCAAACTTTGCGGGTTGGCCGGTTTTGTGGATTGTTCGGCTCGTAATCCCCATTCTGTTTCTGTTGCTTATTTTGCGTCTGGTTAGACGATTCGTTTGGATAAGACCGTCAACGATGGTTGCTCCTAATGCTCAGTGCTCAATCCTTGTAGGGGACGAGGCAGGAAA
>JBAUHR010000909.1:0-10483 GCA_049680385.1 Rubripirellula sp. | reverse complement strand
CTACTTGACTGAACTGTTGCTCGACAAGGGCTATGACGTTCACGGACTGGTTCGCCGCAGCAGCACCTTTGCGACCGAACGGATCGAACACCTTTACAAAGACCCGCATACCGAATCGCGTCTGCGTCTGCACTACGGCGATTTGACCGACGGTCAGGCGCTGACCAACTTGGTTTTGGATATCCAGCCGGACGAGATCTATAACCTGGGCGCACAAAGTCACGTGCGAGTCTCGTACGATCAACCTATCTACACGCTACAAACCGTGGGTGTCGGAGCGCTCAATGTCTTGGAAGCCGCACGATTGCTGAACAAGACCAAGACGGTCAAGGTCTACCAGGCCAGCAGCAGCGAGATGTACGGCGAAGTTCTGGAAACGCCTCAGAAAGAAACGACGCCATTCAATCCGCAGTCGCCTAACGCGTGTGCCAAGGTTTATGCGTATCACCAGACGGTCAACTACCGTCGCGGTTACGACTTGTTCGCCAGCAACGGGATTCTGTTCAATCACGAATCCGAACGGCGCGGTGAAACTTTCGTGACTCGCAAGATCACTCGCGCGGCTGGCCGAATCAAAGCTGGCCTGCAAGAGAAATTGTATCTGGGCAACCTGGATGCCAAACGCGACTGGGGTTACGCCAAGGATTACGTCGAAGGCATGTGGCGGATCTTGCAACACGACGAAGCCGACGATTTTGTGCTGGCGACCGGACGGACCGAGTCCGTTCGCGACTTCTGTAAGTTGGTATTCGAGCAGTTGGATTTGAACTACGAAGACTATGTCGAAATCGATCCGCGATATTTCCGCCCCGCCGAAGTCGACCTGCTGTTGGGTGACGCGTCGAAAGCGAAAACAAAGCTAGGCTGGACCGCAACAACCGACCTCGAAGAGCTTGCTCGAATCATGACTCAACATGACTTCGAACTGGCCCAACGTGAGTCGCACGCCAAGAGTTTCGTCCCGAGTTGAGTTATCGGCGTTCAGGCTGTAACTTCACGGCTTGTTCACCTAGATGATGACCTTCGGAGTAACGATGGGAAAGAAGAAAGCCGCCGCTGCGTTTGAGTACGTCGAACCAATCGGCGACCGGGTGCTGGTTCGCAAGGACGAGCCCAAACGCGAAACTCGCGGCGGCATTGCGCTGCCTGATGCAGCCGAGATTCCCACGATTACAGGACGAATCGTCACGATCAGTGCTGCCGTCGAGAACGACGAGGAATTGCCTCTGCGGCAATACGACAAAATCCTCTTTCATCCCAAGAACGCGATTCCGGTTGACCTGGAACACGACAATCAATTGTTTGTGGTGCCGGTCGACGACATCGTCGCCGTTTTTCGGCGTTCAGCGTCTCAGGAAGACGACGAATAGTCTTTGGGCGCCTTGACGCGGACCGGCGACGTCCTCGATACTCACCCCCCAGCAGACGATGCCGTAGCGGATTCCCAACCTGGGAAACACAACGTTCGGAGTCAACGGCATTAGCCGCGCGTCTCGGGTCCGTGGATGGAATGGCACCCAATACCCGCAGCTAATGCCGTCGGCTCAGTAGCAGGATCCGATTCGGCGTTGCCCGGTTGCCCGGTTGCCCAATTGCCCGGTTGCCCGGTGGGGTTGCTTCTTCGGTTGGGCGATTGGGGCCGAGTTTGCTAAGCTTCGGTCGTCTGTGCAGTTGGGGTGTCGAACTGCGGCGACGGCAACCGGGATGGTTTAGCCCATGCTCTCCCAAACTACTTAGGACCAGCATGAAACTCGTGAAGCGAATCCGTAAGAATGCTCCGAAACGCCGCCGATTGGAATTCCAGTCGCTCGAACGTCGGCGGTTGTTGGTCGCCGAAGGTGATGTTTTCAACTTTACGGCAAACGTCGACACCGCTGGCTTGGTAGGCAACGCGTCCGCCAAAGTCGACTGGGGTGATGGAGTCGTCACCGATGCCGAGATTTCGGGTGGAAACTCCACTGGCCCCATCAAGATCCTGTTCGATTACTCGCTCGACCATTCGAACTTCTTTGGCACCAGCGCAAGCGACCCGCTGCGGGTCATGCTGCAGAATGCTGCCGATTCGTTGACGTCGCGGTTCAGCGATACGCTGGATGCGGTGTCGCCGAAAGAATTTGTGACCGTTAAGCCGAGTATCTTTCACCCGTCGCAAGGGTCGCCCAATAACGCCGCGGGTGATCTTTTTGCACTGCCAGAAAACCCGACGATCGCTGCGAATACGATCATCGTTTACGCCGGGGCACGCGATCTGCCGGGCGATGTCGCGGGCGTGGGCGGTGGCGCGTCGATTAGGTTCAGCCGAACTTGCATCCCAGGTGCCCAGTGCAACCAAGCGATCGCAAATCAGAATGCAACCTTTAGCCGAGGCGAGGCGGGGGTGTTGGCATCGCCAGCCACGGATGTCGCCCCATTGTTCGGATCGATCAGTTTTGATTCACCACGAAAGTCGCTTTAGTTTACTGGCGATGACCCCAGTGATATCCAAAACGGCGGGCTCGATTTTTTCAGCATCGCAACCCACGAACTTGCTCACGCCCTGGGCTTCGGAACGTCGGATTCCTGGAACACGTTTGCCTCGTCGGGCTCCTTCAGCGGGCCAAAGGCAAAAGCCATTTATGTCGGATCGGGTAACGTTCCACTGTCGCCTTCGCACTGGGCCGAATCGGTCTTCGATCCTGTCGAGCAGCCGACGTTGATGCGCCCGGTCATCGATGGAGAAATCCGAACTCTGTTTTCGCCGCTCGACTTTGCCGCGATGGACGACATCGGATGGGAAGTCGTCAATACATCGGCGACCGTGACGGCGTCGC
Organism: Rubripirellula sp.; assembly: GCA_049680385.1. GTDB lineage: Bacteria > Planctomycetota > Planctomycetia > Pirellulales > Pirellulaceae > Rubripirellula. The sequence goes on along the minus strand of JBAUHR010000909.1, from coordinate 7,673 downwards.
ACCGATACTTGGATGACGGCAACTTTACGCCGGTCGTTCTGCTGGAAGGTTCATCGCTGGGCCGTTTGACAAAGACCGGTGCCGCCGTTTCAGTCACGAATGTGTCGCCGACATTGACAGTCGCGGGCAACCAAACGGTCACGCTTGGCGAAGCCGTTTCAATATCGGAAATCGGCAGTTTTACAGACCCTGGTAACGAGCAAACGTACAGCTTCACGATCGATTGGGGTGACGGCACCAGCGATGATGGAAGCGCGACGATCGAGCAACGGGCCACGGCGAGCGGTGTTGAAAGTGCCGGTGCCTTTGGCGGCAGCCATACTTACACCGAAGCGGGATCCAAGACGGTCACGGTCCGTATCCAGGACAATGATGGCGGTTTTGATCAAGAGACGTTAACGATCAATGTTCTTGCGCCGCCGTCGCTGTCGCTGGAAATCAGTCAGTCGCGAATCAGTGAAGACGACGATGTTGATGCTGCAATTCTTACCGTGCGCCGCAGTGGTGCAGCAGCTAACGTTGACACAGTGGTTTCGCTGTCGTCGGATGATACGACCGAAGCGACGCTGCCCGATTCGGTGACGATCCCCGCCGGCCAAACGACAGCCACCGTTTCGATCAAAGCGATCGACGACGATTTGCTAGACGGTGACCAAACAGTGACGTTGTCGGCGTCGGGGGCGGGCGTCGCGTCGTCTACCGCTCAGTTGATCGTGGGCGATGCCGAATCGCTTTCGGCAACCGTGACAAGCGACATGGTCGCCGAACAGAACGCTGGTGCCGCTTTTCTAGTTCTTGCGCGAAGCAACACTGACGTCGATGAGGCGATCACGGTGAACATCGCCGGAATTGACCGTTCACAATTGGACCTCGCTTCAAGCGTCCAGATCGCTGCGGGCCAACGAGAAGTTCGCGTCCCGATTGTCCCGGTTGATGACAACGTTGCTGAACTAACCTTTGCCGTTTCATTGACGGTGTCGGCTGTTTTTTACGGATCCGATTCGGTGGATTTCGAGATCCTGGACAACGAACCGCCCAAGTTTCAGAATCCTGTTTCTCGGCACGACGTCAACGACATGGACGGTGTGACGGCGCTCGATGCGCTGCGAGTCATCAACCGGTTGGCGATCCAGACGACGCCCCAGCTCGACCCAAGCACGACGGAACCCAATGGCGTCTTCCTGGACGTCAACGGCGACTACCAAGTGACGGCACTCGACGCACTGCAAGTGATCAACCAACTGGCACGCGTTGGGGACAACAGTGGCGACAATAGTGGCAACAACGCGGGCGGCGAGTCACTGGCCACCGAAGCGGTCGATCTCGTTTTACGGTCGCCCGCTTTCCAGCCGATCCAGTGGATTGACGTTGCCGTAGACGGTGATGACGACACCGATATTGAAGATCGGATTGCGTTTGAGCCGATTTCGGCCCTGATTTAGCGATTCTCGCCGATTCTCAGTTTTCGCTCGATTGCTTAAGCTCTGGGATTGCAATCAAACCTAAGCAATCTGTTCGCGATCGGCTTCATGAGACTCGAATCACTACTTTTTACGTACTGCGTCGTGATTGTCATCGCTTCGATGGCCGGCGGATGGCTGCCAGCGTTGATGAAAATGACGCACCTGCGGACTCAGCTACTGATGAGTTTCGTGTCGGGGTTGATGCTCGGCATCGCGACTTTGCACCTATTTCCTCATGCAACCGTGGAATTGGATTCCGCCAGCAAGGCGGGCACCGGAGCACTCTGCGGCATCCTTTCGATGTTCTTGCTGATTCGCTTGTTTCATGTTCACCAGCACGACGCGCCGGCGGTTCAGACAGGTAAGACCGAGCAGTTATCGCACGTTCACGATCACGCCGCCGGATGTGATCACGATCACTCGCACCACAAGCCGCACAACCACGCCAACGCGGGCTGGGGGTGGCTGGCGATGCTGTTCGGGCTTGGGCTGCACACGCTTATCGATGGAGTCGCTTTGGCGGCTAGCGTCGTGGCTGACGCCCAGCATGGTTCCTGGTTGCCATTCGCAGGCGTTGGAACGTTCTTGGCCGTGGCGTTGCACAAACCCCTCGATGCGTTTTCAATCACGTCCGTGATGCAGAAGGGCGGCTGGACGCCTGGGCAACGGACTCTAGCAAACATGACGTTCGCGATGGCCTGTCCGATCGGCGCCGCGTTGTTCTACTTTGGTGTGATGCGGATCGGCGGCAGTTCGACTTACCTGGGCTGGGGATTGGCCGTTTCCGCAGGTTTCTTTATCTGCATCTCGCTGGCCGACCTGTTGCCCGAAGTGGCCTTTCACGATCACGACCGCGGAAAGCTAACCGCGGCGCTGCTGATCGGAGTCGCCTTGGCCGTGGCGGTCGAGAACCTTCCCGGGCACCAACATGCGGCGCCTAAGGCCGCGGCAACGGAAGCCGCTACTGTGCCAAGCGATTGACCAAACGGGCTGGCTAGCTGGGCAAGTCTTTCGGTTCTTCGCTATCGGCTACGTCGTTGCTATCTGGACCAGCTTGGGCGCCGTTCGAAACCTTTTCGGGTTGGCCGTTGACGATCATCTCGACAGGGATCTGCGACTCGACCCATTCAACGATTCGGTCGGTGTTCTCGCGGTTGAATTTCAAATCGTCGACCACAAACTTGCGAGCGATTCCGTCGTCCGTCTTGTAGTGAAAGACGCCGATGCCTTTCTTTTCCCATTTCGCTTTGTCGAACTGGGTGATTTGAGAAATCTTCATTTCGACACCTGCGCTATCTTTCAGGCTGTCTTCAGTCGATTCGATCCAGCTTTCTTTGTCCATGAAGTACTTCGCCAACATCGGCAAGCCAATCAGAATCCCTAGCACTAGGAAGATGTATTGGTCAAAGATCTTTCCGTCCAGCGCTTCGCTTGATTCATCGCTGCTGGGCCTCCGTTTGCTGTACCCTTCGCGCTCAGCGATCTCTTCCCAGCGTGCCTTCTGGTCTTCGTCGTCCAGCCCAGGGCTCGAAGCAACTTCCTCTTTCAGCTTTTCCCAGGCATGCAGTCGCGGATAGCCTCGCGGATATTTCACAAACCCGTCATACGCCGACAACGCCGCAAACCCGAGCAAGCCGAGCGCGATCAACAGGAACTTCAGCAGGAAATTCGACTCGGGGACGGCACGTAAATTCATCAGCAGTCTTCGCGGCAAAAATGGGTTCAGCAACGTAGCACAGGCTGCCAGCCTGTTTTCTGCAAGCTAGCAGCCCGCACTATGGCATGACGAGTTCGCACATCCCTCAGTCACTCAAATCGACCGACGCGACTAGCGAATGATTGACTTGGATCGCAGCAACTCGATCACTTGGTCGGCACACTCGTCGACCGATTGCGTCGACGTATCGAGTGTCAGATCGGCACTCGTCGGTGCCTCGTACGTCGCAGTGACGCCAGGGAAGTTCGCCAGTTCACCTGCGTCTGCCTTGGCGTACTGGCCCTTCGTGTCTCGTTCGCGGCACACTTCGACGGGTGTCGCGACGTGAACGACCAGGAACCGGTCAGCACCAATCAGCTTGGCGACCTTCTGACGTACCTCGTCCGACGGTGCCACGAACGAAGCGACACAGATCAGTCCGGCATCGTTAAGGGTGTGAGCCAAGTGGCCGCTGCGGCGCAGGTTCTCGCTGCGGTCCGCGGCTGTAAAGCCAAGGTCGCGGCTGAGTCCACGGCGGACTGCTTCGCCATCGATCATCGCGATCGCCCGCCCCTGATCAAACAGTTTTCGTTCAACGGCCGTTCCAATGGCGGTCTTGCCGCTGCCGGTCAGGCCGGTCAACAGAACCGTCGCCGGCTTTTGCCCGAATCGAGCGGAGCGATCTTCGGACGAAACCTGCGACACTTCCGTCGCGTTGTTGTCGCCCGATTCTTCGTCGTCCCAAACCGATTTTGTTTTTGCGTCGCCCGACTTGTCCAGGATCATCCCGGCGGCAACCGTCGCGTTGGTGATTCGGTCAACCACGATGAACGCGCCCGTGCTGCGGTTGCGTCGATAAGGGTCCAAGTGGATCGATCCCGTCAGCGAAACACTAACACGGCCAATCTCGTTCAGTTCGAGCGTCGGCGCGGGACTCCGGTGCAACGAGTTGACGTCGACGCGATACTTCAGCGTCTCGATCGTGCCGGGCAAAGTCTGCGTCGTGTGCTTGATCAGGTACGTCTTGCCAGGCACCATCGCGTCGGCATTCATCCACACCAGCATCGCGTCAAATTCGGACTTCGACCGCGGCAGGTTGCCCGGTTTTACCATCATGTCGCCGCGGCTGGCGTCGATTTCGTCGGCAAGCGTCAGCGTGATCGAAAGCGGCGCGAACGCTTCGTCGATGTCTCCGTCAAAAGTAACGATGCGTTTGACCGTTGATTTTTGGCCACTCGGCAACACCATGATTTCTTCGCCGGTGCGAATGATGCCGGACGAGATCGTTCCGCAGAAACCGCGGAAATTCAGGTCGGGACGATTCACGTACTGAACCGGCATGCGGAAATCTTGCAGATTCCGGTCGCTGCCGATGTAGACGTTTTCCAGGAAGCTCATCAGCGTGTTGCCGTTGTACCACGGCATGTTTTCGCTGCGATCGACGACATTGTCGCCGTCGAGTGCACTGATCGGAATGAAGTGCAAATCGGGCAGATCCAACCGCGTCGCAAATGATCGATAGTCGTCGCAAATCTGTTCGAAACGTTCTTCGCTATACCCGACCAAGTCCATCTTGTTGATCGCAACAACGACGTGACGGATACCAAGCAGCGACACGATGAACGAGTGACGTTTGGTTTGCGTTAGCACGCCGTGATCTTCGCGAGCGTCGATCAGGATGACGGCCAGGTCGGCGGCCGACGCCCCGGTCGCCATGTTGCGAGTGTATTGCTCGTGGCCGGGCGTGTCGGCGATGATGAACTTGCGTTTCGCGGTGCTGAAGTACCGGTACGCAACGTCGATCGTGATGCCCTGTTCGCGTTCGGCTTTCAAGCCGTCCATCAACAACGCCGTGTCGATCTTGCCGCCCGTGGTGCCGACCAACTTTGAATCCGCAGCCAACTGAGTCAGGTGGTCTTCGTAGACCATCTTGCTGTCGTACAGCAACCGACCGATCAGCGTGCTTTTGCCATCGTCGACGCTGCCGCAGGTAATGAACCGAAGCAACTGCTTCTGCTCATGCTGTTTCAGATAAGCGTCAATGTCCGTCGCGATAAGATCAGATTTGTGTGACATGGAGACGAAATAGGTTTTAGGAATTGGGTATTAGGTTTTAGGAAAAACGAAAGCGTTGGAGGAATTTTGGTTGCGGCATTTTTCCTAACACCTAAAACCAAATCCCTAACACCTTAGAAATATCCTCGACGTTTCTTCTCTTCCATTCCCGCGCCGCCTTCGTCTTGGTCGATGATTCGGCCTTGGCGTTCGCTGGTTGTTGCCAGCAACATTTCTTGGATGACCTCTGGCAACGTCGTGGCTTCGCTTTCGACGGCGCCGGAAAGCGGATAGCAACCGAGCGTCCGGAAACGCACCATTTTGGTTTCTTCTTTTTCACCCGGCAGCAGCGGCATGCGTTCGTCGTCACGCATCAGCAGCACACCGTTGCGATTGACCACTCGGCGCGGCTCCGACAGATACAGCGGCACGATCGGAATGCTTTCCAAGTGGATGTACTGCCAAACATCAAGCTCCGTCCAATTGCTCATCGGGAACACGCGGATCGACTCGCCCTTGTTGACTCGTCCGTTGTACAGATTCCAAAGTTCGGGCCGTTGGTTTTTCGGATCCCAGCGGTGCGACTTGTCGCGGAAACTGAAAACGCGTTCCTTAGCCCGACTCTTTTCCTCGTCTCGACGAGCACCACCAAAGGCAGCATCGAATCCGTACTTGTCCAGTGCGGCCTTCAACGAGTCCGTCTTCATAATTTCCGTGTGACGTTCGCTGTCCTCCCATGGCTTGATGTCGAGTTTCAGACCTTCGTGGTTGATATGAACCAACAAGTCCAAGCCAAGTTCCTTGCGAGCGTACTGTTCTCGGAACTCGATCATTTCGCGGAACTTGTACGTCGTATCGACGTGCAACAGCGGAAATGGCGGCTTGGCAGGGAAGAACGCTTTACGGGCCAAGTGGACCAGCACAGCCGAGTCTTTACCGATGCTATACAGCATCACCGGTTTCTTAAACTCGGTGATGACCTCGCGCATGATATGGATGCTTTCCGCTTCAAGCTGCTTGAGGTGGGTGAGGTTGTAGTCCGACATGTCGCCAAAGATTTGAGTGTGCGAAAAATTGCGAGAACGCGATTATAGACGGCGTTTTCAGGGATAGTAGTCAGATCGCGATCAGGTTTCCTGGAACCGCGTCGACTCTTTGGGCCATAGCTGCAAAATGACACCTTCGGATTCTTCGGCATCACCGAGTGGGTAAGTTGCGACTTTTCGCATTTGAAGATTCGCTAAGACGCCCAAATGGCGTGCTTCGCCCCGTTCCTCTATCCACTTGGGGCCCTTCACCAACAGTAGCCGATCAACGTTCTGCCACCGCGGCTCGATCCAGCGACAGAATTTGGCAATGCTGCCGACGGCTCGCGAAACGACCGTCGTGAACCGGAAATCTTCCAACAGATCTTCACCGCGAGCCCCATAGACGGGTACGGGAACACCAATTTCGGCCACAATCTCGCTCAACACCTTGGCTCGCTTGGCAACCGATTCGGCTAGCGAGACTTCGACGTCGGGACGCAAAATCGACAGGGGAATCCCTGGGACTCCGTTGCCGCTGCCCAGATCCAAGACTTCTTCGCCGGCTTCCAACAACGGCGCCAGTTGCAAACAATCGCGAAGATCACGGCTGACGAATAGTTCCCACGTCGTATGCCGCGTTAAATTGATATCTTCGTTCCATCGCCACATGACAGACACGTAGTTCTGCATCCGCAGCGCGGTCGCCTCGTCCATTTCAATCGAGTGATTTGCGAGGGCGGCAGCGAATTCGGGGTCGAGCGACATGGTCTGTGGGTTCGCGAGAAGGCGAGGAGTCGGAAAAATATTTGATTTGACGCTAAGATCATGACATATCGTACCTAGTTACCGAAACCCATCATGATTGACCACGTTTTTGTTTACGGCACGCTAAAAACAGGCCAATGCCGAGGCGGCATGTGGCCAGCCAAACCGCTGTCCATTCACCCCGCCTGGGTGTTCGGGACGCTGTACGGCCGGCGAGACTATCCAGCCTTGATGCCCGGCAATGACCGTGTGCTGGGCGAAGTTCGGTGTTTTGACCCGGCTGATATGCCGACCGTCATGCGAGTTCTTGATCAAATCGAAGGCACCAACCAGCCGGGGAATCCCGATCTGTACGTCCGTGCGACGTTGCCGACGTTTGACCTGGATGGATCGCAGATTGCGACCGCTTTCGCGTATCACTATGCCAAATCACCCCAGCTTGACGGGTTCACGAAAATCAAGACCGCCGGCGACCGACCGGGGTTCGCGCGGTGGCCAAGCGTTCCGATACCGCCCTAGAGTTCCGACGGTCTCGATGCTGAATCGTATCGGCCAACTATCGAATGCCCCAACCAAAGCGGCCGACAAAAAGAGGCTAGATCAGGAAAGGGAAACGCAAACGATTTTGCATCCCCAAGCGAACCCCGCTACGCTAAACACCCCAAG
>JBAUHR010000908.1:0-3117 GCA_049680385.1 Rubripirellula sp. | reverse complement strand
GGGTTGTAGGCGTAGATGTGACTTGTGTTGCCGTCTTTGCCAAGCGTCAGTCCGCCCAGCGTACGGTAGTTGTTAATCTTCAGCCACAGTGCGTCACCCGTCCCCGTGAACGTGTCGCTGGTGATCGAGCCATTGAAGTCGAACTGGCTTCCGACGCCCGACCACGCGTTGCCGTCCGGCTGGTAGGTGAAGTGGCCGGTCGTGTCGATGGTCAATACGGCTCCGCTCACGTCGTCGGCAATCAGGGTGATGTCGCCCGAACCTGCGCTGATCGTGTGGTTGGCGTTTAACGCGATGCCGTCGATGCCGGAGCTGTGCGGTTGGGCCGCCCACAGCAATACGTCACCACCGCCGGTGTTGATGTCGCCGTGCATATCAAATGCGTTCCAGTTGGCATTCACGTTGCCAGCCGATCCTCCGTCGCCCACCGTCAAGCCATTCCAGGTTTCGCTGCCTTGCACCGTTGAACTGCCTCCGGCCCAAAAATGGCCGCCGTTGGTGTTGACCGTACCAGCGATACCGATTCCACCTGCGTTGGCGTTTTGGAAGTCGCTCCAAAGCACCACGTCCATTGCTGCGCCCGAAGCCGTGATGGCTCCGACGTCCAGTCGACCATCCGACCGAAGCCTCAACGTTGAACGGTCGCCGCCAGTCTTGTTGATTGAGCCACTGACCGAAAGCGCCGTGGTGGCCTGAGCATTCGACTGCAAGTAAATATCGCCAGTCGCGGAACTGGTCAAATTGCCGCTAATCACCACCACGTTGCCGACGATCGAGATCGCTCCAGGAACAACCATCGAAGCACTGATATCAATATCGCCAGTCGCCGCAAAATCGAGTGCCCCGACAGTGGTCAACGTCGTGCCGTCAACGTCCAGGCCAATCGTGCTGGTCACATCAAGCGTCGAGCTGTAATTCTGCGCTCCCGTCGTGATCAGCGAATCGCCTGCAACGGTGGTCGCCGACGAAGTGATGTCCAACGAAGCAAGTGCTTTGCCGCCGCCGACTCCGCCGTTGATCGTCACGCTGCCAGTGCCGCCGTTAATCGTGACGCCGGTTGGCGCGAGATTCGTTTCCCGTACGTATTGAGTGAGCGTTGATGAGTTGTGAGGAAGATCGTTCCATTGTCCGGCTGCGCCAACAAACTGAACTACAGTTTCATTATTGCCAGAATTGTTCGGTTCTCCTGTGTTCCAGTTGGTAAAGGCACCGTCGACAGGAGTTGCACCATTGCTCCCGGTTGCAAAGATCAGACCTTTGCCGCTGTCTTGCAATCCCTCCGGCCCCGTCACCCAACGCCACGCCGAATCCGTCCCGATGCCGGTGACTCTTCGCCCACCCAACCAGGACTGGCCGTAATCGACCGCGATGCCGGCGATCGCGTTTTCCAGTCGAGACGTGATCGTGGCAAGGTAGGTATCGCCCAACTGGTCACCGTTGCCGGACTTTGCATGAGCAACTGCGCCCAACCAAGTCTGCGTACTGGTGACCGCCGTGTACTGGTTGCCTGAATTTAAGACTCCACCAAAGACAATGTTTCCGTTGCCGGAATCGAACGTCACACCGTTCGTGTTCGCCAGGATCGTTTCGCCGTTGACTGTGATCGTACCGCCGCCGGTTTCCAGCGACTGAGCAGCCGTGCCGTTAATGTAGACGTCACCGCCAACTTGAACGCTGGATCCACCAATCGTCGCGGTGCTGCCGTCGCCAAAAGTCAAATTCCCGCCGTTGGTTTTGATCGAATCGCTGGTCATGATGCTGATTCCGTCGCCGGAGTGATCCGAGTCGGCCAGCAACGTCACGTTCAGTTTGCCTATGTTTCCGTTTTGTGTCGCATCGATATTCGCATCGACATTGATATGGCGATGAGCCTGCAGCGTCAGTGTCGCGTCGCCCGACATCGCTCCGGTGACAATGTTACTGTTGACGACAATGTCACCGAGATCGGTGTTTGTGCCAGAACTTCCGTAAGAAGCATTGTTGGATGTCGTCGTGACCGTCACGCTGGTGCCGGTGTTCAGTGTATTGACGATGTTGGTCGCAGCCGTAGCGTCGATCGTGTAGTCATAGGGGTCGATTAGCCACAGACCGCCGAGTCCGTTGGTCGCTCCGGCGTTGACAGAGATTCCGTCGGTCTCAACCGTCGCACCGGACGTTTCAATCTGTCCACCATCACCCAGCAACTCGCCTGCTCGAGCGATCAGCGTTCCAAACGCTTTGGTGATTGAGTCCGCGTTGGTAATGTCGGACCAGAGAACGATCTTCCCGCCATTGCCGCTTACGGTGGCCGAAGCATCAATCTTTGCACCGCTCTCCATCGTGACGGAAGTCGCCTGGCTCATTTCGCCAGAGCCTTGCCAATCGCCACCGACCAAGACTTCGCCGCCCCCATGGGTTCCGCTAGCGTCGATGGATGATCCTTTCGCAAGCGTGATGTCATCGGCTTCAAGCTGAACGTGCCCGCCCGTCGTAGGATAGGCTTCCAGCCTGTCCCCGCTGCCCGACAGGCTGGAAGCCTGTCCTACGTTCGCCGCGATCGTTCCATTATGCAAAATCTTCCCATTGGGATTCACCAGATACACTTCGCCGCCCGAGGTCGCCGCGCCCGTCGCACGAATTGTTCCCGTGTTATTAATCAACCCGGCCGTTGGGCTAATCCCGCTGGCCAGAGTCTCTAACGTCGGCTGCACATAATTCACGCCGTTGCTGAGCGTCACTGATCCGCCGCCGCTCATTGTGATATTCCCGCCAACGCTGGTGATCGAACCGTTGTTCGCAATGTCGTTGGCAATCAAGTGAGCTCCACCCGCTCCCGTGTTGATCGTGCCGTTGTTCACAATCGCCGCGTTCGAACCACTGTCCGAGAACGTCAGCGCACCGCCCTTCAGAAAATCGCTGTTGGCAATATCAAAGGTCGAAGCGACAAACGCATTCGTGTTAATCACACCCGTTGCGCCCACCATGATGCCGCTGGGGTTCACCAGATGAACGTGCCCGTTCGAATTCAACGCACCATTAATGACAGAAGGCATGTCGAGCGATGTCACGCGGTTTAGGATCGCGGAATTGGCGTCCGGCAGATTGAAATTGGTGGTATTCCCTGCCCCAATGCTGAAC
>JBAUHR010000907.1:0-7091 GCA_049680385.1 Rubripirellula sp. | reverse complement strand
TGTTAAAGATCCGGTCGCATGAGGATCTTTAACAAGATCCACTACGGACAATGTCTCAATCAATCGTGTTGAATTCGGTCGTACAAAACAACGTTTGGCAGTACGCAACCAGTTTCTCTTCGGTCGTCAATCGTGACTCACTCAACTCGTTCATGAATTCCACAGCGAGCTGTTGTTGATGGTTTGTCGGATCTCGTCCCAAGGCGATTATGTAGGCTTGTTTGATTCTCTCGCTGGGTGGGAACTGTTGAATTCGTTTTGCAAGACCCTTCGCCTGAAGCATCACGAACGGATTGTTCATCAGAAAGAGCGATTGCAGGGGACTGGATGTCGTCTCACGCGAGCCGGTGACGAGGCTGGCGTCAGGTGCATCGAAGAGTTCGAGCATTTCCGGTAAGACTCCACGAACTCGCGGCAAATAGACCGAGCGATGATTCGACTCGATCGCTCGAATCACTGGCTCAAACACGTTTTGTCCGACGTTGCCTTCGCCAACATCTCGCAGCAACGTGCCAAGAGGTCGCTGCGAATCAAGATTTCCGCTGACAGCCAGCATCGCGTCGCGCACCGCCTCGGCCTCCAATCTTCGTCGATTCATTTGCCAGAGAAACTGATTGTCGGGATCGACATCGAAGTTTTCGTCGTCGTGCTGGGTGGAAAGTTGCCAGGTCCGAGACAGCACGATCTGTCGAATCAACTTCTTCGTCGACCAATCTTCCTCGACGAACTGATTCGCAAGGTAGTCAAGCAGTTCCGGATGAGTTGGAGCATCACCGCTGGTACCAAACTCGTCGACCGTTCGCACCAACCCACGGCCAAACATCCAGTGCCAGATGCGATTCGCCATGACGCGCGCGGTCAATGGATTTCGCTCACTGGCGATCCATTGTGCCAGTTCAAGCCGACCGCTGCCCGAGTAATAAGATGGCGAGCCAAGACCCTCGTCTGTTTTCTCTCGGCGCACCGCAGCGTCCTTGGTCCACATTGTCAGAGTATGTTTGCCGGGCGGGCTGAGAACTTGCAGCAAACCTCGTGGCGCTTCCTGAGCCGGCTTGTCCAATTCACCGCGAACCAACAACCGCGTGGGCAGCGGGAATTCTCGATCCTGAGTGCCCATCGCGAACACACGTGCTTGTCCGTTGGTCAGGATCGCCTGCAATGCGGCTTCGGTTTCGTCGCGATCAGACCGATACTTTCTGAGCAGTCCTCGAAAGACATTCTCACCCGACCGGATTTTTTTCATCGCGTCGTCGAGCGTCTTGCTCGCATCGTCACGGGCCTGAACCAGTTCGGCATATTCTTGTTTGTTGAGTTCAGGCTGTCCCGACGCAGGCCCCAATCCGGTCAGGTCGATCAGAGTAGTCGCTTGTCGGGCTTGTGCCTTCAGCAAACCATAATGCGTTTCTGTCGCCCGAAAAATTCCCGCCATCGCGTAGTAGTCAGTTTGCGGAATCGGATCGAACTTATGATCGTGGCATCGGGCGCAAGCGACGCTCGTCCCCAAAAATGCGCGCGTTGTTGTGTCGATCTGCTCATCGACGAGGTCGGCGAAGTACTTTTGTTGGTCTTCTTCACCAACCAGCTTCACGCCAACAGCTAGAAACCCGGTGGCGATCAGGTTGTCGGCCCACTCCTGGTCGTCAGCGATTGGCAACAAGTCACCCGCGATCTGCTCGCGAATGAATTGGTCAAAAGGTTTGTCGCTGTTGAATGCGTCGATCACCCAGTCTCGGTATCGCCATGCGTGTTGAAAGACGTTGTTTTGGTCCCCGCCGGTCGACTCGGCAAACCGAGCGACGTCCATCCAGTGCCGCCCCCAGCGCTCGCCGAATTGGGGCAGGTCCAACAAATGGTCGACGAGTTCGCCAACTCCGTCTGGATCGATTCGTAACACATGTGAGCCGGCGCACTAACGCCTGCGCGGAGGCGTCATCAACGGGCTTGAGTCCCTTGTCGTTTAACTTGGCCAGCACGAACTGATCGATTGAAGTTCTTGGCCAATCAGAGTCCTTGTGCTCCGGCGGATCGTGATGCACTGGCGGGCGATAGGCCCAGAACTCTCTTCCCTTTTCAATGTCGATTTCAGTTTGCACATCTTCATTGATCTTGACGACACGTGGGTCCGTAGCGCCAACCAGTATCCATTTGCGAAAGTCAGCGATGACCTCGTCGGGCAACTTGCCTTTGGGCGGCATTTGGTAATCTCCCTCGTACGTGATTGCTTCGTACAACAGGCTCTTGTCCAGTGAACGCGATACGACACCCGGGCCGGTGTCACCGCCGCGCAACAATGCTTCCCGCGAGTCAACCTTCAGTCCGCCTTTTGATTTTCCGGATGCGGCTGAATGACACTCGTAGCAGTGTTTCATGAGCACCGGACGAATCTTTGACTCGAAGAATTTCACCTGAGCGTCGGGCAAATTTTGAGCGTAAGTTTGCCGAGCGAAGGCGACTGCGACGACGCACGCGATGATTCTGATGAAAAACACGGTCACGATTCTATTTCTTCTTCATCGGAGGTCGTTTGGGCTTCACGGCGAGAACGGTTTGACCGGACGATGACGTCGCGCTTTGATTGATGTCCGTGTCGCCGCTGATCACATTGACTTCCGTGATGCGGTCATCTTTCGTGACGATTCGGGCCTTCAGCGGCTCGTCCATCCGTTGAAAGATTGAGCTGCGGAGTCCCCCGGGGATTTCGCCTAGGACGCGAAACTCGAACGTCCGACGCTCACGCATTGCCGAAGTAATCTTTGCCGTTGTCGGAACCGTCACGGTCAACACATTGGTATTCGTGGCCGCACTGCGCTGAATTCCGCCGCGTCGCCCCCGACCAAGTGGCTGTCCGTTTGCCATGCCACCAGCACCACCTCGCATGCCTCTTCCACGACCGCCCCCGCCCCCTGCGTCATCTTTGACAACCAGCATTCGATTGCCGCTGACCTTTTGGATCGTGACGAAGGTTTCTTCGGCCGAGGCAATATCCGGAAGTGTGATCAGCAAAATGGCGATTGCGTATGTTCGGAACCTAGTCATAAGATTGTTGCTGTTGTCGATTCGATGAGCCAGTTGCTGACGAACGCTGCCTGCTCAAGTAGTCTTCCGACAAGCGAACGTTTGCCCGCGAAAAGTCTCACGATTTGAGAAAATTGCAGTCGCCGCAGAAAAGTGCGGAAATTCGGGCCAGAATCGTTGAGGAAATTTGAAATTCCTGCATCCAATCCGCTAGCGTTTGTACGACTACTGACAAGCGGAACTCCTTATTTGGCATCGATTGTCGTAGTGGACAGTAGAGCATTAAGCAATGAACAACACTGACCAACAATCGGAAACAAACGATGAAGATGCGACGGAATTGTTCGTCACATTGTTGATGGAACATCGACATCGTCTTTATGCGTTTATCTCAAAGCAATTAATCAATCCTGCCGACGTTGAAGACGTGTTTCAGAAGACCAGCGTGGTGCTTTGGAAGAAAATGAAACAGTTCGACCACGACGGCAGCTTCTTTCATTGGGCTTGTGGCATCGCATTTCACGAAGTGCTCAATTTCCTGAAGGCACAGCGTCGAAGCAAACTGCACTTCGATAGCGAACTCATGCATCTACTCGCCCAAGAAGCAGCCCAAGAAGAAGAATCGACTCAGTCGCGACTTGCCGCGCTCAGGCACTGCATGTCTTCGTTGTCAGAGCGGCAACAACAGATTCTTCGCCGTTGCTACATGGGAACAGACTCCATCACGGAGGTTGCGGAAGGCTTGGGCCGGCAACGTACGGCGCTTTACAAACAGCTCGCACGGTTAAAGGCGAAGTTGCTTGACTGTATCCAGCAGCGTGTTTCCGTGATCGGAGGCGAATCGTGAAAGACGACGACCTTCGACGTCTGTTCGACTTATTGGTGGCAGGCGATATCACGCCAGATGACCACGCGATTTTGCAGCAAGAGCTCAAGAGTGATGCTGTCGCACGGGCAGCACTCTGCGAGCGAATGGACTTGGAAGCAGGACTGCGGACTTGGGCTTTGGAACCAGCACCAGCAACGACGGCAACGCAACCGGAGAAAACGACGAACGATCGTCAAAGCTCCGCCATGCCATGGCTCTATCCTGTTGTTGCCGTGGCAGCGGCCGTGTTGTTGATCGCCGGCGTGCAGGTTTGGAATCGCTTCTCCAACGCCGATCCCCAACAACTCGTCGAAGGCCAAGCCAACGAACGTCTCGTTAACCCACCAACGGCACCCCGATTGGTGGGAGTCATTCGGGAGCAGGAACGATGCCAGTGGAGTGTTCGACCGGTTTCGACAGCGGGCCGATTTGCAGTCGGCAAGCTGGAACTCGCCAACGGTATTGCTGAATTGCGTTTCGACTCTGGGACCGACGTCACGCTCGAAGGCCCTTGCGAAATCGACGTCACGTCCATCGACGGCGCTCGTTTACTTGCCGGGAACGTGTGCGTGAACGTCAGCGAGTTGTCGGTCGGCTTCACGCTTGAGACTCCGGAATCTCAGATCATTGACGAAGGCACCGAGTACGCTGTGTCGCTTGATGAAGAGTTCACTGAAGTCCACGTCTATGACGGCAGCGTCATCTGGATTCCAACAGCGACCGAAGCAAGCGATCATGCGCCGGAGGATCGCATCGAAACCGGCCAGGCCAATCGTTACTTGCGAAGCGACCCGACCAAGCCCCAGCGAATCCCGTTTGGCCAACGCCAATTCGTACGCCAGCTTGAGGATCGAATCCAAGAGCGTGCTGGTGGCAACCTCCTGGCGTACGATGGATTTGAAAATTTGGCAGGTCGCGTTCGACGAGGACGCAGCGGATTTGGCTGGTCCGACGGATGGCAACCCAACGGACGAGGTCGTGGCAAAATCGGAGAGATCATCGACTGCCCCGACGACGTTGTGCTCGGTATCAATCGGTCACAGCGACGGTTGATGCTATTGGAACAAGGGTCGGACATTCGTCGCAGTTTTGACCAACCGTTGAACCTGCTCTCCGGCGAAAGCGTCTACGTAAGCCTCGTGATCGAACGAAGACCTACACCAAGTAAAACAGATGGTTCATCGCTACAGATTTCTCTGGAGCCCGATCTACCTGGACGCGGTCGACGTCTACATCAGCTTGTATCGTTCGGTGTGACAACTGATGGATTTCCATTCGTAAATAGCGGAAGCGTTGTTTCCACGACTGCAGTGCCCGTCGGAGTAGACCAGCCCTACTTATTGGTTCTCAAGTCGTCCGTTGGCAACGACGAGTCTCGTTCTTCACTAAGAGTTTATGCGGCGAACGATACGATCGACCCAAGTGAACCGGAGATCTGGACGGTAACGGGAGACTCTAGCAATTCGAGTTACCCAACGACCTCCATTCACTTAAAGACCGGAGAGAACGTCAGTTGGCAAGTCGACGAACTGCGAGTCGGAAAGACATGGTCATCCGTCGCCACCTTGAACCCATGATCAATACTCAGGCGGTGAACTCAATCGAGAAGTTCCTCGTGCGATTGGCTCGCAGCTAGTCGGATTTAATCCTTCAGTCGGAAAACTCCAACTATTCGCCGATGCAATACAGGTGAGTATTCGAACGCATGAATAAGCAATCATCGCTGATGGCCGGCGTTCCACCGAAACCGCTGGTATCGAATGTCATGTCACCCGACCCGATGACCTTGAATTCAGGCTTGGCTTCGATCACGTGCACCATCCCGGAGTTTGTGGCGATATAGATTTTGTCTTGGGCAACGACCGGCGAAGCAAAGTCATCGCCGCCACCTCGGCCGCCTCGCCCTCCGGCAAAACCGCCCGCATCACGACCACCTCGATCTCGTCCGAAGCCGCCGCGCTGGTCGCCTTGATCTCTTTCGCCTCGTTCCTGATCTCCGGAGCCCTCTGGTTGCCTGTCGGCTGCTGACGATCCGGCGTTTGTACTAGGCAAACGATTCTGGAAAACACGCTCGCCGGTTTTCGCGTCAACGCACTCGACCACCGAGCCACTTGCGGAGAACAGGTGCCCGTCAACCAGGACGGGTGTTGCGTAACGAGTACGCATTTGGCCTTCCCATAGCGTGTTCTTTTCAGACACATCGTTTTTTCCATCGACGCGGATGGCAAAACTCTCTTCGCCGGTTGCGTAAACGATGCCGTCGTCGACGATCAAGCTCACTTGAGCGTTTCGCGAGTTCACGCCGTTGGCGAACCAGCTCAATTTGCCAGTGGCGTTGTTGAGCCCCCAGACTTCGCCGATCACCGACAGTGCGATTTGACTTTGACCATCATTGGTGACCAGAATTGGCGTCGTCCAGCATTCGCCCAACCCATCTGCCTTGGCGCGGTGCAGCTCTTTGCCAGTCTTCTTGTCTAGCCAAACGATTGACAACGATTCGTCCGCTGCATTCACAATGACGTGCTCGTCGGTCACGATCGGACTGGCGGCGGAACCAAAACCTTTGAAGCTCGGTTCTTGACCAACACTTTGATTCCAGACTTCGTTGCCCTCCAGGTCGTAAGCGTAGACGCCGGACTTTCCGAAGAACGCGAAGACGTGTGTTCCATCGCTGGCGGGCGTGTTGCTGGCGTAACCGTGAGTGGGAATTCCCGGTCCTTGCCACGGGTCCTCGGGCATCTTGGCGTTGACTGTCTTCTTCCACAGCAGCTCGCCCGACTTTCGATCGGCGCAGATTATATGCCGCTTCAAGTCTTCAAGTTGACCTCCTTCGTAGCCATAGCCGGAGTAACACGTCACAAAAACTTTGTCGCCAACGACAATGGGACTGGAAACCCCGCGGCCAGGAAGTTCAAGTTTCCATTTGAAGTTCTTGTCTTTGCCAAACTCGGCGGGCGCACCTGATTTCGCAATTCCGGAGCCATTGGGACCGCGAAATCGAGTCCAGTCGGCATTGACCACGGTCGAAAGCAGAAGGGGAAGCAGTATCGTCAAACTGCGAACTAAGCACTGAGTATGCAGGGGGTGACTGCGATGATGGTGAGGAGAAGGGGAAGTCGCCCTATAATTGCGACGGATTGATGTACGATCTGAAACTGTTGCTATTAACACTGAAACTCTTGACGAGTTTCGTTACGTCCATTCAATT
>JBAUHR010000906.1:0-2323 GCA_049680385.1 Rubripirellula sp. | reverse complement strand
GTGTTTGGCTTGGACGAAATCGCTTGCAATGCGCTTCGCCCAGAAAGCGAGTCGGCACAAACGCTGCAGAGTTCGCTTCGCGCGGTCGGATTCTTGGATGTGCTTTCGATCCCCGTCGAAACGTTTGCCAGCGAAATCTTGCCACACGTGCGACGCAGCGAATTGCCCGAACGAGCTGCGGCAGAAATGTATAACTCCGACGAGCGTCGCAAAGAACGACGCAGGACCGGTCGCCGCGTGAAGGGTCAAGGCGACACGAAAGACGATCAAGTCACCAAAGACGGCATCCAATTTGATTCAACCGGAATGCTGGAGTTCATCGTTCAGAATCGAATGAACAATGGCCAGCAAGCGATGGTGATTGATCTGCATCGTTGCACGCGCTGTGATGATTGTGTTAAAGCGTGCGCGAGCGCTCATGACGGCAATCCAAAGTTTGTTCGCCAAGGCGTTACTTACGATCGGCTGCAGTTTGTCCAAGCTTGCATGCACTGTGCTGACCCGGTTTGCATGATCGGTTGCCCGACGGGAGCGATCTCGCGAAACGCCGAATCCGGTGTGGTTAGCATTCACGAATCAATCTGCGTGGGCTGTGGCGTCTGTGCGTCGGCATGCCCTTATGAAAACATTCGAATGGCGGAAATCTACGACTCGAAAGGCCGAGCCTATTGCGATGCGGCGTCTGGCAAACCGATCAACAAGGCGACGAAGTGCGATATGTGCAGCAGTTTGCCGACCGGTCCCGCGTGTGCATCGGCCTGTCCTCACGATGCGTTGGTCCGTATCGATCTGACCGAATCGAAGCCGCTCTCGGAGTGGCTGGAGCGAAGAGCATAATCCAGTGGCAAAACTATCCTTCCGAAATCGACGCGTCATTTCATTGATCGTTACGGCCTGCGCGTTGGCCGTCGTTTGGGCGCTGTCGTGGTTACAGGATGCGAGCCTCGGGCATTCGTCGTATTTGACTGGCTTCACCGTGCTGGCATCACTGTTCTTGTTGATCATGTTGGGCATGCGGCGACGTTTGCCGGTTCTGCCGCTGGGCAGCATGTCGTCATGGACGCAGGTGCATCTTTACACGGGAATTTTTGCGACGGGCGTGTTCTTGATGCACGTTCCGGCAGTGGTCGGCGGCGGTAAGTTCGAGTTCGCACTTTCAATGTTGTTTTGGGTCGTTTCACTTAGTGGCTTTTATGGCGTCTACGTCAGCCGGACCGTGCCCAAGCGCTTGACGGCAGTTGGCAGCGGCCAAGATCGGTTTGATCAAGCCAAATGGACTCGGCAGCGAATCGGCGAAACAGCCGAAGCTCTACTGAGCGAAACGAACGGCACCGCCGCCGGAAAAATCCTCGAGAAGTTCTACGCCGAATATCTAAAAGCGTTCTTCACTAAGCCGCCGTCGTTGGCTTACGTCATGATCCCCACGGGAACACGCCGTCGGCGACTATTGGGTGACATGAAAGAACTGAACCGTTACTTAGAAGATGAAACACGAGCGACGGCGGGACGTTTTGCGGCGTTGGTACGACGACGTGATGATTTGGATTATCAGTACGCCATGCAATTTCGATTGCGAGCTTGGGTGGTCGTCCACGCAACTTTTTCGATCATCTTGACCGTCGCTGCTGTGATCCATGGAGTGATCGCGTTGAGGTTTACTTGGTGACAGATCCAACCGTTTAAAACAAAGAGCGACCGTAACTCACATTCAACACCAACATGCGCAGCGACGAAGCCAAACTTCCCGAATCAACTTGTAGTGACCGACCGGTCTACGATCGGCCCGGTAATTCGTGGATGTGCGGCAAAGCTCACCAGGATCACGCTTGCCCCAACGGCCCCAGTCGATCAGGCCGCTGCCCACTGGCCGACGCTTGCCACCCACAACGCACATGGCAGGGTAAACGACGTCGCATCGTGATTGGGCTGCTGGCCGCGACGGTGGTTTTGCTGGCGGTTTCGTTGTGGCCACAGAATTCCGCCGACGTATTCAAACCCGGCGAACTATCGACGCCGCACGCGCAGATTTTGTCCAGCACGATTACATCGGCGCGCTGTGCTGCCTGCCACCGATCTGCATCGATCTCACCGATGAATTGGTTCAATGCCGGCGCTGCGGGACACAAGGACGTCAGCCAAACCGACCGTTGCTTGGACTGTCACCACCAAACGATCAAACCGGATGTTGCCAAGTTAGCGCACAACCTGCCGCTGGAAGCACGCAAACAAATTCGTGCCCGCATTCGCTTGGCTTCAACTCGTTTGCCAACTGCAAATGCATCGGATACTTGGCACGACAAGCTTCCGGGGCCGGCCATCGACC
>JBAUHR010000905.1:0-3163 GCA_049680385.1 Rubripirellula sp. | reverse complement strand
CTCGTAACGTTACACATCACCGAGTCGGGACGGTCGATGTTCCATTTGAAAAAGCTCGCAAGCCCGACTTCGGTGCATGTGATGGTTACCCGCGATTGCCATTGTAGATGCGTCGCCCCACAGTGTTGGGGAGCCATAGGCACGTGACGAACAGTGAGGCCCAAACAAGTTTTTCAGTGTACTCGAATATGTGTCTTTCGATCAGCAGCTCCGTAGTCATTTGGCTGATATCGAATAAGCGTACATTGTCGACCGCCTCAAACGCAAACAGAAAAGCTAGGTACGCAAGCAATCCTAGTAGCGTCGCTATCGAGAGTTTTCCGCGAAACGATGAAAATGCCCAACTGAGTGCTTGGTACGTTGCGGTTGTAAGTAGTAACGCGACGCCGATGTTGCAAATAAGGCCCAGCGGTGAAACTCCGCCACCGGATGTAGCGGCCCAATGCTGGCGAGGTCCAGTTGAGTAAAACATGGCTTCAACGTCGATGTTCCCAACAAAGCATGTCATTGGCCACCCGTACTCGATCGTCCCCTGAGTCGCATTTGCGAATCGTGGCTCGATCGACTCGTACGTTGATGCGCTCTGGGCCACGATGGCGAGCAGCACAGCGCAAGAAATCAGGAGCGCCGCTTGACGAGAACGAGGAGTGAGTTCGATGTGAGCATTTCCTTTGTCGGGTAACGGGTGCGATCAGCGGGCCGGGAGAGTTGATTTTCCATTCGTGAAAGCTTGCAAGCCCGGCTCCGTTGCATCGCATGGTTCGTCGACCTCGCGAGATAGTAATTTGAATGTGCACATCCGGCAATATTTTGGATGTTCGCATTGACGCATCATGTGAGCCGATCAGCGTACTTGCGAAACGCACGTTTTGCTCCTATGATCGTTCGTCAAAGACGTTAGCGGACCCGTTCGAGGCACGTCATGTTCCCACTTTCAGAAAGGTAATGAGTAATGAGTTTCATCAAGGATTTCAAGGAATTCGCATTCAAAGGAAACCTGATCGACATGGCGGTCGGCATTGTTATGGGCGGGGCGGTGGCGGCAATTGTTAAGTCGTTTCTTGACAATATCATAACGCCTCTAATTGCTGCAGTCGCTGGTGTCCCTGATATGTCGGGGCTTAAGTTTCCAATCGGAGGCCAGATCGAGAACGCAGACGGAAAAATGGAACAAGCGGCAATCAACTACGGAACTTTCATTCAGAACACGCTGGATTTCATCATTTTGGCGTTCGTGATTTTTGTGGCACTGAAGGTTGCCAGTCGTTGGATGAAGAAGGCCGAGGAAGAGAAACCAACTCCAGCAGACATCGTTTTGCTGACCGAAATCCGCGACGCGTTGAAAAAGTAACCGAGTCAGTTCAGGTTCTGGCGACGAACGGCAGGGATCACCGAGTCCGGACGTTGATCATGCAAGCAGAAAAACCCGCATGCAAGCCGGACTTCGCGTGCATCCCATTGTTATCACGCGATTTGTGGTCTCGGATTAAGTTTGAAGTACCGCTCATACGGTCGCAGGTAGTTCGTGTCAGTTTGAACGCATGTGATTTCTTCCAGTGGGATTAGAGTCAATTCGTCGTCCCAATTGGCGGCGCCAGAAAACTCGTGAATCCGCACGAAGTCATCATCATCCTTGTCGATGAAAGTTCCGTAGTGAACGAAAGGCGGTTCGGAGAGCTCCTGTTCGATTATCACAAGTGTATCATCAGCAAGCGACGTTAAGTAGTCCATCCATGATTCGACCGAAGCAGTACATTCAAAGTCAACGTCAGCGATAGTCCCGCTTGATTCCAGCAGTTGGCGTTGAAAGCGATTTGTCGGGTGACATCGCGCGTTAGTAATGTGGCTTCGGTCGAGTAACAGGTATCCATCCAGAGTAAAGTCTCGGACGTGTTGCAGCAGGATCAGTGATTCCGAAACGCGGAGAATGAAGCCCTGAAGTTCAGCGTTGTCAACAAGGTCACGACGAAATGACACGAGTTGGCGATTCGATTGGTACGCATTAATATCTTCGTCAGTTGGAACCATGTCTTAGCGTGATAACGGCCGCCGTCACCGGGTACGGCGGGTTGATTTTCCATTTGTGAACGCGCCATGCCGTACTCCGGTGCACGGAATGGTTACACGACGAGTACTGTTGATTCGGTGACGGGTCGGCCAGTTCGATCAACGTGCCTCATGATTGTAGCCTACCGAAGCCAGACCGAGCAAGTTTGACCGAGCACTTGCCATTTGGAACGTTGGCTGTGGATGATTGCACGAAGGATCGATGCGAGATCAAGGAAACGCCTCGGGCACTGACTGCGGAGTTGCGACCGCGCACCAATCTCGAGCATGAGCTGCCCCGCGTACCGACGACCGCGCATCTCGGCATGAGTCGTCATTCCACCAATCTCGAACCTAGCCGACCGCGCACCAATCGTCCGCGCATCTTTTGTCCGAGCAATGGAAGCAAAGTCAGATCAACCACAACGAATCCGCGTTGCCCTCTATCGATTCGTGTAACGGTACGCATCACCGGGCCGGGACAGTTGATGTTCCATTCGTGAAAACGCGCAAGCCCGGCTCCGGTGCATGCGATGGTTATCCGCCGCTAGTGATCGTTGCCATCGTACACCCACATCGAAACCGTTCGCCCAGCACGCGAGAATCCGCAACGTTCGTAAAACGGAACCGCATCGGCGTCGGCAGTCAGCATTTGTTGGTGGAACCCATTGTATCGGTCAGTGAGCCGAGTGAGGATGCCAGTCCCAATGCCAGTGCGAGTGAAATCGGGGTGGACGAGAAGGTGGGGGTAGTAAACGACGAGATGCCCATCAGAGATCGCGTTACCTATCCCAACCATCCGGTGGCCGACGTAAGCAGAGATGACGCTATGCGAAGCTCTAAGTGCCGCGAGCAATGCGTCAGGCTTCGTAGCGGAGGACCAATCGCATGCTCGATAGATAGGAAGCACGTCGTCGATGGTGAAGTCAAGATCGTCACGGTATGTGGTGAGGCTCATGCTGGCATCAGTTTACGGCCTGCGGTTTCAGTCGGATAACGTCGGATTAACCGGTGGGTCGTCCCAGGATATCCGTTATCCTACCACGTGGCACGCTCACCGGTTCAATCCGTTTGTTAGCACCGAGCGGCGACACGACCGAAGGTGGCACCCCGGTCT
>JBAUHR010000904.1:0-2248 GCA_049680385.1 Rubripirellula sp. | reverse complement strand
GGGAAGACGTTGTTTGCCGCTGCAGATCTGGTGATTCCTGAGCTTGGTAAACGGTCCTCGTTTTCGTTGGGTACGGCCAGCGGCGCCCTGCGAGTTGTTGTTGGAATCGACGATCAAGGCCGCCTTACAGCGCAGCTCTACAATGAGACGGCGACCGGTCCGAAGCTGGAGCCGGGCACTCGTCATTCACTTCTGATTCGCCTTCACAGCCACCGCGAAAAACCGGACGAATTATACGTAAAACTCAGTCCGCCCGGTGAGATCCCCGCCGAACCAGAAAACTGGACGCTGTCGAACACGAAGGGCAGCAGCGCCGCCAACCTGTCCCGCGTCGTTCTGCACAGTGACGTTCAGCACGGTAACGCCGGAGATTCCGCCGGGTTCAAAAATATCCGCGTTGCGCCGACTCGTGCACAACTGGCCACAGCGAAAGTCCTCCGCGAAAATGCCGATGTCATGAGAGGGCAAGTAGTGAACCCTTGACCGACTGCGGCACGCGGGCGGGTCGATTCCGCTGAACTCCCTTCGGTCTCAGAGGCGCTGGGGTACCCGTGCGAGCTCCATCAGCTTTGAATCCGCTTCGGCCGATGCAACCGCTGTGCGATTGGACTTTGCAAAACTCGCGTCGGTGTCCGGAAAAGCCCAAGCCGACTCCGGTGTCGGCCGCCGGAGCAGGTTGGCGAGCTGGCGAAACCCACGTCGACGTGAGGAAGTTAACCAGTTTCGTTGGCGCCCGGTGCCTTAGACGGATGCGCAAATGATTGCCTGTTTTTGAGTCCTGGAACGTTTTCTTCTTTGCTGGAACCAAACTTTCTTCTGTTGTCCCCAGGCAATCTTTGCACAAAAATACTAGCTCGCGGCTAGTGGTTGCAGACAATACCCAGTTCAACTCCGACTGTCTCGAGTAGGAAACTGTCCGCTGCTGCCAGCACGGTCAGTTGTTCTGCCCCACAGTTCGATAGCGAAATCCCTGGCTGTGCAATCACGACCTCCACTTTCAGGTCTTTGAACCGGCTCATTTGCAAGAACCGGTTCAACTATTTGGCGTCACCTTTGATGAAACGCGTCGGGCGGTGTGGCTTCCTAAGTCGCTTCTCGCGTGATAGCAGATGTCGGCAGAGTTCTCGGAATCGCCATTGCCACTTGGCTGATCTGACTGCTTGTGAGCAGACTTCGACGACATCGCTCAGTCGCTTACCCGCTTCGTCACTTGTTGTGAATTTACAGTGAACGAGTGAGAGGCGAATGTAATCTGACTCTTCTTTCAGGCAGACTAGATCGGCGGCTTCACCTTTGCCGTCGTCATCGAAGACTAGCGTAAAACCGCCATGGTCATAGTGCTCTGCGACGTGACCTTGAATTGAATCTTTCCGCTTAGTCTTGCCTTTCCAAATTGATTCAGCTTGGATGTTGACGCCAGTCCAATCCCAACGCTCGAATCTCTCAGGTGGTAGTACCAACTCGCGGGTGTCTTGAGGATGAACCAGCAGATTGCCATCCAATTCTGACATATCTGCGAATCGGATGAGCGGTGGACAGTCGGAAAAGTACTCCGCAAGGCTAGTTTCCACGCGTCCGGCTTTGATGAATACGGTTGGTCCTGAAAGTTGCTTGACCTCGAATCCGCGAGTACCGCCAAGCGTCAATTGAAGCGGACAATTGAAATCGTCGCTCGAAACAGAGAACGTCAGAGTGTTGCCGGTAGCAGCAATAACATCGATCCCCAATTCAAACAGTGTGATTGGAACTTCATTGCCGCCCCACTTCAGAATCACTTTCTCCTCCGATTGCTTGATCAGCTCGATTGGCCAATCGATGCTCAAGACGTAGGCAGTAGGGAACTTGTCAACCTCGTCCGGGATCAGAACGTTTTCGATGATCTTGGTTGTGTCGATGGTTTCGTCCGCGATCTTTGCGCCGATGACGTCACACCAATCCAACAATCCTCGCACGCTCCCCTTGGCCATCGACCCCACCCGCCCTTTGATTGAACAGCCGATGGTGACGGGACAGCCGTTTTCGTATCCGGTGCCTGAAAGGTCGGATTTCAAAGAGCCAGATGTTTGTGCAAGCGAAAGGGCTTCCTTGACGTCTCCACCGTTGTACTTGGCATATCGCAAATTTCGCCGGCCAAATTTCCGCACGCCAATATTTTGAAATCGCAATCGGCTGATGTTACCCAGCGTCCGGAAAACGTTGTCTCCTTTGATGATCTGAACAGAATCACCACCAATCGCTTCGGCGATAT
>JBAUHR010000903.1:0-1967 GCA_049680385.1 Rubripirellula sp. | reverse complement strand
GGGAGACTGATCCGCCACGAACGCCTCGACCTCTTCGTTTGTTGGTGGCAAGCCGGTCAAGTCATACGTCAAACGCCGAAGCAAAGTCCGCCGATCGGCCGCTGGGGCCAACTCCAGCCCGCGGCTTTCGATTTCTTTCAGCAGTAAGTCGTCGATGCGCCGGACGTCTTCGCGGAACTCGGCAGGCGCAACATCTGTCAACGGCTGGAACGCCCACCAGTTCTTCGCTTCATCCAGCGTCATGCCTCCCAAGACTTCACTGCCGGTGCGCGGATCAGGCGCTCCCATCTCGACCCACTTGGTAAGGATCGCGATCTCTTCATCTGGCAACTTGCCTCCGCGATCAGCAGGTGGCATTTCCCAAGACTCATAGTTGATCGCTTCAATCAGAAAGCTTTCACTCGGCTTGCCGGGCACAATCGCTGGCCCGCTATCGCCGCCATGCTTCCAGCCCTCAGCCGAAGCCAACGAGAGCCCGCCTTCCGCTTCCGATCCGCCGTGGCACTCAAAGCAGCGTTTGACCAATCGCGGCCGCACTTCTTTCTCGAAGAACGCGAGGTCTTCCGTAGAGATCTTTTCCGCAACCGATTCGTCCGCCTTCGCTGGTGACATGAACAAGCACGAGAGCGCCGCGACCAAGAACATGGTTAACTCTATAGGCATCCGGTTCATCGTCATCTTCAATTCTTCCTCCGGTCTTGATCTGCGACTTCAAGCCAGCCACCGAGTTGCGGTGTGGCGTTCTTTTGTGTGTCGGCGTACCAGGTCTTGAGACGCTTCAGCATGGCCGCGGCGCGATCGGGTTCATTGCTGGCCAAATCGGTCTTCTCCGATGGATCTTGGTCGAGTCGGTAGAGTTCGACTTGCGCATTCTCAAAGCTCCCTCTCGGAGCTTTCGGATGTTGAACGACCAGCTTCCATGGTCCGTCGCGCATCGCTTCGGCACGATCGCCGCCGTTGCCAAGCGAGGCCCAGTACAACGGACGTTCGGGAATCGGTTGCTGCTCCAAAAGCACCGGCGAAAGATCCAAGCCATCCAACGGTCGCTCCGATGGAGGCATTACCCCAGCAAGTGACAGCAACGTGGGCATGATATCCAGCGTAATGCTAGGAACGTCACTCTCGCTGCCAGCTTCAATCTTGCCTGGCCACCATGCGATGAACGGGACCTTATGCCCACCTTCGTAGACACTGCCTTTGTTGCCGCGCAGCTTTGGGCTGCCGCTGGGAAAGTCGTTGGCCGCACCGTTGTCGGAGAAGAACAACACCAGTGTTTTGTGATCGATTCCGAGGCTGATCAGCTTGTCGCGAATCTGGCCCACACCCTCATCGATCGGCAAGGTCATGCCGCAATATTTTTCGATGCGCTCGTTTTCATCTGCCGGCTTCCAACGTTTCCAACCATCTTCTTCTGATCTCCGAACGGAGTCGCCTCGGACTTGCACGGGGTTATGGATCGCCAGATGCGGAATGTAGAGACAAAATGGATGCTCTTTGTTTTTTTCGATAAATTTCAACGCGTGCCGATTGATCAGATCGGTGACGTAGCCTTCTTCCTTGGTCTCTTCGCGTCCGTGCCACCAATCGTGTTCATTCGATTGGCTTAGGTGGCTATAGAAATCGATGTTGCCACTGTGATAGCCGACAAAAGTATCGAACCCATGATTCTGGGGATGATAGTCTTCTGAATTGCTCACGTAGCCCTGGTGCCACTTGCCAATAATCGCGGTGGCGTAACCCACCGAATGCAGACATTCGGCAAAGGTAATTTCCGACTTCTGCAATCCCTTGAGGTGTTCAGGATGATTGGGATCCGCGACGATCACAGCTTCAATCCCGGCGCGTTGTTGATAACGCCCGGTCAATAGTCCGGTTCTCGTCGGCGAGCAAACCGTGCCAGACGAATGGAAATCGGTCAGCCGCATTCCCTCGGCTGCTAATCGATCGATTTCAGGCGTTTTGAAATA
>JBAUHR010000902.1:0-8517 GCA_049680385.1 Rubripirellula sp. | reverse complement strand
GTAACCAAGTCGCCTTTCACTCCGGTGAACTGTCTGAACGGGTTTCATTGTCGTCAGAATGGGTAGAAGATTTCGTCGGGTAGAAAATGAAACCTGCCTTCCATCCTCTTCTACCCGCAAAAGATCTTCTACCAAAAACGAATCGGTGCCGAGCCAGACAAACCCCAAAAGCCGTTGCCTAACAAGTCCCCCAATTGTTTGAACGGCTACGACAAAAAGAGGGTTGGCAAAAAGATGGACAGCAGGAGCCCCAGCGAATCCATTAACGTAGTTTCGATAGGCCCTGGCGGGTCGGACGTTGGCGTAGCCAACGTCTTTCAACACGGACAATACAGTCTGCATCCCGCCAGGACCTGTCGGGACAACACGACTGCCAATAGCCACCGATCATATCGCAAGCGATCTCAACGCTGCCGATCCATCAGCAACCGTGATCGAGGCTTGTTACCTGTTCGGGTCATGATCAAGTAACGGACACCATCGGGTCGATCACCGTTTTCCCACTCACGCACTTCGGCAGGAGTCACCGAGCCAGCAGGCACGTACGCACCGCGACCGATCGTGATCGAGTCCGGCTGTTCGGCCGCGTCGTCGTAGCCATCATTCCAAGGTGCCAAGCACAGGTCATCACTCCCCACGGCCCCCATTTCGCCAACGTTATCGACCACGCCATTCAAGTCATCATCCTTGCCAGCCTGTCCTGGCAAGCGATCGGGACCAGGAGTGATCAACACCAAGGCGTTAGGATCAAAAGTCTGCTTTTCGATTTGGCGAATGTCATCGGGGCGCCAGCTGATGGGGGGATCAGCTTGGATGGAAAAGGCATCAAGTGAATGAATCGAAGTAATCGACAGTCGAGCAACTGCGACGAAAAAAATGAAAACCGCTATGGCGAGTAAACCGATTTTTGGCATCAATGATATCTAGGAATTGATGGAATAGTCGGCCGCTGCTACCGATCGAATTGCGTGACAGAAGACATTTGTTCAATCTGACGCGTCGTCGTGTTTTCAAGTCGAAGGATCACTTTCACGGCAGTCAGTGGTGTCGTAAACGGAGCGTTTGTTTCTTTCTCCAGTTCATCGTCGGCACCAAACGCACCACCGTCATCCAGGCCGTTTACAGCGATATCCACGTTGTAGCCTGCGGGTGGCGTGCCAGTGGTTGCGTTGTTGGTATACCAAACCGTTCCTCGCAGGCCACTTCCGTTGTTGTCCGGGAAGGTTTGTAAGTACCCGTCCCGTTCGTAGTGGTCCGAGAACGTATCGTACGAAGGTTGAACCATCAGGACAGCGTGAGTGCTGCCAGTGATGACTTTCCCGGATTTCAGCATCGCATCGGTGTAGAGCGGTCCTGGTTCTACTACAGCACCGGTGAGTAGCCCTGACAATTCAGAGTCGAAGCCAAACGCGAGCCGAAAGTTAGCGATCGGAATCGCAAGAGGACTCGCAGCCGATGAATGCTCATTGAGTTGCACCGCCGCTGGACCTCGAATGGTTCCACCCGCCAAAAAGGGATAAAATAAGTCGACGAAATCACCGTCATGCGACGGGATTACTTCTGCTGGAAATGCTATGTCACGCAGAATTACCTCTCGCATCGCGGCGTCGTTGGGGCCAACAACGGTGTCGTCGCTACCAAGCCAGCCAGCTTCAATTGTGTCATCAGTTGTCCCGTTTTGATCATCATCGACGCTAGCTATACCTGGTCCTTGATCATTGCCGTAGGAAATAAAAGATGGTGCTTCGGAGTCAAAACCTTTAACGTCGAAACCTAATACGTTGGTTGCAATGACGTCTTCGCTCAACCGTTCCATTCCCCAGCCGTCTCCGAAGACTTCCGTGTGGGTGTGGTCCATGCCAAGAACAAACTCAGGCCGTAGAAATCCATTGAGTGTGGTTGGGGTGATCACATTCCCTGACGACGGAACGGCGGAGTTTGCCGTTGGATCGAGAATGGTTGGCAAAGCTCCCATTGCCAACACAGGCATGCTTGTAAATGGATTTGTGGCATTGTGTGCCGCTTGGATGAGTGTCCCCGGTATCCGCACATGGGCGAATCGATTTTCTGGCTTGCTAAGATCCGCCAGCGAATTTGGCGCCACGAAGCCAGTCGGCTCGCCTGTCATGTTAAGAAGCCCATTTGTGTCAATCCCGCCGATTCTGCGTCGAACGGACAAGTCACACTGTTGGTGAATTGGCGCCATTCCAATGAGCCAAGCCAGATTAGTTTGAGGGCGCGAGATTCCGTGGACTGTTGGCGTCTTAATTGCAGGAATTGAAGAGCCATTATCAACCGCCCAGTTGTCAGGTGACATATAAGTGATTGTTTCGGAGCCAAACGTGTGGGTGTAGGTTCCAAGTGTCCCTTGTGGTCCGACGGCGTTCGTTGGGGACGTAAGTGCCAAGTCGGGCCGTATCAACAAGACACGACGATGCATTCGAATACGATCTGGTAGCCCGTTAGTATCATCATCAATGTATTGAGGATTTCCAAAAGGGTCTGTATTGTAAGTGAAGATTTGCTTCGAAGAATCATCGGCATCAGGTCCAAGGATGTATTCAGGGCTTGCGAAGTATGCGATCTCTGCATACTTCGACGAAATCACAATCGGGTCGAACGGGTTGCCGGGGAAATCAGCAGGGTCGTACACAATGTCGTCACCAGATCCCGCGTTTTGGTTTGCACCCAGCAAGTCAACCGACTTCATGTCCAGAACAAATCGCGGTACTTTGCCCCTGTACCAATTGCCAGCTTCTGCGACCGAAGTGAATGCGAGGTAATCGTCCAGGTCACCGAACTTGGAATCTTGATACGAATTCTCATTCGTGGAACTTGGCGAATTTCCCATCAGCAGGCCGGTGACGTCAGTCAGCGGTCCTTCGTAATAGACGAAATATCCATCGCCACGGTCTTCATCAACGACAGGTGTGATGGGAACCGTACAACGTTCCAAGTCGCTGTTGAGCCGCAGCGTGATGTCACGTAGTTGGCTAGTCAGGTCGACTTTAACACGTCCTTCGCGAATGGATTCACCCATCAAAGCAAACGTCTTGCCCAGCGCAGCCATCAGGATCAACGTGATGGCCATCGCAATCATCATCTCGGTGAGCGTGAAAGCGTCGCGTAGTTGACGTGTGGTTTTTGCGTTCATCTTTTTGGACATGAATTTCTCTGAGCGATAGAACAAACCGCTGGTTCGGTATGCTGTTTCCATTATTCGACCGCCCGTTCGTAGATGATCGTGTCACGCACGTTGGTGTTTTCGCCCGGGATGAAAGCAACCGGTTTCGACCGATCGATGATATAGAGCATTTGATGACGCTTGTTCTGAGCAATGTCTTCTTTGTATTCCCTACCTAGGCTTAGCGTCGCTGCATCGACTTCAAAGAAGCCCATTGTCATCCGCATGACGAATACGTTGGACTGCTTGGATACCAAGTTGGGCATCCGCATGAGCGTTTGGTATTTCATGAACGCATTGCGATCGCGACTTTCGTGTGTCGCGCCAACGCCTGGACGTATGAAAAAAGGATTGGTCTGATCAGCCGAATTAAGATCCGAATCTGGTCGCAATAACGATCCGTGGACGCCAGAGCGTCTCAGATTGTTGTTTCCGTTGCTGTGGTCTCGGAAAACGGGAGCGATGTCGGCGTCAACCACGTCACGTAGAGGCCGGGCGAATTGTGTTGGGAAGTCACCGTTTAGATAGTCAGTACCAAAGCTGTAAGGCGCCGGACCGTTGGAATTAGGCGCGTTGCCGACAACCAATGACCGTTGTGGCGACGGGTTGTAACCACGTCGTGAGGCAGTGAATTTCCCGAACGCTGCTTGCGTCGGCGTTCCGGTATTGGCAGTCAATTCGTTTTGACCAAACTCGGTATTGGTCATGAGGCCCTGCATCAAACCTTGCCAAACGGGAAACTGTGACACCGTATTCAAGTTGATTTGGCCCTGACGTCCGTTGTCGTACGTGACGCTAAACGGCGCTTGCTGCAAATCCACCAGTGCACCTCGGGCAACATCCAATCGCGGCCAAGTGGTGTTGGGGGCGAATGTTAAACGACTCGGATTGACCAGTTCCACTTCGCCTCGAAAGCGTGGCATCGTTGTCACGTAGTCGAAGATTCTCGGGAACTGGGCCGTGTCCGTTTCAGTGATGCTGCCCTGGAATAGGTTCAACAAGTGTCGGTGGTGCCCATGGTAGTCATCGACGAGATTGTCGTCGAAGGTTGTCCCTGACGGAGCGAAGTAAGCCGTTGCCGCACCAGAAACCGTGAATTCATCGAAGAATCGCGATGCAGACGAGGCTGGCACCAGCATCAATTCGTAGTGAGAGGCGAATGGCCGATTGAGCCAATCGTGAGTCGAAAACGGAGTTTGTGGTTGGCCTCGATCAAGTCCCATTGTTACGGGGATTGCCGCTGAGCTTGCAGCTAAACCGAGCGTCGTGCCATAGGAATTGACGTTGAGGTAACCCAGCGTGCTGGTGAAGTTCGCATTTGCCGCAGGCGCCACGAATTGAAAGTAATTTGGGGCATTCGCAGGAACGATGGCAGCGGTGACGTTGGTGTCTTGTGTGCTGTAAGTAAACAGTGCATTGCTAGCTGTGCCGTTGGCGTCTTGTCCATCGCGTTCTCGGGTGCGAGTCGCGTAGTTGTCGTTGGCAAATCCAGCTCGATCGAGAGCGCGCGGTGATTCCTCACCACTGAATACCGTCAAGTCGATCGTGGTCCAGTCGACGGTGATGTAAGGGTTGAACGTTGGGTCAAACGGACGTGTTGGGTCTGCAAGTCGTTGTAAGAACGCCGAGCAAAACTCTTGTTGTGTTCCCAAGAATGGCTCGGACGCACCGCCACCACGACGCACTGCCGTCAATTGAGCAACGGGTGAGTTCACCAATCGGATATCCTCCGGTTGATCATGCGCCGCGGTGTTGGCGGTGTCGTCATAGTCAACGTAAGCGTCCCGGAGTGGAAAGTCCGCGTTCATCGACGCTAAACGCGAGGTTGGTTCACGGTAATAATTGCCGCCAAGCGGTAATGGTTCGGAAACGTTCAGTCCTACCATGTCGTTGTCGAAAGCTCCTGCTGCCCAACCAGGTGTGAACGTTTTTACCATCAATGTCCGGGATGGCGCGACAACCGTTGTGGGATTTGGGCTGACGTCCGCGTCGGTAAGATCATGCGAGACGATTCCACGTCCTGTGATGTCGCCATTGTTATCCGTTTCGATCTCCAAACGCTGTGCGCTTGGCTTGACTGGTAATGCGAGTGATGTTGGATCAGTATCGGGGCCAGACGGGTCGCCATCGGCATCGCTGTAACGCTCTGAGCCCAAATGTGTGACTTCGCGCGGAGCCAAGACGACGTACTCGCCCGTACGAACGGCCGCTTGGAGATTGTTGGCCAGGTTGGGGTTGGGGACAAACGCTTGGAGATTGTTGGCCAGGTTGGGGACAAAGAAGAGACGAGAGCCTGGTATTACCGTTCCAACTGGATCGGACATCGCTAATCCGGCATTATTTAACTCGGTCACGTTCTGATAGTTTTGGAAAACAACGAATCGATCGTACGTCAAATTGTTGGCCGGTGGGGCCGATTGAGGTGGTACGAGAAACGGTTGTTCTGGTTGAAAGGAATAGCTGTTAGGGTGTGATTGTCGAAGCGTGTCCGGATTCACATCCGCAAGCGGCGAGTTTGGGTAGTGTGGACTGCTGATCGCAATTCGCCATACCGGTGCACCCACTTGTTGGCCATTGGCAATCGGAGCGGTCCGCGCCAGATCAAGAAAAGCGGTGTCCACGTCGCCGTCCGTATCCGTGTCAACCACGTTGTACAGCTCACGTGGGACACCTTGTAGTGCCGTGCGTGCGGCCGACTCTTGGGCCGACGTCGCTGATGCTGGATAGATCGGCGACTGACGATTGCAATACAGTTCTAAGAACAACGATCCTTGAGGAATACGAATCTGATCCGTGTCAGGAATCCCGTCCGTTTCGTCCGTTAACGGATCAGGATTGTTGGGGTCGCCCTTCATTTTGCCCCCCTCATTTAACTGTTCCAGCGTGGTGTCTTTCACGCGGACGTCATGAAATGCAGTGGCTTCGGAAAATGTTAGCTCTGGGTTTTCGCATCCCCACACCACTCGACTGGTTGGCAGCAGGGTCGCTCCGTCAGCTTGGAATAGATCCCAGCCGTTGAGAGGATTCGGGTCGTAAACAAAACGGGTCATGATGGAATCCGGATCGCGGAAATCCACGACATTCACCGCCCACTGAGCCAATCGGTAGGCGTCATAGTCCGCCTGGTTGTTGACTTCCGTTGCATTCCCTGCGTTTTGCAAGAGCGGCAGGTTATAGCCCTGTGCCTTGAGCGCCATCATCAAAACATACAGGTGACGTGCCAGCAATTCACGTCCGGACCCACTGACATCGTTTTCCGTCGAGCCAAAAGCGTATTCTGCCGGCGCTTGCCCGAACAGATTGCTCGTTCTGTCCAGAGTCGAAGCGAACGGAAACGCACTGTAGTTGATCCCTAGGGGACGCTCGTCGGCTTCATCGACGACACTATCACCATCGTCATCGATTCCGTTGTGCCCTCGGCTAATCAGTGCACGGAATTCGCTGATCTCATCAACCCAGCCATTCTGATTGCTGCCAGGGTCATCAATGAAATTGCCGAATTCGGCCGGCTCGTCAATTACGCCATTCGCGTTGTCGTCAATTCCGTTTCCGATGGCGCGATTGAGATCAATCTTGCGTCCTAGTCGCAACTCAGGTGCAATTAGTTGCTTGTATCGCGTGTTAGCTAATACCACGTTAGCACCTGGGAACGTCAAGCCAATGTTAAGACGCTGAGCAATGACACTGGCGAGATCGCGTGGAACCCCAGGTTTTTCTCGTCTGAAACCGTTTTGATCTAAACTGGAGCCACCGCGACCAGACGCAAGTGGGATGGCTGATGGAATATCTGTGCTACTACTTAAGGCTGTGAGTTGATGACCAAGGCTAGGATTGTCTCGAAGAGATTGTTGCAAGAGTGTTCGCAATCTCTGGGGAATCGTGTCAACGTCCCAGTTGTTTGATCGCAGTATTCCTTCAAGCTCGGCCAACGCGTAAGCACTGTCACCATTGAACCTGCCAGCCGGGTCAAATTCATAAGGATCATTGATCGCTTCGTCGATTCGTGGCTGAATGGGATTGACGCTTGTATTGAGTGGCTGCACGACTTGGCCAGCATTGGTCGCGATCGTATGACCATAACGGTCAATCGCCATTCCACCGTAGCCAAATGGGTCAAGAGACTGACCATTTCCATTGCCGACTACCGAACCGCTGTTGAGATACAGCCCACGCTCCATGCTATCGCAAGTGCCCGGACGGGTCGTTAGAAGCCGATCAACGGAATCACTGGTGCTATCGCCAGGAACAGGAAATGCAGGTTCCGGTCGATCTCCCCAGCGATATCGTTCGCGTATCAGACCCAGCAACTCATTGGAGTGAATGACGCTTCCTGTCAGGTCCGCGCCAGAAATTCCGGTAAATGGATTGTTAACGGGGAAGGTGATTTCGGCAGGTCCGAATCCAACACCACGAAACAAGAACTGACCCGAATTCTGATAGGTTCCGGCGTACGCTCCCACGCGGTTGTTCCAGTACAAAGCACGATCGGTCTGTGGATAAAACCCGTGCGTATTCACGTTCAGTTTGTTGCTGGTATCCTCGATCATCGTCGCGATGAGTGGTCGCAGAAGCTTGCCTTCGGGAGAAGTGATCAGCGGCAAACCAAGGTCCACCCAGATGCTGTCGGCAACACCATCGCCATCGTTGTCGACATCCCAAGGTCCGTTAACTAGTGCTTGTGTGACTAGCTGTAAACGCACCAAATCAGCAACGCGAGACCCAGGCATTGCTGAAATCGCCTTGTATGGCATGGGTGTCGTAATCGCGTAATCGGTATTTCCACCCGTGAAACTAGGGTTGCTTATGAATCCACCAGAGTTAAACGGAAGTGGCCGGAAGGTCGCACGTCGGTACGCTTCCAACACCTTTTGCAGTGCGTTTGTTGGTGTTGTGGGTGATGTCGCATTCCAGTCATACGAATTCACAAGGTAATTAATGACAGAAGGTCGGTGGAATGATGGGACGATACGTTCTTCCATTTGGTTGGTTGCGGCATTGCGAAACCTAACTCGCCCGGCGAGAAACCAATTGTTGAAGTCAGCCACGTCGTAGTTTTCATCGAAGTCACCACTTATCAACTGTTTGTTAATTGTCGACGTGCCATCGAACGTGTTTGGGAAAAGTGCTACCGCTGGACGTATTGGAGTAGCCCCTCCTAAGAAAAAACCAAGCACATCGTTTTCATCGGCTTCATCGATCGTTCCGTCTTGATCGTCGTCGAGACCATTTGTGTCGGCTACTTCTCCCGGTTCATCAACATCGCCGTCACGGTCATCATCAAAACCGTTTCCGCCGACCCACGAGGCTGATCCATTTGCGGCGAAGCTGACGCC
>JBAUHR010000901.1:0-2731 GCA_049680385.1 Rubripirellula sp. | reverse complement strand
GTCGATATTCCTCGTCGACCGCCTAGCCAGAAGACTATGCTGATGGCGATCTGATCGACGACCCCTTACGTGACATACCACCTCGATGAGCGAAATGAAACGCGGACTGCATCTGTCACCCGAATCCCGAGATTCGGACGAAGATGACGAACTTGATGACAGTAGCGTCCGCCCCGAATCGCTGATTCCGAGCGACGGATCGAAACGTAAACGCAAACGAAAACGCAAGCTGACTCTTGCTGTTCTGCCAACGGCACTGACCCTTGGCAACGGCGTGTGCGGCTTGGCCGCGATCGCTGTTGCGATGAGTGAAACGCTGGCCTGGAGCAACGAGAAGCAACTGCTTGTCGCTGGGATCCTGATTTTTGGCGGGATGGTCTTTGATGCGCTTGACGGATCGGCGGCCCGAATGACGGGCCAGGAAAGTCGATTTGGCGGGGAATTGGACAGTCTTTGCGATGCGATCACCTTTGGCGCGGCGCCAGCCGTCTTGGTGTGGCGGTACAACGATGGAGTCTTTTTGCCATTGAAGCTGACATGGGCGATCGGGACTCTGTTCGCCCTTTGCGTACTGATCCGATTGGCCAGATTCAATACCGAAACCGGCGAAGACGACACTCACGAAGGCTTTGAAGGGCTGCCCAGCCCGGCCGCCGCCGGAACACTCGCGGCATTTGCGATCGCAATGCCAGAATTAGCGGGATACGCCGAACCAGGCGTCTACGCCGAGAACATTCAATGGATGGCGGAAAAAACGCTGGTCCTGTCGCACTACCTGATCCCAGGACTAGCACTCGCCCTGGCCTATTTGATGGTTTCGCGATTCCAATACCCGCACGTTTTCCAGCAAATACTTCGAGGCCGCGGCGCCCCCAACCAAATTGGCCAGGGTCTGTTCGTGGTCATCGGTGCGATCGTTTTGCACTGGCTGGCTCTGCCGATCGCGTTTTGCTACTTCGCCTTTGGGTCTCCCGTCCGGACGTTGCTTGCGAAGTACCGCGACCGAAACGAAACACCGCCGCCGCAAACCAACTGACCCAGCCAGTCGCAAGTCTTGATCAAGACCTCGATCTGCCCCGGGATCGCGATTTGGGCCGCAATTTGCTATCGATGCATTCGCCAAATGGCCGAATTTGTCTCTGTGTTGTAATAAACGGTGCGAAATCAGCCGCGCTACATGCGATGGCATGGGCGCCCCCCCCTCTTATTCGATATTTATGGAAGTGCGAAGATTAGGGCCACGAGGACGAATAACGGTTGCTGGACTTGCCCAGCCGCTGCGTCACTGAATTGCGGTCTCCGTTCCCCATTCTTTGGCACCCCGATCTATCGATGTCGCAGAAGGTATTTTTTAGATGCACCGAGTTCCGACCCGCGAGAAGAAAACGCCTCAGCCGCACAGCAGCCCGTTCTACAGCCACCTCGTGCCCGCCTATCAAGCGGTTTGGCCGGCCGTTGCGAAACGGCGAATGACGGCTGCGATCAAGGCGATGAATTTCCCCGCTAATTCTCGCGTTCTAGAAGTTGGTGTTGGAACGGGCATGTCGCTGGAAAGCTATCCGACCAATATCTCGCTGACCGGCGTCGATTTATCGGAGGCAATGTTGACCGAAGCCGAGCAACTGATCGAAGACCGCAAGTGGGATCACGTCAACGTGATGCCCATGAATGCCGAAGAGCTGTCGTTCGATGACTCGTCATTCGACATCGTGACCTCGTTCCACACAATCAGCGTTGTTTCCCAGCCGCAACGGATGATGGCCGAGATCGTGCGCGTCTGCAAACCGGGCGGACGGATTCTGATGATCAACCATTTCCGCAGCGACAATCCGTTGATCGCGCGTGTCGTCGATTCGGCGGGAAATATCACCAAACGACTGGGATGGCGAACCGACATCAATCTTGACGACGTGGTCCGCGAGTTGCCTTTGCGATTGGACAGCCGCTACAAACCCAATCCGTTGTCGCTGTTCACTGTGATGGAAGCCACCTGCAAACCGGAACAGTCCACCGCTGCCGAACCGGCATCGGTTTAGCACGGCGACATGCCGCGACATGCCGCGTGGTCCGGCGCCTGCGAAGTCCGTCGCGTGCGAACAAAGACACCTCTTGATCATCATTGCCGAATACCAAAGAATACGCCGGCCGAGGAATGGCATTTTGTCCAGGTCTCGGCTTGCGTCTCGGCAATTCCGAGCCCCCGGAACTTGATCACCACGGAAGAAAAGCAGAATGATTACCAGCAACCACGCCGTCATCTTGGGCGACCAACCACGCAAAGTAGAAATCGGCGCCGATGGCAGCACTGTGTCGGCCACCGAAGTCGAATTCGCCATCGACGGCACTGACTCGGGCGCCAGCGCGATGTTCTTTGTCTCGGTCAAGGGTTTGGTCGGCGAGAAAGCTGAACCTGTTGAAGTCGCCGTCAACGGAAAGGCAATCGGCAAGCTAATCCCCAACAAGAACGCCGACTGCGATTCCTGGTTCACCCAAACGCTGCACTTCTCGGCCAGCGAAGGGTCGCTCAACCCGAACGCAAAAGTCGAATCGACCAAGAACGTGCTTCGCATCCCAGCCGAAGGCACCAAAGCCGGCGAAGGCAAGTTCTACGTTCAGAACATCTTCGTGCTCTACAAAGCAAAGTTTGACTGAGCCAGCTTGACCGTTTCAGCTCAATCTTCGGGTAGCGAGACTCGCCGAAGACTGAGTTGTCGCGGAGTGCTCGCTACGG
>JBAUHR010000900.1:0-7260 GCA_049680385.1 Rubripirellula sp. | reverse complement strand
GCGTATGCGTATTTGCGTGCCATGGGCGTTGACGGAAAGGTCGGCCAATTTACGATCAACATGAGCGACAGTTCAGTCTCGACCTCGGACGGGCATGCCGCAAAATTGACTGCCCCCGGGACAATCGAAATCACCAGCAATCGTTATCCCATGGTCGCCGAAGGATCGCTGGATGATGAAAATACGATCCGATCAGGCATGATGTTGGTCCCATTCTTTGAACAGCTAAACCAATTCACATTGACCGTCAATGGCTTGGATGCCGATTTTGCAGACGTTCAGTGGGGCGAGCAGACGCAGCGGTTTTCGAGCAAAGACTTGGCCGCGGGTGTCAATCTGCCGAAGGCTTTCCCGAGCAACCCGTTCTCGAAACCGTTTGCGAAAGTCGACCAAGCAGTCGCAGCAAAGCAAGCTTACGAAACCGAACAGATCAAGAAGGTCTTCCACGGCGCCGAAGGAAAACGCGACATCGAAGCCGCCGCAGCACGCACGGAAGCCATACGGGCTCCGCTGGCAAAAGCGATCAAGGACGCGATGGCGCCCGTCACTCACACAATCACCGTAACGCCCAGCAAGTAGCTAGGGACGCAAAGACTTTGGGCGTTTCCCCTGCCACAAAAGAATCCTGACGATTCTTGGAGGGGCAGGTCGATGTAGAGCCGTTTCCCACCGTCCAATCCGTTGCTTCGAGCGGCCGACGGAAACCGGCCCGGCTCGAAAATTAAGCTGACGCGAAAATTCAGCCGAACGTGACGCCGTGCCCGTCAACGTTACGAAACTCGAACATTCGCTCGAGCCGAGTCAACGCGAACACGTCGCGAACGGACTCTTGCACGTTACTTAGAACGACGCGCACACCATGGCTTCTTGCTTTGCTTTTGATTCCGATCAGGCCGTTGAGTCCGGCCGACCCGATGCGGTCGATTCCGCGGAAGTCCAACACGATGTGATCGAGCGGTTTCGCGCCGCACTGCGTGTCTTCGATCAACTCACATAGGTCCCAAGATATCTTTCTCGCGGTCTCAGTACGATTGATATGATCGGGTGAGAATGAAACTGTCGTTTCTGTGCCTTGCAAGCTTACACGAATCATTTCGTTGTCGCTCATGCAACCTTCTTTGTCTGGATTAAATCGGTTCATTGATGGTCTGATGCCATCCTAGCGTTGCAATGCAATCTCTGCAAACAACACTTTCTTGGGGGCTGGCGACCGCTCGCCCGCGTCAACAATCACGTTGTTGGTTTTAAGGGGGGCGATCTTTGTGTTAAGGGCGGACGCTGGCGGCTCCGTCCGTCTCAGTCGCCGTTTGAACGCTGGGCCGTTCGAATGGTCAGCCGGTTTTCGCCGAGAAATTCGCTGATTTCTCCAGACAGAACCCACTGATCATCGGAAGAATCGTCACGAAGTGACTCAACGATCCGCTGCAAGCTGAGGTTTTCGGATAGCGTGAACTGGGTTGGTGAACGAGTGCCGAGTCGCGAAACCAGCATCGAGCTAGGCTCGGCAGAAGCCACCGATTCTGTGGGTTCTCGCAGTGGGGCAAACGACACTTCGCTCATCATTCGGCGGGGCCTGGTTTCGATTGTCCGAGCCACTTTCAATGTCGAACGTGTTTGCGTTCTTGTCGACTGTGAATGCAATGTAAGCGACGATCGATGGCGTCCTGTGTTTGCCAAGCCATCATCTTCATTTTCCGATTGTGGTGAATCGATGATGAAGACCCAGCGGCGGCCGAGCATCACGACTTTGCCCTTGGTGGGTGGCACGATCGTTCCTTCGCGCAGCAGCACTACCGGATCGTTGGCTCTGGCGGGCGTTTGGCTGCGCCGATCGGTTTCGTCGCTGCGACCGATTCGGTCATCGGCTGCACATGCATTGGTCGCCCAATGCGAAGACGTGACGGCGACTGCAAACATGATAGCGCTGCATACCGCGCAACGAGTTCGGCCGGTTGCAAATCGCATTGGTTCTTTTGCCCACCACAGAATCACAGGTAACAGAAACATAAAGGATTGAACGCATTTCGAAGGATGGGACACGTAAACGATGGGTGCCTGCCGGTTGATCCCGGCAGACCCTGTTCGCCTGAACGCGTTCCTTCGCGGCGACTGCACTGGCTCGGACTTTGCCGAGCCTGAAGATCACGAATGGCTTCGTGGAATGGCGAGTGCGTGAGAGCTGCAGACGACACCCACAGCGATCATCGCAAGCCCAAGCCATCGCGGCGGCGTCACGCGCTTCATCGGTTTGGGATGCACTTGCATCAAGAACGATGACATCGACGAATTGTCGGCCACGGGCGTGCTCTTGGTGACACGGGCAAGCGCTCGCGTTGTCGACTCGTTCAACAGGAACGAATCAACCATGCGAAATTGGATCCCTAGCAGGATCAACAAAATGCCAGCCAAAAAATAACGATTGCGATACATCGACATGATTCATCAAGTCCTTCAATTGCCATGGGGACGACGCGATCATGGGGGGATTTAAGAGGAGGCGAGATCGCGGTCTAAGTACAGAATCGACCACCGCCGCAAGGATCTAGATGCGTTTGGAAAATGGACGCATTGCAACGAAGATTCCAATCGCGCAAGGCGCACCGCTAAGGAGGGCTTCGCATGCATGGCTTCAGCGATCGCCAAACAGACCGTCGACCAGTCCGGAAACGGACGAACGAAAACCGGTCAGCGACGAGTCTTCAAGCAACTGGGTCTGGTTGCTTTTCATGATTGCCGCGGCCAACGGCTTGTGTTGCTGCCAATCCGAAAGCGAAAACTCGCGAGTGTCGACGTAGACGTCTGACAGATTGTTGCTGATCTTCGAAACCAAAAAGACACCCTGCTTGCCACGCACAACGTGAAAGTGCATCGCGACGTACAGCAGCGACGCACCAACAATCATTCCAAAGAAGAAGCGTGACATGGGCGACTGCGCAGACTGGGGTGAATCGGAGGTGGCGTTTGGGGCACTTGGCTTGGGTATACGCCCAGCAATGGCCCCATAGCAAGGCAAAAAGTTTGCACTTCGCGACCAAACTCGCCATAACTGAGCCACCAGAGTCCTTTCTCGTCACCCATTCAGAGGACCCGTTCGATGCGACATTCGCAAAATCTTTGGCAGATCCTAAGTCGATCCACCGCGTGCGGCCTAGCCACTTGGTTGGCTGGGATTGCCGCAATCTCTTCGCATTCCGGCGGGCTGTCCCGTGCGGCCGAACCGCTTGGGACCGATTCACAAATCGACCAGGGCCGCGAGATTTTCCAGCGTGAGTGGACGCATGAAAGCGCTGCTCCGATCCAGCAGGGCAACTTGCCCGACCCACAGTTTGCAGCGATGCAATCGGTAAGTTCAGGTGACGGGCTAGGCCCGATGTTCAATGCGGTTTCGTGCGAAAGCTGTCACCAAAACGGTGGTGCGTCCGGCGTCGACCGGAACGTGACGCTGTTGACACTGGATCCTCGCAATCGCTTCATCGGCCAACTTGGCGGAAGGGGATTTGCGGGAAGCCTAGACGGCGACCAGCGGAAACAGTTGGCCGAGCAAGTCGAATCAAAACTCAAGCACTTGTTTCCGCCCGTCATCGCGGCCAACGGCCAATTGGCGATGGACGTCGTCGTGCATGAGCAGTCCGCGCGACCAGGTTACAACTCCATTCGTCAGAGAATGGAAAAGTACGTGCCGGGCGGACTTGACGCCGCTTGGTTTTCTCGCCATTCGCGAACGTCCGCAGCCATTGGAAACCAACCCGTCGTTGCCGGGCGTTATGACGGGATTGATTTCTACTTGAGTCAACGAAATTCGCCGGCGCTGCACGGGTTGTCGCTGATTGACCAGATCAGTCAGGCGAAACTTGAGGGCGTCATGCGCGCTCAGTTTCGCCGAACCGATGGCCGCATCAGCGGTCGACTCGGTGCCGGAAAGTTCGGCTGGCGAGGCCAAACGCAATCACTCGCTAGCTTTGTTCAGGGCGCGTGCGCGGGGGAGCTTGGGCTGCAAGTTCCTGGCACCAACCAGCCCGAGGACGTCGCCGATCCGACCTACCAGAGCCACGGTTTGGACCTGACCAGCAACCAGCTTTTGTCTTTGGTTCGGTATGTTGAATCGTTGCCGCCACCGCCCGTTCCGCATCGATCCCCCGAAGCCACGGCCGGCGCAAGACTGTTCTCGCAAATCGGCT
This sequence comes from Rubripirellula sp., assembly GCA_049680385.1. Lineage (GTDB taxonomy): Bacteria > Planctomycetota > Planctomycetia > Pirellulales > Pirellulaceae > Rubripirellula. The sequence continues at coordinate 3,082 of JBAUHR010000900.1, read as the reverse complement.
GCAGCGATTGCCACATTCAAAATATGATGCCCGCGTCAGGCGTGTATAGCGACTTGTTGTTGCATGACATGGGGGCATGGTTGCAGGCGCCGTCGCCTTCGTCGGTGGGCGTTTTCGGTCGCTTTGGCGCTAGCCGGGCCTCGGCACCCACGATGCGCCTGCCAACGTTTAGCCCATCGCCAATCACGCTAGTGTCGAACCCGAAGCAAGCTCGCCGTACTTTTGCGGCCACTTCGGTGTCGGGGTACTACGGTGGCGGTGGTTCGCCATCGCCCTACCCATTCGAGTCGCTTGGGACACCCAAGTTTCCGCGTGGATCATTGCCCGATTCTGTGACCAAAGGTGGCACGTTGTACTGGGACGTCTTGCAGCGAGAGTGGCGGACACCGCCGCTGTGGGGCGTCGCCGATACGGCTCCTTACCTTCACGACGGACGAGCCGAGACACTCGATGCGGCCATCCGCTGGCACGGCGGCGAGTCGGCTCAATCGGCGACACAGTATCGGTCGCTCTCAAAAGCCGACCAGGCATTGGTGCTGACGTTTTTAAGATCGCTGCGAGGACCGGGCAACGCGGTGCGCCCGGCTGTGCCCGACATGCTGTCGATGCTGGAAGCGAACCCCGATTTGCTCAGCGGAATCGATGCGATGGCATCGCGGTAACGAAGCCAAAGCGGTAGTTGCTCAGCCGATCCTGATCCCGGTGCTCGGGTGCTCCGATGTTCCAGTGCTTCGGTGCTCCGGTGCATTGAGTTGCGTTTGGTTGCAGGGGCACTGGTCTCGGTTCATTGGCTAGCGATCTTGCTGTCGATCGCGATTCGCTCGTTCAAGTCATAAGGGTGGAACGAGCGGCCGATTTCGCTTGCCAGCATGCTCAGGTACAGCTTTCGAAACCGGATTTCGGTGGTCTCGCTGGTGTGTTGGCCAGTCGAGGTGGGGTACATGTATTCGTCCATCGATTTCGAGTATGCCACGTTACCCGTTTCTACATCAAATACTCTCAGCGAGACATCGGCGCGACCGCGGTACAGCGTTGCACCGTCGCGAAGTCTTAGGTCATGCATATCGATCACCAAGACCTTCTCGGCCCCTACGCCTTTTCCGATGGCTTGATAGTCAATCGAATCCATGCCGTGCTCGTCACGCCACTGTTCGACCAGGTCATCGCGGACAAGTTGGCACTTCTTGACTTTCTTCATGAACACTTCGCCAACTCGGCGAGTCAAATCGCGAGCCGCGACGTCATTGGAGTATTGGCTGCTGTCGGTCAACGTGATGATGGCCACCGTGGATCCCTCGAAGCCCTCGTACTCGGCCGGAATCATGTCCATGCCGACCGCGTGCATCAAGTTCGACGCCAATCCCAAGCATCCGGTTTGAACCAACGACACCGCTCCGACCGATGCCAAGGCGGCAGCCTGCAGGAATCGACGACGAGCAAGGGCGGTAAAGTGAGTGTTGGCAGTCGTCATCGCGACATTTCCTTCCATGGATCCGGCTCAAAGTGAGTATTCGCTTTGCGTCATACGAAGTAATCGCCAATCCTCGCCACACCGATTTCAAAAAAGCAGCAGTCGCACTCGCGTCGGGTTACCAAATCGACGAACCGTTGGCGGATTTTCGCCACAAACTGTTCTCGAAACGTGGGCTGTCGAGGGAATGCCAAGAATGGAAAACGTTAAGAATCCAGGGCCAGCCGGGCTATCCATTCCGTTGCGGCAACGACGCCAATCGCCACCAAAGCGATCGTCGCGTATTTCTGGGCCGTCGCGGGCGGCATTTTTCCCGAATACGCTGCTTTGATGGCGAACGGAGAAAAGGCAACCGCCAGACCCGCCAGAAAAAAGCCCGCAACATTGCTCTGCAGACTACTAGGCCATTGCCCCCGAGTGAAATGCGACCAAGACGTTGTCATTCCGCACGCCGGGCACCGGATTCCAAACAACATTCGCATCGAACACGGAGGCAACCCAAGTTGCTGGTGAGTCCCCAATCCATCCGAATCGGGTGTCAGCATTGCCGCGACCGCCAATAATCCTAGCGGAACTGCTGCCGTCGCGATCATTACAATCCGCCAGGGCCAAGACGAAACCGGCCGGCCAAACTCGCTATTCCCCGTCATTTACCCCGCCGTTTCCAAGTATCTGAACTGAATCGAAAACTTTTCCAACCAAAAGCCGAACAGCCGTTGACGCATTTGGCAACCGACCGTACATTTTCCGCTCTCCTGTGGCGAGATTGGCTCGCCAGAGCTAGCGATTCAGGCCGGATGCCAGTGAGGTTCGCCTCACAGCCGCCAATTCTGTCGCTAGTGGATTTAAGTTTACAACCTCATTTATACCGGTCATCCATCAGTGTCTGCTGGAGCAAGCGAAGTCATCCGGATCCGTATGGAAGCGTACGATCACGCCGTCCTGGATCAGAGTGCGCAAGAAATCGTCGACACGGTGAAGCGAACCCACAGTGAGGTTCACGGCCCGATTCCGTTGCCGACTCGCGTCGAGCGATACACGGTTCTGTCGGGTCCTTTTGTGAACAAGAAGTCTCGTCAGCAATACGAGATTCGAACGCACAAGCGATTGATCGATATCGTTCAGGCTACGGCCAAGACGATTGAAGCATTGAATAAGTTAAGCCTGCCGGCTGGAGTGGACATCAAAATTAAGGCGTCTGCTCGGTAGTTTTAGGCTGGTAAGTTTTTTGTACCGGCTGTTTGGCTTTGCCGCAAAGGCACTGCAGGGCAGTCGACACCAACGCGAAGTTACTTCACGAGTGGTTTCCGGATGAACGGAAGCCTGGTCGACAACTTCGGTTCGCGGTGGTCTCCTTGGTGGTTTGACTGTCTGTCCGTTTAGGGCGGTGGTCGAGTGGTCTCGGTGGGTCGCCTGGAAATCGAAAGTTCGGCTAGGGCAATCTTTGGAATCAACACGAACGACGGACGCTCCGCAAAACCGGAGCGAAGAGAAGCTATGTCACCATCAATCCTCGGCCGCAAAGTCGGGATGACTCAGATCTACTTGGAAGACGGCCGGGCAGTCCCCGTGACCGTGATTCAGGCCGGTCCCTGTCATGTACTGCAGGTC
>JBAUHR010000899.1:0-5628 GCA_049680385.1 Rubripirellula sp. | reverse complement strand
GTCGATCACATTGAACCGATGCCCGTCAACGTGATTGGCGAGGCCGCCGCAAAACTAGACGAATTCCTAAACGAAGATCACGAAAACACCAACGACTCGTTGGACATCAATCCCGAGCAGCCGTAGGCGAATTCGTGCGACAGCTTCGATCGCTTACGCGGCATAACGGTCTTCGTCGATGACCGGTCGCTCGGTCTTTGGAGCCGACTTGGTGACGATGCGAAAGTTTGGATTCGAGTAAGCGCGTCGGCGCCGTCGCGGACGTCGCTCGGGCTCCATCTTGTCGAACAAACTGCCAAGCAGCGATGGATGGAAACAAACGAATGCCCAAGCCAGGCCAATCGATGCTGATCCGAACAAATCGCTAACAAAGTGCGCGCCACAGGCGAGTCGCTGAAGCATCGTGCCCACACAAATGCTGACAAACATCCAGCGCCCCGTCGGCAGCACTACCCAAAGCCCAGCCGTCAACGCAGCCGCGGTCGCCAACGATGCGCTCGGAAACGCGCGAGTGCTAGCGTCAAAATTGGCGATATGGTCAAGCGTCCAGTCAAAAGACCAAATCCAAGCATAGTCATAACTAGCGACGTCGAGATTCAAACTGTTCGGACGAGGACGCATGACAAACATCTTCGTCAGAGTAGCAACCGCACCTCCGCCCATCGCTAGCGTTGCAAGCCGAGGAACGTACCAGCGTCGAGTTGGCGCCAACACGATCACGCCTAGCAAGATCAAAAAGACTCCGGTGCCGTGGGCATAGTAGCTGGATAGATCCAGCGTTTGACCGACCACCGTCGGCAGTGGTCCGTGCGAGAACCAACGCGAAATCGGCACGTCCACTAACGTTGCCATCGGAACCATCAAAATCGTAATTCCCGCCATCCACAATAAACTGGTGATGCGGAATTTGATGACTTCCTCGGCGATCGGCTTCCCAAAGATTGGTATTCCGCCGCCAGTAGGCGGGACTTCTTTGTTGGACATGATCGGTTTGAATCCTGGCGAGAGAACGCTTGGAGTATCGAATCAAGCGACCTATTCGGTATCGGCTGATAGTTGCGAGGCTACTTAAAAAATCGTCGCGGTCGAAAGACGACTTTTCCAACGCTAGCAATTCTGAAGCGACAAGATCGCATCGTTTACTCCCGAGCCTGTAATCCCGAACCTGGAATAAATGCGAAACGAGGCGGTCTTCGCAGGGCGGGCAAATTGGCGAGGCCAGGCAATACGCGGCAACTAAACGCTTGTCATCTGTTCATCTGTACTGGCTTGGCCGCAAACGCCGATCCATCTTTCCAGGCGTCACGATCGACAGCCGCAACCTAATCTCGCTCGGCGCACTCGATTGAGCGCGTGAGCCACTTCCGAGGATGACTTACGATGGCATTGGCCCAAACTTCTTTCTTGTCCGGTGATCCACGGACCAATCGTCGCCGCGTGCGGCAATCGTTCACACTTTCGTTCGTCATGGTGTTATTGACCATTGTCGTGACGGGTTGCGCCAGCACGACGACGTCCAACACGGCGCGTACGGGCACCGAACAACTGTTGATTTCGTCGGCGATCGATCGGGCGATGTCAAACGTTCGCTTCGACGAATTTGCTAACTACAAAGTTTTCATTGACGAAAAATACCTGGACTCGGTCGACAAGGGATACCTCGTCGGATCGCTGCGCCACAAAGTCCTGCAATCGGGCGGGCAACTTGTCGCCGCGGCGGACGCAGCCGATGTGGTCATCGAACCACGCAGCGGTGGCGTTGGAACGGACATTCAAGAGTCCTATCTGGGGATCCCATCGCTGGGCATCCCGGGAATGCCGATCGAGTTGCCGGAAATCAAGTTTGCTTCCCGTGACACTCAGATGGGCACCGCAAAACTGGGCTTGGTCTGCTATGACCCAAAGACGGGCAAGGCGTTGGGTTTAGGCGGCGAAACAACCGCGCTGACTCACAACAACGACACCTACTTGCTGGGCATGGGACCATTCAAGAGCGGCTCGGTGCTTGACCAACGCGAAAAAGCGGTTGGCTTCAATGGCGTCGGCGGCAGCTTCATGAGCAGCCCGACTCACATCGCCAAATCGAAGCCCGTTGTGATGGTCAACAAACCCGCCGGAATGCCGTCATTGGACGTTCCGTTCAACGCTGCACCTCAGATCGCGACGTTGCCCGAAGGCATCACAACGACCCGCTAAGCGAAGTCGCAAGTCCAAAGATTAAACGAAGACGCGGTGAGTCAGGAATGGCTTGTCGCGTTTTTTCGTTGAACTGCTCTGCCGTTGAACCGATCCGAATAGGAACCGATTTGCCGCTTAGGCATCACCTATGGAAGCCTGTCGGCTTTGCTAGACTGGTCGTCTGTGTCAGCCCAGGTCTTGGGGGAGAGTTTCGCAACCCCAACACCAATCCGACACCGATCCGACACGGAAAACGAGTCGTCGAATAACCTTCAATCGAGAGAATCAACATCGTGGCGAACTTGGCTGGAAAAATTGTTGCAATCACAGGCGGCGGTACGGGCATTGGCGCTGGCATCGCCAAAGTTTTGGCCGAGGCAGGTTGCCGGGTGACGGTCGGCGGACGGCGACAAGAGGCACTTGATCGGTTCGCCAATTCGGTCGATTGCGAACACAAAATTCGAACTCACGTGATCGACGTTGCCGACGCAGACAGTATCGCTTCGTTTTTTACAGACGTTCGTGAAAACGTTGGCGAAGTCGACATCCTGGTCAACAGCGCCGGCATCAACATTCAGAAACGAACGATGGCGGAGATGATTCCCGAGGATTGGGATCGTGTCATGCAGATCAATGCGACTGGCGCTTACCGCTGCATCCTTGAAGTGCTGCCTGCAATGCGCGCTCGAAAAGATGGGCTCGTGATCAACATCTCGTCAGTCGCTGGTAAACGAGCCATCTCGTTAGGCGGAGTCGTTTACTGTGCCAGCAAGTTTGCGATGACTGCACTGGGAACTGCAATTTCAAACGAAGTTCGTCAAGAAGGCGTTCGCGTCACCAACGTTTATCCTGGCGAAGTTAACACGCCCATCTTGGACAATCGGCCAACGCCCGTCAGCCAAGAACACAAGGACTCGATTTTGCAACCCGAAGACATCGCCTCGGTCGTCTTGTCGATTTGTCACCTGCCACCACGCGCAAACGTGCCTGAAATCGTCATCAAGCCGACGACTCAGGAATGGGTCTAGGCGATCGCCGATCCAACCAGCGGTTTCGAAAACGATCGGATAAGCGATGGACAACACTGACGGCGACGATCCCGCCGAGCATGACGACGACATCGGCGAACTTTCCCTCGACGATCTCGGCGCGGCCTACGCACGCGCCGCGGCCGAACACGACCCTGATGCTTTTGCACCGGTCGAAGAAGAAGTCGATCAGGACGCCGACGTCGACATCGAACTTGCTGATGAAATCGCCCCGGTCGACGACAACCCCGACGACGAACATGTCGTTACACCCGAAACGATTGTCGAAGGTGCCCTGTTCGTTGGCGACCCTGACGGAAAGCCGATTACCGAGCATCGCTTGGCATCGTTGATGCGTGACGTGACGCCCGAGGAGGTGATCGAGATGATCGAGCACCTAAACCAGTCGTATCGCGAAAACGATCAGGCGCTACGAATCGTTGGAGACGAAAACGGTTATCGAATGACCGTTGCGCCAGAGGTGGAAAATGTACGCCGATCGTTTATGGGGAAAGTTCGAGAAGCGAAACTTAGCCAAACGGCGATCGAAGTCCTAGCACTCGTCGCCTATCAACCGGGCGTAACGCTGCAAAAAGTACAGGATCAACGCGGTCGCGAATGCGGCTCGCTGCTGAACCAACTTGTCAGGCGACGGTTGCTTCGACTCGAACGCATCAAGCCAGACGAGGGCGGTCGCGCTGAACCTCACTACTATCCCACCGAACGGTTTCTGTACTTGTTCGGTCTCGAGTCACTTGAAGATTTGCCACAAGTCGAAGAAGGCTTGCGAGAAGGGTAACAATGCGCAATCACGAGAACGAATCGAGACCAAAAATTCTTGGCGTTGCCTTGGATATGGACGGTCTACTGTTTGACACCGAACGCTTGTACTGGGACGTAGGCGACGCGGTCCTGCAGCGACGAGGACACCGTTACAGCCATGAATTGCAACAACGCATGATGGGGCGAGTTGGTGTTGCGGCGATGCAGCAAATGATCGACTTCCATGACCTGGACGACTCGCCAGCCGATCTGTTAGCCGAATCGGATTCGCTGTTCGGCGACAAATTGGCAAACGACATCACTCCGATGCCCGGACTGGCCGAGTGGATCAATTTGCTTGTTGAAAGCGATATCCCATTCGGATTGGCGACCAGCAGCCGTCGCAAATTTGTCGACATCATCCTGGACACGATCTCTTGGCGTCACTCGATGAAATTCATCTTAACCGGCGATGACGTTACCAAAGGCAAACCTGATCCGGAAATGTATTTGAAAGCGTCCGCCGAACTTGACATCGCCCCAACGACGATGCTGGTTTTAGAAGACAGCGAAAACGGCTGTGCCGCTGCCGTTGCCGCTGGTGCTTACGCGGTTGCGATCCCGAATGACCACACTCGCGGCCAATCATTCGTTGGCGCGAAACTGATCGCGGATTCATTGGTCGACGCGCGACTGTGGCAGTTGGTACAGCGTTAGACGTGCATCAACCCGGTTAGCGAACCGTCGCCGCAGTAGTCCGTGTTGCCAAATGATTTTTCGGGATACCCCATCGCTTCGGTCAGACTCATCAGCAATCGGTTGTGCGGAACGTGGTCAAACTTCATGGCACGGCCCATCTTGAACCCAAGTCCGCCACCGACCATCACAAATGGGATGCTGTCGCGAGTGTGCGAATTGCCTTTACCAAGCTCGTTGGTCCAAACAATGGTGGTGTTGTCCAGCAGATTCCCATCGCCACTCGGTTCCGGTGTATCTGCCAAACGCTTGGCGAGGTAAGCGATCTGTTCACAGTACCAAGTGTTGATCCGGATCAGGTTTTCGTAAGCCGATTCGTTATTGTCCGGTTCATGTGAAATGGCATGGTGGCCTTCGTCGATATCCAACCAACGCATTCTCGCATTGCCGACACTGTTGGTGATTTGGACGGTTGCAACGCGGGCAAAGTCGGCTGCAAAACTGTTGACCAACAAGTCACTTTGCATCCGCGAAATTTGCGGCATGTTGTTGTTGTCTTCTTCGACATTGGGCGCCAATTTGGGAATCGCGTGCCCAAGGTCTTTCTCGCCTTTTGCATCTTTTCCCTTGGCCGGTTTTGCAATTTCCAGCTTCAGTTCTTTTTCGACCGAGCGAACCATTTCGACGTGCTGTTTCAGTAAATGTCGATCTTCGGAGCTGACCATTTTCTCGATCTGCCGAAAGTCCTCACTCAAATCGTCAAGCACACTTGCCAGCATTGCTCGGTTTTGCGATTGACCATAAAGCTTGTCGAACATCTGGTACGGATTGCTAATCGGCGTAACGGGTTGATTCGGCCCGGCATACGACCAGCGAGTCCAAGTGTCAGCTCGTTCCGGCACCATGACGCCGAATTCAAGTGATCCGAAACGGGTTTGGCTTGCCGGATCAGCCTGCAGTTTGT
>JBAUHR010000898.1:0-4169 GCA_049680385.1 Rubripirellula sp. | reverse complement strand
CTTCAGCTCGGCACCCTCGGGTGCTTCGACGATGACCGGATCCTCTTCGTCGTCATTTCCCATGCCGCGGCCAATCACCACCGTGATCGGCCAAAGCTTCCAATGGGCATCGTCGGTTTGTTCCCAGTTTTCGAACAGCAACACGCCATGGCTGGTTTGTAATCGCTTGCACGACCCGCGCTGCCAAGCGCCTTCGGCAAACAGATCGTTCAACGAGTCATCACCGCTCCGTTCGGGCGATTTTCGCAACGCGATCAGTTCGACGTTCGGCGCGGTCATCAGCGGCGACAGCGCATTGGTGTAGACGACCGCCAACGCGATCAGAAAAATCAGAGCCGAGAAATATTGCGTCAGTCGATCCAACATTATGAAACCGCTGCCCAACGAAAAGCCGTCATGCCGATCGTGGCAGGTGTTCCTCCCATCGACTGTTGGATCTCATCAACCGTTCAATCATTTCGCGAAGCACACCCTCGCCACCAGGCGTTTCCAAATTCCAATCGGCGGCTTCGCGAACGTCACGCGCCGCATCAGCCGGTGCAACCGACAAACCAACGTGATGCATCACGGCAAGATCGGGCAGATCGTCACCGATGTAAGCAACTTGATCGGGCGTGCAACCTAACGATTTGATCATTTCAACTGCCGCTGGCCACTTGTCCTCGTAGCCTTGCTTGACCGCGACAATCCCGAGCTCGGTCGCCCGCCGCGTCACCATCGGGCTGTTACGCGCGGTCAGAATGCCAAACTGAAACCCTGACTTCATCCACAGCTTGATCGCCAAACCATCACGAACGTGGAAACGCTTGGTTTCGACACCGCCCGAATCGTAGACGATGCGTCCATCGGTCATCACGCCATCAACATCCGACAAGATGCATCGAATGGGAGACGAGATTTCGGAATCAGAGCGTTGCGAGAGCGTCATTGATGTTCGATCCAACGAAAGAGTGGTCTGGTTAGAACTTCAAAATCTTTGCCGCATCGGAATCCGAATCGCTAAGCGACACGACATCGGTGATGTCGATCAGCCCGATCGGTCGCGACTCGTGGTCGATTACCGGCAATTCGCTGATCCGCCGGTGCGACATCACCGCCATCGCTTCACGCAACATTGCCCCTGATTCGATCGTCGCGGCTTCAGCGGTCATGCGAGTTGAAATGGGCTGATCCAGTGATGCTTCGTCACGCCCCTGCAGCAACCGTGCCAGGTCGCTGTCGGTAAAGATGCCCGCCAATCGGCCATCATCATCGGTCAACATAATCGCTCCGGTGCGACGACCGGTTGTGACACCATCGACGCTCGGCTTTGCGATCATCGCTTCGCGAATCGTTGCATCCTTTGACGCGACTCGGCACGAACCGATCGGACGCATCATCTGATCGACGGTCGCTAGCTTTCGCCCCAGCGAACCGCCCGGATGAAATCGAGCAAAATCTTGACTCGTGAAATTCCTTAGACTGCTGGCCAACATCGCGACCGCGTCACCAACCGCCATCATGACCGCGGTACTGGTCGTGGGCGCAAGTCCGTTGGGACAGGCTTCGTCATAACGTCCAATGCTAACCACACAATCGGCCGCCACGGCTAATGGGTTGTCATCCGATGCGGTGATCGCGATCAGCCCCGCGCTGTTTTCGGCAAGATGGTCGGCAATGCGGACGACCTCTTCGCTGCGTCCGGAATTGCTCAACGCCCAAACAACGTCAATCGAACGGACTCGCCCCAAATCGCCGTGAATGGCTTCGGCCGGATGCAAAAAGTGAGCCGGCGTGCCTGTGCTGGCCAATGTTGCGACCAGCTTCTGTCCGACTAATCCAGCTTTCCCGACACCCGTCACCAGAACGCTGCCTTCGCAGTTCGCCGTCATCTCGGCAGCACGAACAGCCTCGGCGGACAATGTCGATGCCGCCGCCAAAACCGCATTGCCCTCGGCCGAAACGATTTGCCGCAGCCAACGCAATCGCTCGAGCATAGACGCCGGCGCAGCGATCCCAACCATGGAATCAGCTTTCGACGAGATGGCGGATCGGGCGGGAACAGACACGGCGGACCTTCCTTGGTACGGCAGCGCAAACGGACATCAATGCTTCCGGATTGGATCGTACGCAAAAATCCAACCAGGCGACAACGGCGAACAGAGCCTCCCAGACCCCGCAAACCACCAAGACTGTCATGTGACAGAAATTCCTGCCCACAATCTAACGAATCGCGGTGGCAGTATAGCCACCCTCCACGCCACGAGGTCGCGCGGTGAGGTCGCGCGGTGAGGTCGTGCGGTTCTAAGCCATCATTTCGCAAGCGTTTACTCCACTCGCCCATTGGCAGATTCCACAACTGAGCCGACGGCACTAGCCGCGGGTGTTTGGTGCGTCACGACTTGGTACGTCACGACCCAGTACGCCAGTACCCGCGGCTATTGCCGTCGGCTCAGAAAGCCTTGTTTCCTCTGAACAAGAAATTCTCTACCGCGACCGACCATCCAGCGCGAAGGTAGAAGGCTAGGGGTGTAAACGCGTGCGAAATGACGACCTAAGAACCGCACGACCTCCAAGATCAGCAGGGTGCCGATTTCCGTCCCGGTCGGCTACCCATTCGACGCAACGCTTCTAAACTTACGATTCGTGTCTCACAAAACTCTTGAATTCGAGCGGCATCTGATGACCCCGTTTTCCCATTTCTGTCGCCGCGCGGCCAAAATGGTGAACGCGCTGTCGATTGATGCGGTAGCAGTAGGGGTCCTTTGGCAGGCAATTTTTACACGCAGCTTTCGATCTGATTGGCCGACATTGTTCGAAAGCGTCACGTTGGCTTTGACGTTGTGGTTGATTTATACGGCCGACCATTTGCTGGACGCTTCGCGATTGGACCTGGACCGCCGCCATACGTTTCGTCATCGTTTCCACCACCAACACCAACGCATCCTCATCGCGGCATGGATTGCGATCACGATCGCAGATGCTGGTTTGATCGTCGCGACGCTCGACGATTCGCTGATCCGGTGGGGGCTCGCGCTCGCGGCGGTCGTGCTGGGCTATGGCGCGAGCGTTCACTTTCGCCCCGGCTCGAAACCAGTCTTCGGCAAAGAGGTCCAAGTCGGTTCAATATTTGCATGTGGTGTTGGCTTGTTAGCCTGGGACCACCAACCATCGATCGAGTTGACGATCGCAACCGGTTTAGCGGCCGTTCTGTTTTCCGCGAACTGCGTTTCAGTGGCACTTGCTGAATCCGAAGCCGATCGCCAACAGGACTTTCCCTCACTTGCCAATCAGATTCCCACGGCCGCTAAGTCGATCCCGCGTATCTTAGCGGCGCTGTCCATTGCCGCAGTGGTCCTGACACTGACCGGAGCGGTTCCAGCATTCGTTTCGTGCTCAATCGCAATCAGCAGCCTGATGCTGGCGTGGATCGCAAGCCCGCGGCAGCAAACCGTAGGTGCACCTGTGACACATCTTTATCGATCATCGCCACCGATTCTGTTGGCCGACGCAATGCTGTTGATCCCTATCGGGCTGTGGTGGTGGGCGTGAAGGTGCCCAGCGATGGTGGTTACGATCGAATCGCCCGCCCGTATCGCTGGTTGGAATGGATCGCGTTTGGACGCAGCCTGCAAAATTCGCGGACGTGTTTGCTGAGCGAACTTCCCCAGGTGAAACAGATCCTTGTGATGGGTGACGGTGACGGCCGTTTGCTCGAACAAATCTGCCGGTCACAACCTGCCGCGAAGATCACAAGCGTTGATCAAAGTCCCGCCATGATCCGTCTGCAAGAATCTCGCGTTGCAAACGCCGGCGCAAACGACCGAGTTCACTGGGTTCGCGCCGATGGACGCACATTCTCGCCAACACCGAACGAATACGATCTGTTGGTCACGGCGTTCTTTTTAGATTGCTTCACAGAAATCGAACTCGGCAAACATTTACCGCGTTGGCTAGGCGGAGTGTAAACGGGCGGCTACTTCTATTTGGCCGACTTTGTGCAACCATCAAACGGTTGGCGAGCAATCCGAGCGAGTGTGATGTTGGCCGCGATGCATCTGTTTTTCCGCTGGCAAACCAACCTGACCAATCACCGACTCGTTGACCTGGCCGCTACCTTCGGCAAGCTACCGATCGACGAAGTGAATCGATCCGAACGAAGCGGCAACATGATACGAACTCAATATTTC
>JBAUHR010000897.1:0-1759 GCA_049680385.1 Rubripirellula sp. | reverse complement strand
CGGGTATTGCGGCCGTCTTTGTGTAAAAAGCCACGAAACTAGCGTTAAATTCGCGATCAAATGACCTGTTCGGTTCTGATGGGCATCATCTTACCAGCCTAGCCGGTGTCGCCCAAGTGTTTGTTTTGAGCGTTTGCCCCGATACCCGAACCAATTGCGAGGGTTAAAGGAACTGGGAGGCACCGTCGCCGCAGGAGTGTTAGCGGCAGCGTGTTTCCTTGCAAACCAACGGCAGACGTGCGACTAAGATGTCACGGAGCCTGAAAAAAATCTCGTCTAGACTGGTCCCGTCGATCCCTATGAAACCATCAACTGTACTTTCAATCGCTTCGTTCGTGACTGTTCTGGCGTTCTCGTCAGCCGCACTTGAGCCATCCTTGGTGTGGGCTCAGGAGCCGGTCGCGGCCCCCGATTCAGTGTCCGAGTCTGACGATTCTGCGGAAAATTCGGCGGAATCCGAGGCCGACAGTGATCCAGCACCTGCGCCCATCGTTGCTCCCGTCGTCACTCCCCCGGCCCCCGTCGTCGATGAACCGGTCGTCGATGAAACATCGGGCTCCGCCGGTGACGGGCTTCGATTCAATTTTTCGGGGACGGAATGGCGATCGGTTTTGGAATGGTTTTCTGATCAAGCCGATTTGTCGTTGCAGTTGGACGTAATTCCACTAGGGACTTTTACGTTTGCCGATCCAACACGTAGCTACACGCTTGATGAAGCGCTTGATGTGTTGAATCTTTCGCTGATGAAACGTGGCTATTCGCTCGTCCGCCGCGGTCGCATGTTGCAAGTGATCGACTTGGAAGACGAGAACGCGAACAAACTGATCAGTGAAATTGCCGAATTGGTGAAGGCCGAACAACTTGACGAACGCGGACGCAGCGACATTGTCAGTGCCGTTTTTCCGCTTGGTAGTCTGACACCAACCGCAGCCCGCGAAGAACTGGCTCTGTTGGTTGGACCGTGGGGCCGCGTCGTTGTGCTCGATACCGCTCGCCAAGTGAAAGTAACCGAAACTGCCAGCAAACTGATCGCGATCCGCGAAATGCTGAAAAACGCATCGACCGCCGATACAGACGTCACTGAGATCGTACTGAAGCACCGCGGCGCCGAAGAGTTGCTGGAAATCGCTCGTCCCTTGCTGGGACTCGAGCCCACGGTGAACGCGGGAGATGACATTCGTATTTCCGTCGGACCACTTGGTGATCGTATCTACGCAACCGGATTGCCTGGCAAGACAGGCTTGTTGCAATCGATCGTTGATAAGGCCGATCAACCAATCGTGGTCGCGGCGATGGATTCTGGCGAGACAATCTCGGCCCCTATCTTCCGTACGCATTCGGTCACCAACGCCGACAGCGCGACCGTGTTCGACGTGTTGCAGACTTTGTTGGCCGGAACGCCCGACGCACGTATCGCGATTGATCCCAAGACAAACGCGATTGTCGCATTCGCTCGTCCTGAAATGCACGAGATGATTGACAAGAGCATCGCGGAAATGGAAGGTAGCGGACAAGAATTCAAAGTCATTGATCTGCAACGACTCGATCCCGCCCAAGCGCTGTTGACGATTAACAAGTTCTTTGGCGTTACCGCCGAGGGTGGTGACGGGCCCACGGTTGACGGTGACCCATCGACTGGCAAGTTGTGGGTTCGTGGCACGGCAACTCAAATCGCCATGGTCGAAAACCTGCTCCGTGAACTCGAAGGCGAAAGCCAGTTCGGCGACATGGGAGACAAGGTTCGAATCCTGCCCTACAC
>JBAUHR010000896.1:0-16233 GCA_049680385.1 Rubripirellula sp. | reverse complement strand
TTCCAACGTCGCCGCAATTTTTCCGTTGTCACGATCGAGCTGAACCAGAATGTCAGCGTCCTCGCCGTATTGGCGTTTGGCAGCAGTTTGCAGCGCCGACTCGATGGCCAAAAACACCAACTCTTTGTCAATGTTTTTCTCCCGGTGGAGCGAATCGACGTAGCGAAGAATGTCTTGTGGATTCATGGCCGAAAGCTGCTGAAAAGTCGGTTCAATTGATGTTCGGTTGACGTCTGCACAAAAAAACTGCCCGAACCTTCGCGGGCCCGGGCAATCGTTTGCTCGTCATTGACCAAAGCCTATCGGTAGGCCGGGAAGGTGTCAAGGAAGGCGCCCGAGTCGACCGGTACATGGATGCCAGCGGAAAAGACCCCCGCTGACGGAACGGAAACCCGCACACTTAGTCGCCCATCCCAGACTCGGCCGGGAACGCCAATTTGTTCTCGTGAACCGACCAAACGCGAATCCAATGAATCGACCAAGAATCGGCGATGACGCTCTCGACCGCGAAGCGACGAGTTGCGACCGGATTTGTCGTGATTCGAAAACGAATAGTGGGATTGGATTCGATTGTGAAACGACGTTGGCGCGGGCAATCGAGTAACCGCTACGCCACGGTCGTCGAATTCAAGCGAGGTCGTCCATCGCATCGGTGTCTCGTCAAAGCCGCTTGCCAATTCAAACGTAGCGCGAGCCCGTTGCGGTGTGACCGGTTGGTCCTTGTCGTTCATCAGTACGACTTCGGCGCGCCAACCGTCGGCGGCCGCATCGGCGTCAAAGTTTGCTAACGACGCAGCCACGATTGCATAGCGAGGCTTTCCTTGGCGGTTGGCTGATTCGCGCTGGTGTGCTGTGTTGGTCTCGGCGGGTTGGACAAAGAATGTCTCGCCGTCCAATTGAATCGGTACTGCGGCCAGGGTTTCGTGATGGTCTGCCGAGTGGACGCAGGCGACCGTGTTAGGACAGTCGCAGATCCCAGTACCTTCGCTTGCCGATGCCCGACCGGTCACCAAGATCACGACGATCGCAAAGATGACGATCATGATTGGACGGTCGAGTTGCGGACGATTGTCTTGTCGGCGGTTGGGATCCGGATCATGGGAATTTTGGCTCGGTCGGTTCATCACTGTCCTCAGGGCGTCGTGGCAGCACGGTGGGAAACGCCAGTGCGTCACCGATACCGTTTTGCAAAGCCCAAGCCAAAGAACACCGCCGCAACGTCGTGCTAGGCGGTCACCGAGTGTCGTTGCAGCCGATTTCTGCTGTAAATACCAGCCGCTCTGCAGTAAATACCAGCCGCCCGGGCGATCGACGATAGGCTGGCGAATTTGGATGTCGAAGCTCGTGTCCGCCATCGCTGTGGCCGATTTGCCTCACGTGATGAGAATCAAAAACGACACGTGTTTCCAATTCTCAACCTTTGATGCGTTGCCTGCACAATCGGCATCATCGGGTTTGAGTTGGGGTTGTACGGATCTTGATGTTTGCGGTCCCCCAACGGTGTGGAATAAATGTTCGGAGAAAGCCGTAACTTTGGCTTGCGTCATGCTTCAGCATCGTAGGGTTTCTAGCAAAACCGTTCCCTGACGGGCCAATGAACCTGGAATACCTTGAAACCATTTAGACGAACATGATGAACCATAAAAGCCGCAACGCTTTCTCGCTGATCGAGATGGTGATCGTAATTCTGATCATGGGAATCATCGCTGCTGTAGCGGCACCGCGCATGTTTGATACGGCTAGGTCCGCCGAGGAAAACACGACTAGGCAACAGTTGGCGGTGATGCGAAACGCGATTGAAATGTTTCGCGCTCGAAATGCAACCTATCCGCTGGTCAATGATTTGCCCAATGCGATGACCACCATGTTGAACGGACCTTTTCCAACACCCATGGTTGGAACGGCGCGAGGTGTTTCGGGCGTACTCTATGACTCGACCACCACCGACGACGCCGCCGCTGTCGATGTCAACGCAAATGCGGGCTGGGTCTACAAGCCGCACAACGGATCTTTGCGCATCAACGTCGCCGCAGGCACGACCGGTTCTGACTGGTAGTGCAATCGTCGGAAGCGAAACGCACCTCCGTCGCAACGACCTTACCGCCCAATTTCCCTTCTTCGCATCGTGCCGAACATGAATACAGCAGCACCGACGGTTCTGATTGCCGAAGACGATCCCGTGTTTCGCAGAGTCCTTGGATTCACGATTTCACGTGCGGGAAACAACGTTGAAACAGCAAGCGATGGTTTGGCTGCGTACGAGCGTCTTTGCCAGGGCGGAATCGACTTTATCGTGACGGACCATCAGATGCCGGTTTGCAGCGGGCTTGAGATGCTCGATCGTATCAAGGCGAATCCCTCGATCGGACCCATTCCGACGATCCTGTGTACGGCCAAGGGATTCGAACTTGATTCGCAATCGTTGCAGCAGCAGTTCGGTCTTGTCGCGATCATGCACAAGCCGTTCAGTCCTCGCTTGTTGATCGAACTGATCACTCGGAACCTCGGCGGTTCCGGAACTTTGCCGCCGGATGACGTTCCGGTTGCGTTCGCATCAGCTAGGTCGGTCATTGATGTCTGATGAAACACTGGCGTCTGATCAAATAGGCGTCGGCCCCAGCAAAGCAGTCGCGTTCTCTTATGCGCTGTCGACGACTCGCGTCGGACTTGTGTTCGCTTGCGTGTCTGTTTGTGTGCTGGCCTGTTCGCTGGTAGCCCACGCTTGGCCTTCGCACGCACCCTTTCATTCGCTGTTGTGGATCGCTTCGCTAGCCGCTTGTTGCACCGGAGGTTTGGTGGCGATGAGTTCGGTGCGAACCTTGCGAACCATCGAAGTTGAGCTGCGCCGCGGAGCAAGGCAAGGATTCGCACGCGAAAAAGGCGAGCCACATTCGTCGCCTCATGTCGCTTGTTCGGTTCGCCCCGTGATTGGGTGTGATCCAATCGCCGACGGTTGGAATGGCCTGATCGAAACACTCGATCGTCATCAAGAACAGGACGATGCAGCGACGCGACAAACCAATTCACTCGATCATGAAGCCGTCACGCTGGCTCGCGCGATGCGCGGGCTGCCGGTCGCTTGGGTGATCACAGACAACGACGGTGGGATCCGTTTCATTTCGCCCGCAGCATCAGGAATGCTGGGGCTTGCCGAATCGGAACCTTCACAGACCGGCAGCGACGTTGCCGAGCACCCATCCGGTCGCGATCTTCCGCAACTGCTTGGGTTGCGTGACGAAAGTAACGACAGTTGCGATGCTGACCTTGATCAATTGCTGGGTCCGATTCGGATGATTCACTGCCGATTGCGATTGGTCGTTGATTCACGTGAGTCGCAATTGCGGATCACGCGGTCGCGATTGGCGGGGCGCCAAGGCGACATCGAGGGCATGGCGTGGGTTCTTGACGATGTGACTCAGCAACGATTGGCGACCGAAGCTCGTGATAGCTTCCTGATGACGGCAACGCACGAACTGCGCACGCCGCTGGCCAATCTGCAAGCCTATGCCGAAGCGTTGCAGGAATCGGACGATCTGCAAGTCGAACGTCAGAAAGAGTTCTGCAACGTTATCAACAGCGAAGCAAGCCGCTTGGGCCGCTTGGTTGACCAGTTGTTGACGGTCAGTCAGATGGAAGCCGGTTCGATGATTGCGAATCGGCACCAGTTGGAATTGTTGCCCATCGTTCAATACGCCAGTGACCAGTTAAAGGCGCAAGCCGAGCAAAACTCGATCGCGATCGTGACGCGTGTGCTTGCGAAGATGCCGATCGTTTTCGCTGATCGTGAAAAACTGCAAGCCGCGATCGTCAATTTGGTCGGCAACGCGGTCAAGTACACGCCGCCCGGTGGCGAGGTGGTCCTGCGGGTTGCTGCGGACGAGCGATGGGTTCGCATCGATGTTGAAGACAACGGTCCGGGGATTCCCGACGACGAACAAACGAAAGTGTTTGAAAAATTCTATCGCTGTGAATCCACTCGGACTTCCGAACATCGCGGGAATGGACTGGGTTTGGCATTCGCTCGCGAAATCGCACGTCTTCATGGTGGCGACCTTGAACTGCGCAGCACGCTGGGTGAAGGCTCGGTCTTTACGCTGCAATTGCCCATCGCTCACAGTCACGACGAATCGAAGTGATGGAAATGGACGGCATCGGAAAAACGCGAATCGAACGACACGGAGCAATCACTGCGATCCGGCCGTCTGGCCCACTGCGCGTCGACGGGCTCGAGCTGTTGAACCAAAACGTTCGCGCTGTGATGGTCGGTGGAGTTCCCAATATCGTCGTCGATCTGTCCGAGACGCCGCTGATCGACGGTGCCGGTTTGGAATGGATTTTGTCACTTGACGAAAAGTGCTGTCGTCGCGGTGGTTGCGTACGGTTGTGTGGCGCCAATGAACTGTGCAGCGACATTCTTCGCGTCACGGGTGTCGGCGAAATTGTTCAGAAATTTCATGATTTGACGGCCGCTCTCGGGAGTTTCGCATGATGCGTAGCAATCCTCCCCTGCCCATGATTGATGCTGATGCGTCGCTTGCAGCACCGATTGCGATGCCGGATTTGCGAGAGCATTTGCGCGGGCGCAAACGTGGCACTCCGCTTGGCCAACGTTTGATGGAAGCAGGTCTGCTGCGTCCCGATCAATTGGATTCGGCGCTGACTCATCAAGCCGCCGAAACAAAGCGGTTGCAATCGCGTCCCGCCCATTCGGAATCGCAGCGTGCCAAACAGGGACGCACCAAGCGACTTGGCGAAGTCATCACGGAACTTGGGTTGGTCGAAGAAGCTGATTTGATTCCGCACCTTGGCGAGCAACTTGGCGTCGAAGGCGTTCGGCTTCGCGAAGGGCTGATTGATCCGCTTGCGGTTAGTTTGATACCTCGCCAAGACGCCGAACGACTTCATGCCTTGCCGCTGATGCGAGTGCGTGACGAGTTGGTCGTTGCGATGGCGGATCCCCACGACCTTGCCGCTTGCGACACGCTTGCTCAACTAAGCGGTTGTCGGATTCGGCCGGTGTTCACGTTGGCATCCAGTATCGAACGACTGGTGCCACGCTGTTACGAGGACGATTTTTCCGTCGACTCGGTCACGGCTGACTTGGACGTCGAGCAACTTGAAATTGATACCGACGCGATTGATCTGGATCTGTCGGGGTCGATGCAGTTGGCTGAGGGCAGTCCCGTTATCAACCTGGTCAACTACGCCATCGTCCAGGCGATCAGCCAAGGTGCAAGCGACATTCACATTGAACCCGGTGCCAAGTCGACGTCGGTTCGTTTTCGAATCGACGGCACGCTGCGCGAAGTGATGAAGCCGCGGAAAGACTTGCATGCGGCCATCGTGTCGCGAATCAAGGTCATGGCCAAGCTGGACATCGCCGAACACCGGCACCCGCAAGACGGCCGTTTGCACGTTCGACTCAATCGCCGCGATGTTGACCTTCGTGTGTCGACGTTGCCGACGGTGTTGGGCGAAAAGGTCGTGATGCGAGTGCTCGATCGCCAAAGCCTGACCTTTGATTTGAATCGGTTAGGGATGGCTGATGATTCGTTGCAGATGACAAATAGGATGCTGCGCCGGCCTCACGGTTTGGTATTGGTTACCGGGCCGACCGGCAGCGGGAAAACAACGACGTTGTATTCTGCGATTGAAATGATCAAGAGCGTCCAGCGAAACATCGTGACGGTGGAGGATCCTGTTGAATATCAACTTGAACTTATCAACCAAGTGCAAGTCCAAGCCGATTTGGGGATGACATTCGCCAAGGCACTTCGCAGCATCCTGAGGCAAGATCCGGACGTCATCATGGTAGGCGAAATTCGTGATCGCGAAACGGCTGAAACGGCGATTCAAGCGGCCCTGACCGGCCACTTAGTGCTCAGCACGTTGCATACCAACGATAGCGCATCGGCAGTGACTCGGTTGATTGACATGGGAGTCGAACGATTCAAAATTTCGGCCGCGCTTGTGGGCGTGGTTGCACAGCGGTTGGTTCGCAAACTGTGCCCACAGTGCCGCGAAACGTTTTACCCGTCATCCAGCACGCTTGAAGAACTCGGGTACGACGGTGACCTGCGGCATCCGTTTGCGCAAAGTCGCGGTTGTTCGAATTGCTTTGAAATGGGATACCGCGGACGTGCCGGTATCTACGAGATCCTTGAAAGCGACGCTTCGATGCGCAGTTTGATCAATAGCGGTGCCAATCTGGATGAAATACGTGCGGCCCATCGTGGTCCAACTCTCGTTTCCGAAGGACTGCGTCTAGCATCGTCGGGAATCACTTCGATCGAAGAAGTCAGTCGCGTCGCGATGGCTGACTAAATTTGCCGCGTCAGTATTCGATATTCGCTCCTGCACCATCATTCGCTCCTGCAACGTCCCAAACATGCAATCCGCCTTCGCTCCTGTCGATTCCAGTGCCCCAGCCATGGCGGTGATGTCGGTGCCTTCCCAGGCCGATCCGGTGGTCACCGCTACGCAGGCTCAATCAACGAATTCAGGAACACCAAGTCGATGGATGCCAGTTTCGTCGGGTGGTGTGTTGTTGGCGATCAATCAATTGTCCGTCATGAGCCAAAACGGGATCGAGATTGCCGACGCGTTGGAAAGTGTCGCAAGGCACTGTCCCGACGAACGCTTGGCGAACTCGCTAAGACGAATTCACGAGTCTGTCAATTCAGGTTTGTCGTTCTCGCAAGCAGTTGCATCGCATGGTCGATACTTCCCAGCGACGCTTCCGCCGATGCTGGCAGCCGCCGAACAGTCCGGCGAGGTACCGCAGACTCTGGGCCGCGTTTGCTCGCGAATGCGAGGCGAGTTACAGATGCGGGGTACGATCGTTGGATCATTGATCTATCCCGCGATTCTGGTTGGTGCGTCCACGGTCGTGATGTCGGCACTGGTCTTGGGTGTCTTGCCCCAGTTCAGTCGTGTGTTTGAATCGATGGGGAAACCGGTGCCGTATTACACGCAGTGGTTGCTGTCGTTCGGTGATTTCTGTCGCGAAAACGGGTGGTGGGGGCTGCCGTTGATCTTGGTAATGATCGCCGCTGTTGTGCTGCTGCGTTCGCACGCCGTTGTCCAGCGACCGCTGGGACGATTCCTGATGTACAGCCCGATGGTCCGCGATGCGTATCGGCCGATGCAGGCAGGCCGAGTTCTGCGAACAATCGCGGGAATGGTGCAAGGCGGCGTGCCCATGTTGCAGGCCGTTCGGCTGTCGCGACAGACAACCGGCGACTTGCACTGGCAAAACTTGCTAAGTCGTATCGAATCCCATTTGATCGATGGTCAGACCGCATCGTCGGCAATCGCCGAAGCAGACTTTGTTCCGCCCGAAACGGCCCAGATGATGGCAATGGCCGAGCGAACGGGACGCGTCGCTGAGGTCCTTGAAGACATCGGCGCCTTCTACGAGGACGAAGGTGCGAGACGAATCAAACGATTGGTAGTTGCATTAGAACCGATGGTGATTCTGGTCATGGGAGTTCTTGTTGCCGCCATCGTGATGTCGGTGATGTTACCGATGTTGGACATGTCGACGATCCAGTAATGACGGTTGGGGCGATTGGCGCGGGTGCGTTGGCCGGGCGCGGCGCCGAATCGGCTGGCCCAGTCGTCTGGTCGTGACTTGTGTCGCCGCAGTGACGTAAACCCATAACAGACTCGTTTTATCGCGAGTTTTTTGTGTTTCAAATTCGTTCGGACGTTTCATGCGCCACCCCTCGTCCCTTTCGTCGCTCGTCGCCAAAGCTGGCGCTGCCTTGTCTGGCGGTCTACGGCGGACGCGTTATGTCGGCATCGATATCGGGATTGACCGCGTCACGGTCGCATCGATGGGATGGTCGTCTTCGAATCGATCGTCATCGACTAACGACTTGGCGTTGGGATGGGTGTCCCGTAGCCATTTCAAGTTGCCAATGGATCCATGGGATCCCCCGCAAAGTGATTGGGTGGATACTGTCGCCGAGGCGCTGCGAACTCAATTGCCGCGATGTGTTGACGGAAATCGTGTGGCTGCGACGATCTCGTTACCGCCCACTTGGGTTCACTACCAAACCGTGGTGCCAAGCGAAATCGATGCGACTCGCCGCCAATGTGACGCAATGTTTGGCAGTTCGTTGTTCCAAAGCACCTCGCATCTAAATCACTGGCCAGTCGTTGCCGGGTGCGAGCCTCAATTGGTTGCCGCAACGTCGTCATCAGCCGCCGTCGCTGTCGCGCAAAGCGTTGCGTCGGTCGGATATGAAGTCCAATCCATTTTGCCGCATGGTGCCGCGCTGTGGCATGCGTCAGCGTCAACCGCGATTACACCTTCTGCGATCTTGTCGCTTGAACCCGTTGGTGGGTTGATTTCGCTGCCTAGCTTTGCAGGCGATGCATCCAATCCGCCGTCGTGCGGGCTTTGCCGAGTTCTTCCTTTCTGTGAATCCGGCGCGGTTTGTTCAAATCACTGCGATGCTCTGGAACCCTGGCTCGGCACGGTCGCCAAAGAATATGAAGCCACGATCCGCTATGCCAATCGCGTCGGTGCGGAAATCGACACTCAGTTGCCTGTCCTGATTTGTGGTCGGCTCGCAGCAATCGCGGGCGTCGGCCGAATGTTCGCCAGCATGATCAATCGTCCCGTTGCGACTTGGCGTTACGCGGGCCGAATTCGTCCGAACGCGAATGGTCCAGCGAACAGTTGCGACGATGCACGCGAAGCCGTGGCGGTGTCGCTCGCCTACTGTGGCGTCGGGCTTGCCTCGCATTCGATCGGAGCCGCACGATGACAACCCAAGCCGCCGTCGTTTCGAAAGTAGGCCCATCATCGCTGCGGTCGTTCGATCTGTTACCCGCAAGTTTTGGGCATCAGCAAAAGCTGCGTCAGGTCCGGCTCGGATATGCAGCCGTCATCGTCGCCTTGTTAGCCGTGTTCGTCGCCACCGCCATCGCAACCATGGTGCGGCGAACACAGCGGTATCGAATTCATCAACAGATTGCTGCCGAAGCGATGCCGTTGATTCAGCTTCGGCAACAAGTATTGCAAATTCAAGCGTCAAACGAAAAGCGAATGCAATGGATCCGACAAGTCGAATCGGCTCGGCCCAGCGATGACTTGTTGCAAACGATTGATTCCTTCGCTGCCGCGTCAGCCGATTTCTTGCCCGCGATCGCCCTTCAAACGTTGCATGTTCGGTTGCCGGTTGAATACGAGGTAAATCAAGTGGCCGAGAAATCGGCAAAGCCAAACAAAACAACTCAAGTCAGTCCTCCCGCATGGTCAACGCCCAAATTGGACGCGATTGCTGCGGTCGGTGCTGGCACGCCTGTTGACCGCTGGCTGGTTCAACTCAATCAACGTCCGCGAATTTCATCAGCAACGGAAATCGGCGTGCAATCCGAGCCTGATCCTGCTGATCAACTTGATCGGCCCGTCACGATCAAAGCAACGCCAATCACGACGCGAGTATTGCCGTGACAAACCGAAAACTGCATGCAAATATGCAATTCAGTGGAGTACCACGATGGTTGCTGTCGGTGACTGGCACCCAGGTTCGCTGTCACGCGGTAGGATCGATTGTGGTTGTGCTGCTCGTCCTCGCGACGGGTTGGGTTTCGACTTGTGATCATCGGTCGACTGCATCAATGATTTATCAATCGGTCAATGTTGATCTCGGTGATGCGAAAGCCGTTGTTGCAAGTGCTGATGGGTGGCGGTTGGCGCATGACGTTGCCGCTCGCCGGCGCGAGAATGTCGAGAACGCGGCGAGGGATATTGCGAAATGGCTGCCTAAACACGTGGAGTGGACTGACGTCGCAGCAAGGCTTCGGACGGCCGCGAATTCTTATCGGTTGGATTTGTCGAAAGTCGAGTCGGGATCTCGTCATGCCGGTAGCCGCGTCGCAGTGCTAACCGGTCAATGCCAGGTTCAAGGCAGTTACGCCGATCTGTGCGAATTTCTGAACGCGTTGGCTGATGCTGACTTGGAAGCGGGCAAGGTTTCAATTTCGGCTAGCGAGATCACGCTGACACACGACGCTCACAAACCCCGCAGCGATGGGCAAGCCGCCTGTAACGCAGTGTTGAATATTCGAGTTCCCTACGCAGCTCCCGGCACTGCCGCCGCAAATTTGATGCCTGATGATTCGGCATCTTTGCCCACCCTAGGAAAGTTAGCTGATGTCAGTCGCTAAACCACAGCCGAAGAATTCTCGACGTCAAACCAAGCAACTAGTGCTGGTAGGTCTGTTGTCGATTGGCCTGGTGGTTGCAATCGTGACTCAGCCATCGACATCGGAGCCATCGACATCGGACGACGCATCAACGGAGCCGTCACTGGGTGGTGCGGTTGGGATCACTGCGGTCGCGATGGCTTCAGTGTCCGCGCCGGTTCATCCAGTGAAAGCTGCGCCGATAGATTTCTCGGTAACGATTTCGCTGCCGAAAACCGATCTCGCAACCATCACCGATCGTCAGTTGTTCGTTCCAGCAAAACGGCTCGTTGCCGAGTCGGCACGGGATTCCGTCGCAACAGTCCAAGCCGTCTACGGAAGCCATTCCAAGCACGCTGCACTGATGGGGACAACGATTGTCAAGCACGGCCAAGCGGTCAACAACGGTACCGCAGTCGTCACCGTCACCGCGAACGGCGTTCAATTGCAAACCGCCAATCAGAAAACGCTTGATACCCGGTGACTCGCACAGAACCTGATCTACACGGAACCGTTCGATCGTTGCAACCGTCACCATCCGAAGTTTCGCTTTGATGCGAAGAGACGGCAGATCGTTATGCCGATGAATGATCCAGGGTACTCCTTTTGTTTTGATCTTTGCGTGATCCGCATCGACTCGATTCCACCAGACGGTTAGCAACATGACGACCTTTGACGAAGCCGGATTGCGAAAAGCAGCGATCTTGTTGATGAGTTTGCCGACAAAGTCTGCTGCACAGATTTTGGGGCAATTACCGCCTCGATACATCGAGGCGATCAGCATCATGATTGCGCAGACAGACTCCGTCGGCGGTGACGATCAAGAGATCGTGATTGCGGAATTCTTGACCAGCAAAGCTAGTTCGCTGTACGCCAGTCCCGGTGGTCTTGAACGTGCGAAGGAATTGATCCGCGAGGCACTCGGGCGTGACGCCACCGAGATGCTGGGTAATTTGCAACAGACGATCGAGGCGATGCCGTTCGGCTTCATCAAGAAAGTCGATTCGCAAACCTTGTTGCAGTTTATCGGTGACGAGCATCCGCAGACGATCGCGTTGCTGCTAAGCCATTGCCCCGGAAACTATGCCGCCGAAGTGCTGGCTGGACTGGATCCCGAAAAACAACTGGAAGTCATTCGCCGAATCGCGTCGATCGGACGGACCAGTCCCGAAGCCGTCGCGGAGCTTGAGTTTGGACTGGACATGCGGCTGTCCAGCATGGTCAACCAACAACAAAGCAATACCGGCGGCGTCGGTAACGTTGCCGAAATTCTGAACGTTTGCGATCGCTCGATCGAACGCACGATCATGGAATCACTGGGACGCGAAGATCCCGAACTGTCGGACGAAATTCGCCGCCTGATGTTCGTGTTCGAAGACATTTCCAAGTTGGCCGATCGCGACATTCAGGCGCTGCTGAAAAACGTCGAAACCGCCCAGTGGGCGATGTCACTTAAGGGTGCCAGCCAAGGGCTTCAGGAAAAGGTCATGCGAAACATGAGTACTCGCGCGGCCGAAAACTTGAAGGAAGAAATGGAGTACCTCGGCAGCGTCCGGTTGAGCGAAGTCGAAGCGGTTCAGCAAAAGATTGTCGACATCGTACGGCATCTCGAAGACACCGGCGAAATCTCGCGTCCAACCGGCGAAGTCGAAGAAGAGTACGTCACCTAAGCGGTTGCAACGATCGGTTGTTGAAGGTCCAGACCAGGTAAGCCGTCGGCCGCAAAGCGTCGGGTATCGCCTTTTACCCGACCGCTGTGACGCGCCTGCGGCTCGCAAAACGATGCGGTTTGCGCTAACGCGGTTTCGTCATCAGCAGTCGATAGTGTCCCGCGCCAAGGAAATCATCGATCCGTTCGCGCAGTTCGGGCGTGATGTCAACTCGTGACTTATCAGCCTTCAATTGAACGAGTTCACCGTCCTTCAACTGGATCGTGAACAACAATTCTTGGGTGCCTGGATAGCCACGCACGATTTCTTTCAATCGCGTCACCGTCGGCCCGTCGTGTTCATTTTCGTTGAGCCGAATACGCATGCCGTGCGTGTAGCGAGTTTCCAAGTCGGTGAACGGGATCAGTTCGTCGATGATCAGGTTCGCTTCGTCGCCGCCACCTCGCCGGTCGACTTTCCCTCTCGCTAGCACGACCGCATCGGGAATGACACGGTCACCCCAATCGGCGAATCCCTTGGGCCAGAGGATGCAGCGGATGGCACCCTGCATGTCTTCCAGGTCAAAGTTGGCGTACTTCGACGGTTGACCGGGTTTCGGGCTCTTGGTGTGAGCGATCTTGACGCTGCTGATCATGCCGCCGAGCACCACTTCGGCGCGGTCCTTGACGTTGGCCAGTTTGTCGGTCACGTGAGTTCGGAAGGTCGAAAGTCGCGGTTCAAATTCAGCGAGCGGATGACTCTCGAGGTAATATCCAAGCACCTCTTTTTCAGCGATTAGCTTTTCGCGATCAGGCCACTCGTCCATTTCCGGCAGCGGCGTTGGCGCGGTTGCATCGGACTCTTCTTCCTCGTCATCAAACGCGCCAAACAGACTGGTTTGCCCGCTCTTTTTGTCGGCTTGGATCGCCGCACCTGCTTGGACCGCGCGTTCGATGACCGACGCTAATTGGCTGCGTTTCGCCTCGAAACAATCCATCGCGCCGGCTTTGATCAGGGTCAAAATCGCACTCTTGTTGCAAGCCGATGGGTCAACCCGTTCACAGAAATCAAAGATGTCTTTGTAGGGGCCGTTTTTCTTTCGTTCCTCTTCGATCGCAATCGACGTCTGACCGCCGCAACCTTTGATCGCCGAAAGGGCAAAGAAGACAAGTTTGCCTTCGACCGAAAAGTCCGCCGCACTTTTGTTCACACAAGGCGCGACGACCTCGATTCCCATCCGGTCGCAGTCTTCCATGTGTTCGACTAACGCGTCCTTGCGAACAAAGTTTCGCCCGGAAATGTCACTCGACAGCAGAGCCGCCATGAACTCGACAGGATAGTGTGCCTTCAGGTAGGCCGTTTGATAAGCAAGCAGCGCATAAGCGGTACTGTGCGACTTGTTGAAACCGTAGCCCGCAAACTTGACGATCAGATTCCAAATGTCATCGGCGTCTTTTTCAGCCAATCCGTTTTCAACGGCGCCAACAATGAACGCATCGTGGTTGGCGTTGATCAGCGATTCTTTCTTTTTACTGATCGCCTTGATGCACGTGTACGCGTTGGCAAGTGGGATCTTGCCAAGGCGGTTTAGAATCCGCATCACCTGTTCTTGGTAGACCATGATCGAGTTGGTCTCTTCGAGAACTTCTTTCAGCACCGGGTGCTTGTACTCTGGTTGCTGCAAACCGTGTTTGATATTGACGTAATCGTCGACCATGCCGCCTTCGAGCGGACCGGGACGGTACAAGGCCGCCGTCGCGATGATGTCGTTGAACGTGTCCGGTTTCATGCGGCAAAGCAAGTCGCGAATACCGCCCGATTCCAATTGGAAAACGCCTTTGGTTTCGCCCCGCTGAAGCAGCGCGTACGACGCCTTGTCGTCGAGCGGGAATTTCAGCGGATCGACCACAGTCCCGGTCGTTTGTTCGATTAGCTTCACCGTTCGCGATAGAATCGTTAGGTTGCGAAGACCTAAAAAGTCCATCTTCAGCAATCCCGACGCTTCGACGTCGTTCATGGACCACTGAGTGATGACGTCCTGTTTGCCGGGGACTCGCGTCAGCGGCACGTATTCGGACAACGGTTTGTCGGCGATCACAACGGCGGCGGCGTGTGTTCCAATGTTTCGCGCCAGACCCTCGATCTTCATCGCCAGATCCAACAGCTCGCGGACTTCTGGATCGCCGTCGTACGACATCTTCATGTCGGCGCTCTGCGCGAGCGCCTTTTTGATCGTGATCTTCAGCTCGTCCGGCACCATTTCGGTGATTTGGTTGACGCGTCCCAGCGGTACACCGAGCGCGCGTCCGACGTCCTTGATCGCTGCTTTCGCCGCCAGCGTTCCGAACGTTCCGATTTGGCAAACCATCTCGGACCCGTACCGTTCCTTGACGTAGTCGATGACTTCGATTCGACGTTCTTTTTCAAAGTCGATATCGATATCTGGTGGCTCGGTTCGGCTTTCATCCAAGAACCGTTCGAACAGCAAGTCATATCGCAGCGGACACACGTGCGACATGTACAACGCATAACAGACGATCGCGCCCACACCACTGCCCCGTGCCGTGGCCGAGATGCCGATCGATCGGGCGTGGTTGACAAAGTCCCAAACGATCAAAAAATAAGTCGGATAACCGAGCTTTTTGATCACGCCAAGTTCGCGATCCAGCCGAGCCATCACTTCGTCGGACAATTTGCCGTCGACGATCCGTTCGTCATCACCCTCGTACCGTTCAAGCAGGCCTTTGACGCAAAGCTCACGCAAGTAGTCCAGCGGCGTCGCGTCGTTCGGACATTCAAAGTTCGGGAAGAAGTACTTGTTGAACTCAATTTCGATGTCGACCGAGTCCGCGATCTCCTGACTTCGCGCGCAGGCATCTTCAAGCCCGGGGAAACTCTCGTACATTTGGTCTGGGCTGCGCAGGAAGAACTGATCGTTCTCCATCTTCATCCGCGACGTGTCCGTGCGGAAACGCCCGGTGTTGATGCACAGCATGATGTCTTGGGCTTCGCTGTCGTCCTGATTGACATAGTGGCAATCGCTGGTCGCGACTAAGGGAATGCCCATTCGTTTTGAGATTTCAACAGCGCCTTCCAACTGCAAACGTTGGATCTCGATGCCGTTGTTCATGATCTCGATGAAGTAACGATCGCCGAACACTCCTTGGAACCAACCGGCGATATCGCGAGCCTCCTTTTCAACCTCGGCCGTATCGACGCCTTTCATCACCGCACGACTGAATTCGCTGCTGACACAGCCCGACAAACAAACGATCCCCTCGCTGTGCCGTTCCAGGATTTCTTTGTCGATTCGCGGTTTGAAGTAGAAACCTTCCAGCGATGCGGCGCTGGCAAGTTTGATTAGGTTCTTGTAGCCGGTGTGGTTTTGGGCAAGCAGCGTCAGGTGATAGCTGGCGTCCTTGCTGCTGCTGGCGCCGCCTTTTTCGAATCGCGATCCGGGCGCGATGTAGGCTTCGTAACCGATGATGGGATTGATCTGAGCCGCTTTTGCTTTGCGATAAAACTCGAGTGCCCCGTGCAGGTTGCCGTGGTCGGTTAAGGCCAGTGCGTTCATCCCATGGTCGACCGCACGATTGACCAACCGGCCGATGTCGCCCGCCCCGTCGAGCAGCGAATAATGGCTATGGCAGTGCAAGTGGACGAACGGCTTGGCGGGTAAGACTTCAAGAGGTCCGGTGACCAAATCACTCATGGGAACGTCCTTGCACGGCTCTAAAAACGGTGGGGCGAAGCAATCGTTTTAGCTTACCGCAGTGCCAAAGAAGCGGCATCCCACCAAGTACCAAGGCTCGGCGATGGTCGCGTCGATTGACGCTGCTGCGATCCACCGAATTCCCGTTTTGAACGCCGTAAATCGAATCAATCAGGGGGCTATTTCCGGCCGGATTCGAGATTTACCTGAGAAAATTGGCCAAAACCGACCAAAACCGGCCGACCGCGGTTCAGCAAGAAAGGTCATGCCGGCAAGCGAGTTTGCTTCGCGAGGCAGCGGCGGGAAGAGTGGTCCATTCCCCGTGGATCCCCCACCAGAGCGTTGTTGGTGGGAAGCTGATCGCCAAGTCGAGCGTCCCCGAATCGTCACAACCGTGAAATTTCAGAGAATTTCTCGCGTAAGGTTAAGAATCGCCATGTTTGATGTGTTCCAGCTATGGATTGTGAATTGTTAACTATCATAATTGGGGCACACGGGCGTTTTAGTCGCCCGTCGGTCAGCGGCTGCGGAAGTTCGGCCACCTGCCGAACGACTTCCATTTGCTGAGTCGTGTTTGTCCCGTTCTTTTTCAGAGGAATTCGAATGCATTCGAAACGTAGCCGTCCAAGCGGCTTTACCTTGGTTGAGCTGTTGGTGGTGATCGCCATCATC
>JBAUHR010000895.1:0-14818 GCA_049680385.1 Rubripirellula sp. | reverse complement strand
GACAGCGGGCGTCATTTCGGCTTCGAGTTCCGGCGGTATCTTGCTCATGCAAGTATTGGGACCGAAAATAGTAATCCGTGTCCAGAGCGATTTTCAAAACTCTTGCACCGACCCGTGAACGGTTACGAGTTCATCCTAAGCGTTCACTTGGCCGCCAAGCCGCAGGTGATCGAGATCTACAGCGTTTCGCTTGATGTGTTTCCGCCTGACACGCCTGCCGATCAGATCGCTGTCGATGGAATCACTTGGCCTGGCCGAGAAATGGATGCGGCATGGCGAAAAGCCGCCGAAGCTCGAATTGAAAAGATTCGCAAGAGCCCTCTGACGATCAATGTCACGGATACGGAAGGGAATCCAGTTGCCGATGCTGACGTTCAGATCGTACAGAAACAACACGCGTGGCGGTTCGGAACTTTCGTTGGCGGAAAGATGCTTGGTGACAGCGACGATGCGACCCGGTACCGCAGTGAAGTGATCAAACGATACAACTTTGTCACGTTGCCAGCGTACCTGTCGGACTGGGGATGGCGAAATCCAAAATCACGGGCTGACTATTTCCGGCTGGCCGATTGGGCACAAACGAATTCGATTCCCGCACGCGGACACTTGCTGGTTTATCCCGGTTGGACAGCGACGCCGCCAGAATGGTTCACGATTCCGAAACCGGAACTGCGTGAGAAGATGGCGGCCCACATTCCAATCGCCACCCGAGCCTTCGCGGCTCGCGGAGTAACAGAATGGGATGTTGTCAACGAGCTTCGATTCAACGAAGAGTTCATGAATGAAATAGGCGGCATCGACGTCGCTGCTGATTGGTTCAAACTCGCTCGAAAGCACAATCCGAGCGGCGATCTCTATCTGAACGAGACCGTTATCCTAACCAACGGTGGCCATACCGAATCAGAGCAATCGACCTTCGAACGGCATGCAAAAACGCTGCTCGATGCTGGGGCGCCGATCGATGGCATTGGCTTGCAAGGGCACTTCGCCAGTGAATTTACCGGTGCGACTCGGTTGAAGGAAATCCTGGACCGGATGGCGCAAGTGCGTCCGAAAATCATGATCACCGAGTTCGATTTGGACAACGACGACGATGCTGCGAAAGCCGATTACCTGCGAGACTTTTATACTGTTTGCTTTAGCCACCCCGCGGTGCAAGGAATCGTGCAATGGGGATTTTGGGAAGGCGACATGTGGAAGCCGCGCGGTCACTTGATGACCAAAGACTGGCAGTTGACGGCTGCCGGACGCCGTTTTGACGAACTGGTGAACCACAAATGGTGGACGCGTGCCAGCGGAAAGTCCGACGACGGTACTTTCCAATCACGCGTTTTCCACGGTGTCCAATCCGTCACCGTCCAGCACGGCGACTATCAGTGGACGAGGGATATCGCAGTCGGCAAAGACGCAGTCGACATCGAGGTCATCCTGCCGTAGTTGGTGACGAAAGTGTCATCGCTTACGAGCGATGACGACGTCGAAATCCGGTTTAGAACAAGCGAGCGGTCCGATCGTGAGCAAGGATTTCAAACTCGTCCTGTGACCAATCATCATCGTCGCTGCCCGACCAATCGGTGCCGGGATCGAAACAGAGATCATACAAATCGGAAGTGATCGGATCGTCATGGACGATGACGGCGTCGATGGCCTCTGCTTCGGCTTCGGCTGAAAACGCTAATCGTCCGAGCGCGTTGATGACGCGCAAAGCATCCAGAGCGCTGATTCGATCGTCACCGCTGACGTCGTAGTACTTTCCTTCCTGGACAATCGCCTCGGGACCACGCGCGAGCTGATTGATGATCGCCAAGGCATCCAAGGCAGACACGTTGTCGTCACCATTGGCGTCGTAAATGTAGAACGGGTTTTGGTACTGAGTGATTTCGTCGCCCGGCAACAGCAGTCGTCTTCCCCGCCGACTGCTCGCGATCGACGCATCCGATGACGTGATCGCGCCATCGCCATCCAAGTCGGCCCGCTCGTCCCAGTCCGCATCACCGGGCTGAGTCCCGATCATGTCTCGGATCGCAATCGCGTCGTCACCATCGATGATGCCATTCGCATCGACGTCTGCAAACAGGCGATGGAACAGAATCGGTGCAACGTCGCGAAGTTCGTTTCCAGCGGCGTCGGCAATCAACGCGACTGTCGGTTCCCAGCGATAGACGCCGTCGGGAAGTGATGAGGTATCGATCACCAGAGTATCGTTGCTCAAGTTGTCGCGAACGTAGCGGTAGGCTTCGCTCGTCAATCCAGCGAGAGATCCCGCGCCGTCACGTGCATCCGTTCCAAGACTTCGCAGCGGGAACACCAAGTCCGCGAACCGATCGGCAATGTATGCGTCCATGTTGACCGCTTCGGAGAACGAGAAACTCCACTGCTCGCCCGCGACCGTCGATCGCTCGGCTCCGGACAGCGTGGGAGCGTCCACATCAACCTGCCACTGGAAATCAGCCGAACCGACTGCACCTCGACCATCGGTAGTGCGAAGCTTGCCCAAATCAATCGACAAGCGGAAATCTGCGTTGTCAATCAAGCTGTCGTCCAGTCCGGCCAACCGATACTGGACCGTTCCGGCCGAACCTTCCTCGCCCTCGCTTCCTTCACGTACCAACGTCACGCCATCGACGGAAATCGGTCGACCATCTTTCCATACCTGCAACATTTCTGGATCGAACGTGCTTGGATCAATCGCCTCGTTGAATGTCAGCAGCGGGCTGGAAACGTTTCCACCGATTAGTCCCATTTCGCTGTCTTCGGTCAACAGTACCGCTGGTTTCTGGTTCCAGTTGATTTCGGGCAACTCAAAGCGTGTGACATTGCCCGCCGTATCGATCAACCGTAATTCCAGCGAGTTGACACCGTCGTGCGGAAGGTCCAGCGACCACGACAAATCCGTTGTGGTCGTGGTAATCGTTTGCAATCGTTCGGCCGTCGATAAATCGTGAATTGCCAAGCGAAGATTCGACTCGGGCAGTGTGCCGACCAAACGAACCGACTGGTCAACCGTTGTGCCAGCGATCGTCGAACCAGAATCCGAATGCCACACAAGATCAATCGGCTGTGCCGGGCGTTCCAGATCGACCGTCCACGTTGCCTGAATCTGACCGCTGCCGTTGTTTCCGCTGGCATCGCGGATTCCGGTGGCGTCGACGACAAAACGATATTCACCACTTCGGGCCTGAGGCCAGTTGATTCCGTAAATCCGGTAGTCACCGTCGCCTTGATCGGCGATGGTGACCCGAGATTCGCCCGCTAACAAGTTGGTCGATTCAGCGGCATAGAACAGGCTGATATCGTCGACGGTGAACGTTTCAAGGTCGACATTCTCGTCGAACCGAACATCGATTCGCTGCACCGCGATGTTACGACGGTTCGTGACTGGCGACGCAACGTCCTGAAGAACTGGCCCCGCCGTATCAACGTTCCATGTCAACGTTTTCGAACCGATGCCACCGTTGCCTTCAAAGTCGACCACTTGGCCAGCATCAAACGTCAAAGTGTATTCACCATCGCCATTGTGAATCGCAGCGAATCCGTTGACGCGATAGCCACCCTCGGCAAACTGGAACACCTCAAGCTCAGGCAACTCGACATCCATCCCGTCGCGTGTCAACGAGAAGCCGCTCGAAATCTGGCTCGACACGACCGCTTCGGTCATCGTCAACGCAACCGCATCAAATGCACCGTCTTCATTTTGGTTCAGCGACTTGATCGCCGGCGCGGCTTCTCCCTTGACCCATGTCATTAACTCGGCGCCATATCCAGCATTTCCGAAATCATCGCGGATGCTGTCGGCGTTGACTGTAAACTGATAGACCGCATCGTCGCCGGTTTGAGTGCCAAAACCGCTGACACGGATTTCGGATTCGGAAATCGCCTCAATGACCAAGTCGATTGGAAGGTCGATCGTGGCACCGTTCTTGATCAACCCAAAGTCGCCGCGATCAAGCGAAGCGAAATCGACCGGTTCGTCGAATCGGACAGTAACCGAGTCAATCGCGACGGTCGTCGGATTCGGGTCAACTTGCACAAATTCCGTGACGCTAGGGCCAACGATATCACCATTGGAATAGATCAACGTGTAAGTCCCCGCGCCGTCGTGATCGAGGATGTGAATTTTGTCCTCCACCAGCGGTCGGCGTCCACCGCCGACAAAGGTTCGGTTGGTCGACCAAAAGTTTTCGGCGGGCAGTTCGCTACCGTCGGCTCGTCGGATCGCGACCAACGGGTACTTTCCGTCGCTTGGATCATCGACACGCAAGTACCCCCACTGATCCGGCATCGTCGCGTAGACGGTCGCACGAAAACGATTGTCGGATGACGGGGTCCCGGAAATCGCCGGTTCCAACGCAAGCTCGACCGGCAACACGCTGCCATCACTCAGGTACAGCGTATCGGGCAAGTCGTGTGGATCAGCATTGTCGTTGACCAAGAAGTCGGGTAACCCGTCATCTGGATTTCCAAAGGAACTGGCGCGAACAGGTCGAACCATCTCGTGGATTTCGACACTCTTGATGAAGCTCAATCGCTGGTCACCACTGGGGTCCAAGTGCCGGAAGGTCGCTTTGTAGTCGACAAACAACCCTTGCAACGACGATACCAGACGCCACATCGCCACCGCCGAACTGTGCGCTGGGATGTCACCGAAATTCGCCGTCAACGTCGGCTCGACGGGGCCACCGTTGACTTCGGTACCGATGATTTCAAAGTCGATCAGCAGCCCTTTTTCATTTTCAATGATTCGTGGCTGGGCCGATTCGATTCGCAAGTTCGTCGCTGCACCGCCACCACTGTTTTTGATCAGGACGCCGAGCGAGTACGGTTCGGATTCTTCGATTTCGTCGGTGAACGGATCATCGGCGAACACATCGCGTTGGTGGAAATAGATCAAGTCGAGTTCGGGTTGCGGACGAACTTTGATCGACACTGGTTCCAAATCGATCGTGATTTCACGTCCTGTATCGGTGTAAGTGATTTGTCCGCCAACAAAGTACTCGGTGATCAAATCCGGTGCCGCTTCGCTAAGCGGGATCAGCACCCAATTGCTGGTGCCCATTGCGCCGGGCGCTAATTCGCCACTACCATCTACTCCGGTGAATCCCGAGAACTCAGCCGTCCGAAACACAAACAGATCCGTCACATCGTGTCCGTCCTGGTCATAAACCGTAACGTCCACACCAAAGTTCTGCAGCGGAACAGACGAACCGTTGTCCATCTGCAACTGAGCATCAAAACCCTGACGCGTCAGAACGAGTTCTTGAGAGAGTGAGAGGCTAACTTGCGAGCAAATTCCCTGGCCGGATGGCAACTCATGGGCGTACTGCCGGTCCAGTGCTTCTTCGAAATTGCTCTCTAGCAAAACGTCATCATCGGAAAAGTCGGTTCCAATGGCGGCGTTCATCTCAGCAACCGAACCATAGTTCAACCCGGTGGCGAGATCAGCCACCGGCATGATTTCGACATCTTTGTCGAAAGACTCTCCTTCGCCCGTGTTTCGTTCACCGCAGTCTTCATCCGGTTCGATCAATACATACTCAACCCCTATCGAAACCTCATCCCCGTCATACGGAAACGTTACCTGTCCGATCAGCGCAAGCCCTTTCCAACAGGCATCGTACTTCAATCCTGTATTGCAGTATTTCACGAACACCTCAGCGCCCGTTTGAAAGCCGCCTCTCAAGACTCCAATCACTTCAATCTCGGGTTGGCCCGGGAACTCGATATCGACTTCGACTTCAACATCGACACCGAAGAACAAATCAGCCTGGACATTGGCTCCAACACACCATGTTTCAAATTCACTATCGCAAGGAGCTTCGTAGGTCCCATTGATCCCTGCACTTACGATTGCCTCAAGTCCAATTTGGCCCTCGAGTTCCACATCGAAAACCGCGTCGGAAAACTTGATTGGCTTGTTTTCGACTAGTTCAATTTTCGCACCGGCCCCAAGTCCGTACTCCCACGTCATACCAAGATTGACTTGAGCCTCTGCACTCACACCCCATCCACGTTTCGCATCGTCTTCACAACAGTACTCAAATTCGACCTTTCCTTTTCCTTCAATGGAAACATCATCTATGATCGGAATCACTTTCGTGATGTAACCAGCAGCTTCATTGACGATGGATGCCAAGGGGCCGCTTACGCCGACCTCCAAATTCCAACCGAACGGAATGCAGTCGCATGATTCCACCGGCGTGAAAGTTACCGGTGCGATGCTTGATCGTGCGGAACCGCCTGAATTCCCAACGGTCCCCCTGGACGGTTGGTAACTGCGAGGCGGAGCGGGTGGGATTTCGCATTCGCCGCCGAAGTTGAACACCGGCAGCGGGATTCCCTTTTCTACCTTTTCGTCGCAGACAAAGCTGTAGGTCAATGAAATTGACAGGCCACACGGCACACCCGCTTGCTCTCCCTCGGCCCCCGAATCTGCGGCGGCGACGCGGCGGACGATGACGGGGATGGTCAATTCCGTTTTTGCGGGCAAGACATCGATGGAATCAACGAGCGCCTCGAAACTGTAGTACGGGTGATCGCCAAAATTCAGCGCCACGTCGTTGACTGCGATCAAGCCGTCGTTGGTCACCCGGACCAAAACCTGCATTTCTTGGCCGACCTGTTGAAGCGGTGCCAGATCGAACTTGGCATCGGTGTGAACCACCGGCATTGGCACGTTGGTTTCGAACAAGGCTTCGATATCGATCAGATACCGGTCCTCGATCTCGATCTCTTCGACCGTCCAGTTGTACGTCACGGCTTGACGAGAGATGAAGACAAGTTTGTCGTTTGTGATTCCCGGTTGCACGCGGATGGTTTCGCGAAACGTTTCGTGCGAATCGGCCGAAACTTCAAGTTCGTAATAACCTTCCAACAGTTCGCTAAACGTGATCGTTCCATCGGTGGACGTTGTCATCACCGGTTGATCGGCGATCGGTTGACCCGAAAACGCGTCCAGCACACGGACCGTCGCTCCTTCGAGCAACGGTTTGTCGTCAGCAAAGTAGTGATATTCATTGGCGACACGTACTCGCAAGTCGCCCGTCATCTGGGATACGGCTCGCAAATCAAACGATAGCGACGTCCAACTGTCGAACGCCTCGATACCGATCGACCCGTTGTACACGGTCAAGTCGAGATCCTCGGGTGGCGAAAGCAGTAATTCAAAGCTGGCCGTTTCACCGACTGCCAACTCGTTGGGCAGTCCGCTGGCAAGCGTCATCCATGGTGCGCCAGCGGGCAGCACGACGGACAAGTCTTCCGCCGTCTTGCTGCCGTTGTTGGTAACGTTGATCTTCCAAACCGATTGGTGCCCAACGCACATGGTGCTGGAAAGCTGTTGCATGTCCAGCGTCAAACGACTACGCAGCGGAACAATCGAAACGGGAACATGAGTCTCGATCGCAGGTGCGTTGTCGCTGGTGATTCGAACATGAACAAAGCCACTAACGTAGGTCGCGTCCTGGGCTGTGATCTGCAACTGCGCACCAGTTGTCTCGCCACCCGCAACGCTTGTTGCGTCCAACGTTGCAACGACGCTGATGTTGTCGGGATGGTCCAAGACCTCGACTTGCAAGCCATCGACAGCAACGTCTGCCAAGTTTCGGACCAGCACCGTGCCGGTGGCTTCGCCTGCTTCTTGGACCGTGATTCGCGACGCCCCCAGACGCAGTCCGACCAGCGTGAACGTGTCTTGGATTTCAAACTCGCTGGTTCCGGGATGCGATGCACCAACGGAATAGACACCGGCTTCGCCAACCAGCGGCATGAAGGTAACCGTGTAGTTGCCATCGGCGTCCGTCAAGCCGGTCACCAGTCGACGCGTTGATCCCAGTTGAACGTGGACGTGGACGCTCTCCAGCACCGCCGGTTCACCCGTCACGCTGTCCGTCGCCGTGCCAGTCAACGTGACGGGCGATCCGGCTTGAGTGACTTCGATATCCGTAGAGACCGTTGCCGAGTAGGCCGCTTGAACTGACAAACGCGCTTCGGCTTCGGTCACGTTGTTCGTTTCGATGATCTCGCGAGTTTGGTCCAGCACATCAACACGAACAATGAACCGATAGTCGCCGACGTCTTGTGGCAAATCGACTGGCACATCACGCCGAATCGCATGACCGGCATCCAGCGTTTCGTTCAAAGAGTACTCGCCGATCAGAATCTCTTGGCCAGACGATTCGCTTCGTAACATCAGCCGTTGGCGGCCTGCGCTTGCCGGCGCGACACCTTGATTGCGAAGTTCCCAACTGACCGTGATCCGTTGTTGTGTCTTTGCGGTTTCGGGTAACTCGGAAAGGACGGCGACCAAATCGGGCAAGTCGCTGTCACTGACCGTCACTTCGCCGCTTCCGTTGCCCCAGCCGACCGCCGAGGCGTAGATGACCGCGGTCTGCTCGCCGTCCACCGCAGCGTCCGATTCGCCGGTGATTTCGAATGCGGCCGTCCGCATCCCGGCCGCAATGGTGACCGATTCGGGAACCGTCGCTTCGTCGGTCGCACTGGACGAGAGTTGAACGACGAGCGGTTCGTCGGATGCTTCGTTGCGACGAACCAGACCCTGAATAGTCGCTCCCTCGGCAACCAAGGTTCGGTCCAAGATCACCGACAAGGATGCCTGATCGTTGTCGGACAGTGTTGTTGTTCCTGATGCCACGACTTGCTGGACCACTCCGCCGGTCCGTGGGTCGATCGCGTCGACAAAAATCGTAACGGTCGTTTCGTCTTCGATTAGGTCGTCATCAATGACCTGAATCGGAAACGAAATCGATTGGTCGGCGGCCGGAATCGTGGCGTAACGCGGGAAAGAAACTTGGTTCGGCGAATCAGTTCGAAACTGCAGCGTCAGCGGCATGTTGGTCGCGACAGTTCGCTCGACCGAAATGTACTTCAGTCGCTGACCCTCACCCAGCGATATCGGCATGCGAACGGTTACGTCCGGTACATCGCTGGCTAGCGTTTGAACGTCCATCGTCGTACCCTGGTAGCCCGGTGCCGACGCAACCAACTGGAACGAACCTGCTTGTTCAAGCACGGGATCTTCGACCAGTGTCACATCAATAGAAACGGTCGATTGGCCAGCCGCGAATGTGATGGATTTTGGCACGGAAACTTGATTGGCCGGTTCGGCAACCAATCGAACCGTCTGCTCACTTTGCTCGTCGTCGTTACGCGTTAATGTGAACGTTGTCGTCGTTCCTTCCTCCATCGCCGCGACGTCCGCAAAGCTCAATGCAGCCTGATCGATATCGGCAACGGTGATCGAAACGTGCGCCGACGCGAACCCATCGCTTGCAAACCCGATGTCAACCATCGCATCACCATCAACACCGTCCCCAGAAATCGGTGTCGCCAAGACGGTGATTGTCGCCAAGCCCGCCGGCATCGTGATTTCGGACGGCAACGTGAACTGGCTGTCCGGGTCGGGAGTGACCGAAATTTCTAACGCCTCGCCGACGTCACCGTTGCGTGTCAATGTGATGCGAACGGGATCGTCATCTTCACGCACTTGATTACGGCTGATGGCCGCCGTCAATGCGGACTCGATGGTGATAGACTCGTCGGCGAACGTCCGTTGATTGAAATCGTTGGTTTCAAAAACTTCATCCGCCGCATCGACTTCGACAAAAACAAACAACTGGCCGGTCAATCCATCAGCCGGTAGCGTGACATCGATGCTGCGTGAAACGGATGACGCAAAGTCCAACGAATCGGAAACGGAGACTTCTTCGATCAGCCATGCGTCATTTCCGGCGATGGACGGGCTTAGATAAACCCGTTCGATCCAAGGCGCCGTCGCGATCGCTTCCCCGTCATTGACCGTCGACCAGTCGATCGTGATCGTCTCACCGGGCGCGAAACTGCCTTCGCTGACATGCA
Organism: Rubripirellula sp.; assembly: GCA_049680385.1. Lineage (GTDB taxonomy): Bacteria > Planctomycetota > Planctomycetia > Pirellulales > Pirellulaceae > Rubripirellula. Next base: position 4,945 of record JBAUHR010000895.1, on the reverse strand, counting down.
CGTTTCGCGGCGTCAAGTCTGCCAGAGGTGGCAATTGCAATTCGATCGCGGCTGACGAAATATTCAGGCCCGCATTCGCCTCGGCCAAATCGCCCGAGTCGTTCAGATGGACCAGAATGTGGTAACTGCCGGGCAGTAGCGTCCGTTCGATCGGAACCGTCACGTCCACTGTTTGTACGTAGGTGCCGTCGACGGCCAAGACGGTATCGCTTGCAACAACGTCGCTTAACAGCAGGTCTTCCGCCGACAGCGAATTGTCCGTCGACAAGTAAATTCGATCGGTCCAGTCGCCTGTCGTTGGCAACGTGCCCGCGTTGATCGCGTCCCAGGTCACCGACACCGAATCACCCAGCGCGATCTCGGACGATGACAACGCGACCGGATTGTTGTGGATCAAGTCCGCGAGCCGAACGGTGAACACCGAAGCGTAGGCGTCGGTCGTTTCTCCGTTGATGCCGTTGCCGTCTTGATCAGATGGGTTCCCCGACAAATCGGTGACGGTTGGCCCGACGTTGATCGCGTGTTCCCCGAGTGTACGCAGCGGCGGGAAAGACACTCGGTACCGATTGCCGCCCAAATATGAAACCGAAACGTTCGAGACTGATCCGGCGGTATTCGTGATGCTGAGTGCCGATCGCAAGCTTGCTAGGTTTACCGGTTCGCTGGTCGTCAATTCTAGCGCGGTCAAAGGTTCGTCAATGTTACCGGTCGCCGAAACGTCGGTAACGCGAGGACCAACGCGGTCGATCGTAAAACTGCCTTTGCCAGCACGCTGCATTGCGTTGCCGCTGAGGTCATCGATATTCGGTCCGACTGTGAGTTCATAGAAACCCGACGCGCCAAGCCCCGTGGCGCTGACGGAAAACAACCGAGTTGAAATTGGTGTCACAGTGAACGCGGATGTGTCGGCCAGCGAACCGCCCGGCAACGTGATCTGTAGATCATCACTCGTGAAAGTCGAAACCGACATCTCTTCGTCAAAACGGACTTCGATCGTGTCGACTTCGCTGGTCCGAATGCCAGCGGGGCGAAGATCGGCCAGTTGTGGCGGACGCGTGTCGGGCAGCAATTCAAACCGGTCAACGACCGCATCACCAACGGTGGGCTCGATCATGTTGCCCGCCAGATCGGACAGCGATGCCGAGAACGTCAGGTCGTATTGACCGGGATCAATCATCACGTCCGTGTCCAAGCGATAGCCGGTTGCCGTCACGGCAACGTTGTCGATCGTTACGGGGCCGCTGGGACCGACAAGCGTTATGTTCTCGGTCGTCAACCCGTCAGCGTCCATCGGTTCGCTGAACGAAAACGCTCGTTGATAAATGGGTGCCGATTCGATTGAATTGCCCGATTGCAGCGTCGGACGCCCGGTGTCAATTTCGATACTAAGCGACTGACTGACCGGGGTGCTCTGGCCATCAAAGAACGTCGCCTGAATCACATGCTGGGCGTCGCCAAGGACAGGCGATTGGACCGAGTATGTCCCTGGGATACTGATCACTTGCGCAAAGTTGGTTTCGCCGTCGCCAGTGAAGTCCAATTCGATCGAGCCCGGTTTGTTGACTCGATACGTAAATGTTGGATCCGGAAGGTTGGTCAATCCATCGGTGTCACTGACGCCAGTGTCTTGTCCAGCGGAAAGGTTGAAATCGAGTTTCGACGGAAGAATCTCGATTGGCCGATCGATCACGATCGATTCGGAAAACAACGGTGTCGCACTGTCCGTCGCAATCGAAGCAGCGTTGACGATCAAACGAGCATTCGATGATGAAACGGATGAATCCAGCAACACCCAAGCGGTTTGTTTGTCGTCGTCGACCGCAACCGAAGTCAACTGGTTCGTCGCGTCGATGTCATCGGTGGTTCCCAGCAACTCATCCGGGCCTGGCAGGATCAGTTGATAGTTGCCAAGCGTTTGCAGATCGGTTTCGCTAAGCGGCGCGTTGAACACAAGTTCGATGATCCGCGAGTCGATGGTGGCGTCGACAATCGCGGGCGAACCGCTGTCGATCGTTCCATCGTTCGTCTCAGTTGTGCTGGTGATGTTGATCGGTCCGCCGCCGATGATCGCGCCGATCGAGTTGATGAAATTGTCGGCGTTGACGGTCACCGTGGACGATGCACCGATGATGCCAGTATTAATGACATCGGCATCTTCGCCGCCGATCGTCAGCGGCCAAGCAACGAACAGACGACCATGATTGGTAAGCGACCCGACAATGTTGCGACCATTGCCTTGGCTGCGAATCACATCGATCACGCCATCGGCCGCGTTTGTCAGCACATGATCGCCCGAGGAAACGGAACTTGCATAATGACCATGATGAGAAACAACGTCGATCTTGCCATGGTTGGTAATCGATTGACCTAAGATCAAATTTGCATGGCCAAAGGTGCCTGTTGCGGCGACTTCCAAGACCATCGAAGACGGCACGTCGCTGGCTAGGTGATTCGTCCCATAGGCAAGCAAGCGACTTTCGCTCGGTGGTGAATCTGGCAAGTCGATGATGGAATCATGGGCAAAGAAATGTCCGTCGATCGCCCCGCCTTCGCCGATGTAGTTCCCACTAAAGTCACCGACCGCTCCGCTTCCGACGATGATCTGGCCTGCGTTGCGAAGCGTGCCCGAAAAATAGCCAGTCGTGGTTTGCGCCCGATCGACTGCAATCGTTCCTTCGTTCAGAAGTCCGTCGCCGCCGTCAAGCGAAACACTGTAGTGGCCGTGGCTGCTAGCCAGTCGAATCGTGCCTTGGTTTACAGCGTCGGTAGCCGCTGTCAAAACGGCGGAACCATACGTGCCGGTGGCTTCGACATAAACAGTTGCGTCAGCGGCAAGGTTGCGAAGCAGCGTCGAGTTTCGCCACTGTCGTATCACCGCTGTATCCGTAACGGCTGCAACGTCGATGGTCCCATCGAAAATGGCTAAATCTGCATCGATGTCACCGCCGCTCCAATTTAACGGTCCGCCTTCGACGACCATTGTTCCATCGCCGACGAAACGACCGCCGCGAAAGTCGAGTTCAGCGGTTTCGCCGCGAATCGAAAATGACTGGCCTCCTTCGACAGATATCAAGCCGTGGTTTTCAACCGCGCCGTTTAGGTAACGGAAATTGCCTGCCCCCCTCAACACGTCGATCCGTCCGCTTGCAGCATTGGTCAGCCGATGTTCGCCACCGGTAACGCTTGAAGAAAAGTGTCCATGATGCGAAACGATTTGGACTTCGCCGTGGTTCATCACGCCCTGATCTAAAATCAGTTCCGCACTTCCGTAACTGCCAGTCCCCGCGACTTCCAGCACGATCCCTTGCGGAACATCGCTGGCGAGGTGGTTGGTTCCATACGCGCGCAGTCGACTTTCGACGGGCGGTGATGCCGGAAAGGAAATGGTCGAATCGCGTACGAAGAGCGTTCCGGCAATCGAGCCGCCTTCGCCGATGTAGTCGCCAACAAAATCTCCTGCCGCGCCCGCACCGACGATGATCGATCCGGCGTTGCGAAGCGTTCCCGTCAAGTATCCGGTTGTGGTCGCAACGCGGTCAACTTGAATCGTGCCTTGATTCAATAAGCCGTCGGCACTATCGACTGAAACGCTGTAATGACCATGGCTGCTGGCCAACCGAATCGTGCCATCATTAACAGCCCCAGTTGCGGCCGTCAAAACGGATGCTCCGTACGTGCCAGTTCCTTCGACATGAATCGTTGCATTCGCACCCCGGTTCGCAATCAAAGTCGTGTCGCGCCACGAACGTATGACCGCACGGTCCGTGACTGCGCCGACGTCGATCGTCGCGTCGAGCACGGCCAGGTCGGCATCGATATCCCCACCGCTCCACACGAAAGGACCGGCCTCGACCACCATCGTCCCGGCACCATCAAGCAGTCCGCCACGGAAATCAAGTTCCGCCGCATCACCACGAACGGAAAACGACTGGCCACCTTCGACCGAGATCAACCCATGGGTCCGCAGCGATCCGTCGAGGTAACGCCCGTTCCCGCTCGCTCGCAGCACATCGATGCGGCCGTCGGCGGCATTGGTCAGCAGAAACGGACCAGCGTTGATTGAACTGGAATAGTGGCCGTGATGAGAAACAATCTCGATCTCACCGTGGTTTGAAACGGCTTGATCGAGTACCAAGATTCCATTGCCATACGTTCCGGTTCCGCCGACTTCCAATGTCATCCCCGCAGGCACATCGCTGGCCAGATGGTTGGTCCCGTACAAACGCAAACGACTTGGCGCGGACGACGATGATGGCAGCGTGACTGTTGAATCGTGGGCTACGAAATAGCCGCTGATCGATCCACCATCACCGATGTAGTTCCCCTCAAAGTTTCCTTGCCCGCTTTCTCCGATGATGATCGACCCCGCATTGCGAAGCGAACCCAAGAAATAGCCGGTCGTTGTTGCGTTACGTTCAAATTCAATCGATCCTTCATTGACCAATCCGTTACCGCTATCGAGAGTCGCGTGATGGTGACCGTGGTTGCTAGACATCCGAATCGTGCCAGCATTCACCGCGCCGGGATCGGCTGTCATGACGGCTGATCCATAGGTTCCGGTTGCTTCGACATGGATGGTTACACCAGAGGCCAAGTTGTTGATCAAACTGGTCGCACCGTGCGCCTTGATTTCGATCTGTTGGTCGACACTGGCCGAGATGTCAATCGAACTTCCAACCAACAAGAAATCTTCGGTGATCGTTCCACCCGACCAAACCAGTTCGGCATCCGTCAAGTCAATCGTGCCGGTCGCATCCGGAACCGTATTGCTGATCCGTCCGCCGCGATGGTCCAGCTTTGCATTGTCGCCATCGATCGTTAACCTGCGCTCGCCTTCCAAAGCAATTTCGCCATCGTTGACGAGCGCGCCGATGATCTGGCGATTCCCACCCGAGTTTGACAGCACTTGCAGGTCTGCACCTGCCGCGTTGATGACCGATCCACC
>JBAUHR010000894.1:0-1827 GCA_049680385.1 Rubripirellula sp. | reverse complement strand
CACCTGCCCCATGTCGATCAGTTCGTGTTCACCGATCAAACGGGCGCTGAATTCGATTCCGTCCAACTGCACGGTCAGCCCTACGTCGTGAGTTTCTTTTTCGCCAGTTGCCCTTCGTTCTGCCGCGACCTGAACAATGAACTCGCACGCGTCAACAAAATTTTAAACAACACCGACATTCGATTTCTGACCATCACGGTCGATCCAGAACGAGATACGACCGAAGTCCTAAAAACTTACGCCGCTGGCTACGACGCCAAGCCAGAACGCTGGGCGTTCTTATTGGGAGAGAAAGCACAGTTTGCTCGGGTGGGACAGCGGATGTTCAACTTGGTGGTCGATCGCGACACGCACACCGACAACATTGTCTTGGTCGATAAATGGGGACGCTATCGAGATCGCTTCAAGTGGGATCAGCCACAAGACATGAAACGTTTTGTGGAAGTCGCTCGCGAGGTCGCTGCCGAGACAGAACCGCCGTTAGGAAAAATGATTCAAACCCGCAATGTCCTTGCCGGCGTCGAACCGGCTAATTGGGGCAACCTGCCGTGGCTGCGCGACTTCCACTTGACCGACGCTGACGGCAAGCACTTTTTTTCACGAGACCTTACGGGGGAAGTTTGGCTGGTCAACTTCAGCCAAAACGGAACGGGGACAAATGCGGTTTCGCCAGAGTGGCTTCGCGAACTTCAATCAAGCTTCTCAGACGCCCCGAAGTTGATTAACTTAGCCGTTGAATTTGATCCCGAGACCGATCCACTGCCCGCCGACGACTGGGTCCGCTATTCAACCGACTGGCGAAAACTTGCGCGAATTGGTCGAGAGTGCTTTGGCTTGAAAATGCTTACGACCGAAAACGGTCAACCGGCGATCGATACGGAATTCATCGAATCGATCTCCAACTCGGTGTTTGTGATCGACCGCTGGGGCAACGTTCGCGATCAAATCGACGTCAGCGTTGCGGCCAATCAAGCTCGATTAATCGACATGATTCAGATGTTTCAATCGGAAACGATGCCCCCCAAACCGACGATGGGATTCTCGGTCGGCGATTGATCGGTGCCCCTTGCACTGCGATGAACAACGTGTCGCAGGGACTATTTCTTTTCAATCGGCTGGAACCCAACGCTCGTGGCAATCACAGTGCCAGAGTCGCGATCGACCGATCCGGTTAGCGTTACATGCGTTTGCCCCGGCTTAAGATCGGCGATCGAAAAACCGTTCATGGTTGCCGTGCGGAAACCCAAACGAACTTTGTAAGTTTCGCTATCGGTTTCAACGGTCACTAAACCTCCGGACTTTCCGGTCGCCACCTTGCCCGCGAGGTAGAGTTCATCCTCATTGGGTTCGTGTCGTCCGAGATCAACGGGGCTGAGCAAATAAAGGTTTAGCCGAATTTCTTTTGCCGTCATCACGCGTTCCATCTGCGTCGGGTTTCTGAATTTGGCGATTAGAAAAAACTGCTTCGTGGGCAAAACGTATCCGACTCGCGCCCCCTTCCCTGCCGAACTTTCTCGGCGTTCGGTTTCAGATTCATCTTCGGTGGCGGGGATCGCATCGGGATCGACCGCTTCGACAAAAACGCGTTCGGCTTTCCAATCGAAATAGGGCCGATTCATCAGCAACCCAACGCTCGCGTCTTCGGCCAGTTTGATTTTGTAGTCCCTGCCATCAGCGGTCAGGGTAAAACTGTACTTTTGTTGTGCGGTAACGATTCCTTTAAGCGAAATCAGTTCCGGTGTTGCGGCAACGACACGGTTGGATTCCGCTGATTCCGTTTGGGCAAACGAACTCGCGTGGAAGACACCGACCATCGACGTGATGATC
>JBAUHR010000893.1:0-4153 GCA_049680385.1 Rubripirellula sp. | reverse complement strand
CCGGTACATCAACTTCGTCAAGCTTGAACATTTTCGGTTCGTCAACAACAACGACATCGTCACTCGCGTGCCACCGATTTTGATGGGGTACCGGCACTGTGGACGCGAGGTGTACTTGAATCGCAACGGCAAGATGGGCAAGCTAAGTCACCTGGCTCGTCGTCGAGACCGCTGGCGTGGCTTCTTTCGCGGTCTAAGCAAGTGGAAAATCGATCATTTTTCCGATCACTCGATTCACAACTATATCGACGCAATTTTGAAGGCAGTCGAGGAAGAGAATCTGTCGATGTCCGAAGGCGGGGCAGCTCTCGACGCCGCATTGTTTACCGGCAAGGTGAACTCGGACGTACACAATCAGCACGATGACGATGACAACGAGGCTTAACGAGCCGCCCGCACGCCCACGCGTTTAGCCCCACGCTTTTACTCAATCCCAAGAGTTCCCAAGGATGACCCCACCCCGTTCGTACGCGATCCAAGATGGTTTCGTCGAAGTCGACTCGGTGCGTCTGAAATTAGCCCAGCCGTATTCGGCGCCCGGACAATGGATCGGCCAGCACGATGTGTTGATGCAGTTGCTGGCGTGCTGGATCACGGTTGATGACGCCGATTTACCGTTAACGCCGCGGTTGGTTGGATCGCCGGGCGTTGGGAAGACCCAATTGGCGATCGCGGCGGCTCAGGCACACGGGCGTCCGCTCTATATCTATCAGTGCACGTCGGACACGCGGCCCGAGGATCTGCTGATCACGCCGGTTTTGTCTCAGGGCGGCGAAATCGCGTATCACGCGTCTCCGTTGGTATCGGCAATGGTCACCGGTGGGATCTGTTTGCTGGACGAAGGCAATCGGATGAACGAAAAGTCGTGGGCATCGCTGGCGCCGCTTTTCGATGGTCGGCGATTGGTCGAGTCGATTGTTGCCGGGGTCACGATTTACGCGTCTAGCGACTTTCGGGCCGCGGTCACGATGAACCAGGACGAATCGACCTTCGAGATTCCCGATTACATCCTCAGCCGACTGCAACCGACGCTGGGGATCGGATTTCCCAATAAACAGGACGAAATGGCGATTCTGCAGTATCACTTGCCGTTCGCCGAAGCCGAAATGTTGGCCATGACGGTCGAGTTTCTACAGCATTCGCACCAATTGAAGCTCGATTTTTCGCTCCGCGATGGCATCAATTTGCTGCGGTTTGCACTCAAGCGAATGGTCCAGGACCCGGCGCACCCGGTCAGCCGAGACCAAGCATGGCGAGAAGCCCTGGAAAAGTGCATGGGCGAAGAAGCCGTCGATTTGGAGCAATTGGCCCAGCGGCGGAAGCGGACTTTGGGCGGGGACGCGGTTCCCCTCGGGCTCGCGGATCTGTTTTTCGACTCTGACGACCCGTTGCATCCGGATCGAGATGACGACGATGACGAAGACGACTTTTGATCTCCATCTGCGCAAACGTTCCGGTTTTTAAGGTTGCCGGGACCAACGTTTGGGCCCACGTGGAACGCGGTTTAGCGTTTTCACGGTGATTGCCAGCAATCTTGGCAATCTATGGGGCGTTGAGGCCTGTAGGCGGGAACTTTTGTCCCCTTCTCTCGTCCAAGTCCCACGTGGCAATCTGCGAAAAGCAGAGACCTTAGCCCCTCTTTTGGGGTTCGTTCAGGATCGGTCTCGTGCGAATAGCAGCATTGTCGCTACTATCGACCGACTTTTCGGTGGTTTTTGACTGCTGTTTGGTAGGAAGCTAAAGGCAATGTTTGCGGGTTTTTGGCCCGCAACTATACTCGGCGACTGGGTTTCGGCTCGGGGGCAACGGTTGCGCTCCGACAGAAGTCCACCTAATCAAGCAACGTTCTGATCACCGCTAAGCGATTGTCTGTGGAAACAGACGCCCCCATCGCTATCGGCTACTTAATTAACACTACCACCCATCGCGGTTGCCAATGACCGGGCGAATTGTCCGGAATCTGCGGCGACATCCCATTGAAGGTTCGGTCTATGACCTCGCGGAAGCGTCCAAATACTTCGGCATCCAACACCGATGTTTCGCGTGCATCTGGTTTGTCTTCATCCTCGAATGGTCGAGGATCAGGCGCGAAAGCGTCTCGAACAAACCCGACTCGTCTGACCCGCAAGAAACGGCGTCAGCACATTCTCGAAACGCTCGAAAGTCGCCAGCTACTTGCTGGGCCTCAGTTGATCGGGATCCAACCGAACGAAGGTGACTTGATTGTCGCTGGATCGATTCGGGATACCGCGCCGAATGTGTTGACGTTCCGATTCGACGAAACTCAGTCGATTGATCCCGATACGTTTGACGGAATCCGCGTCACGCGTGCTGGCAGCGATGGGCTGCTCGGCACTGCGGACGATGTTCAGATCAATCCGGGCTTGGTCACCCTTGGCGATAACGCGCCGAACGAGGTGGTCGTTCGATTTGCTGATGCGCTTCCAAACGACAAGTACAAAGCCGAAGTGTTCGGGTTCGACGACCCGGGTCTTGGCATTACTGCGCTAAAGAACAGCGCCGGTGAGATCTTCCAGGCCGGTTCAAGCGGTCAGCGCGTCAGCGTCACGAATTTCGAATTACGGCTTGGTGCCCTGATCGAATCGGTCGTTCCCCAACCGGTCGTGCGATTGGCCGATGGGTCGCTGGTCCAAAACCGTGACGAAGTCGTCGTGTACTTCAACGAAGATCCATTGTTCGTCGAAGATACTGGCGCGACCGGCGATGTCCAGGTCGGTGCGCAGCGGATCACCGTCACGGCAAATTTGGCCGATCGTCAGTTCGACAATACCGAGATCCGATTTCTGCCCAACGCATCGGCGATCGGTGCAACAGCGACCTACGACAAGGCCGGCCAAACACTAACGGTCGTTTACCGAACCGGGTCGACCTTCAACACGGTTGCCACGGCGATCAACAATCTGGCAGAGTTCAATGCGTCGATTTCGGCGGGCAACCCCAACACCGTCTTCAACGTGAATTCCGCGACCTCGACGGGATCGCCGTTCCAAATCAAGGGAACACCAAGCGAGCGTTCGGCCGAGAACCCACGTTTCTATCAACTGTTGTTGACTCAAGATTCGGTCAGCACGGTCGACGATACGATTTACTTCCCAACGGAAGTCATTTACGACGAAGCGACTCACACGGCGCGTTTGTTCTTTGCGACTGATATTAACGAATTGCCAGGCGTTCCGCTTGGCGGTGGCACGTTCCGGTTGCGAGTCGGTACAGCCGTGGACCAGCGAAACGATTTGATTCTGGTTCCCGAAACGGTCGCCGTTGCACCGTCGGTTCAATCGGACTTTGGCATCAACGGCTTGGCTGTCACGTTTACCAACCGAGCCGTCGGCGAAGGCGCGTCCGGACGAACGGTTCGCTTCATCAATACTGGCAACGCCGGACTTTCGGTTGCCTTGGATGGCGACGGAAATGTTGTGTTCAACTTGGGTGGCAGCGCATCAACGGTCAGCGATTTGCAAGCAGCCGTGATTGCTACACCGGCGGTCAACGCAGTGATCACAATGTCGTCGCGTCTCAATGGTGTGTCGGGTGGCGGTTCGTCGGTTGTCCCCGCGCGAGTCGTCGGGGCTGCTCCGTTAACGTTGTCGGCGGTTGGTGACACGCTTGGCACCGCGTTTGACGTTGGTGTTTTTGGCCAAGACCAATTGACCAGCAAAGTGTTTGCCGAGTCGATCGATCCGCAACCGTTCTTGATCGAACTGGCCGGCGGCAACGATGACCCAGGCCGATTGGAATTGCCGGAAGTTTCAGGCAACGGACTGATCCAGTACATCAACAGTACCTTTGGAAACAACGGTGCCGACGACACCGACGGGATCACCGAAATCTCGTACAACTTCCAAGGTGTCTTTGCGACCAGCGCAGGTGGCAACTCGTTCTTGAACCAAATCAACGAACGTCAAAAAGAACGCATCCGCGAAGCACTCGGCTTGTGGTCCACTTCGATCGGCGTTCAGTTTCGTGAAACCGTGGACGAAGGCATCACGTTTGCTCTCGGCGACATTTCGCGATTGAACTTCGTCGCTGGCACTCGATTGCAAAACTTCGGCGTCTTGAATGCCAACTTGCGGATCGACCCAACCTTTGTTGATTCTGCAATTGTGTTCAGCAATCAAACGGACTTCCAAAC
>JBAUHR010000892.1:0-2276 GCA_049680385.1 Rubripirellula sp. | reverse complement strand
TTTCAGCTCTTCGAGGTCGATCGGCTTGGAAAGGTAGTCGTCAGCACCACTTTTAACGGCGGCGACGGCTTGCCGAACGTCTGCGTAAGCGGTGATCAGGACCACCGGAACCGTTGGCAAGATCTCTCGGATCTTTGGCAGTGCATCAATGCCACTGATTCCAGGCAAACGTACGTCCAGCAAGATCATATCGGGCGGGTGTTGCCCGAGCGTTTCGAGCATCGCCTCGGCGGACTCCGACTCAATGATCGTGAATCCAAATCCCTGAAAAAAACCACCAATCAGTTTTCGTTGGGAAGGTTCATCATCCACGACCATCAAAGCAGGCGAGGCGGAACCGCGTTTCGTTGCGGAGCTCTTTTTCATGCGTGTTTCAAGCGTTTCGTTGGCATCAATTCAAACGATGGTTTCTTGGCGATTCACGCGCTTCGGATCCCGTCGATCCAAAAGACGCTGCCACCTTCGTGGCCTGGCTCGTAGCCCACGTCCCAATCATGCGAGACCGCAATGCGACGGACAATGGAAAGTCCCAAACCGGTTCCGCCTGGGCGACGCGTGACATAGGGCTCAAAGAGTGTGTCCGAAATCTCGTTTGAAGCACCGGGGCCTTGGTCGGCAACTTCCAATCGAAATGCACCACGTCGCGACTCGTTCAGCGAGATTGTAATCGTGCTGCACTCGGGTGCGAATGCGACAGCGTTCTGCAGCAGATTGAACAGCACCTGCCGCAATTGTTCACGATCCGCAAAGATTTCGCGAGGTTGATTGAGTCGATGCGTTTGTAAATGAAGATTCTTTGCCTCGAAGTCTGACTGCAGCAGCGTTTGCAATTCTGCAACGAGCTCGTCAATGGCAACAGGACCAATGTCCGCTTCCGCTTGACGTGCAAACGCGAGAAACTGGTTGATGCGTGCTGTCACACGATCGCACTCCTCCAGGACAGCTTCGGCCTGTTCTTGTTGCTCGTCGGACGGTAAGCCTGCTTTTACGAGCCTTTGAGTCCAACCACGGATAAGACCCAAGGGGTTGCGTGTTTCGTGCGCCAATCCCGCCGCTGCCTGTCCCAACTCACGCAAGTGCCTTGTTTCCGCCTGGAGCACTCGTGTGGTGCCCTCGGACTGCGCCAAACGTACGGTGAATTGCCAAACTGCCCCTGCGGCGATGAGAACCAACGTCCCCAATGCAACGATCAGAATTCGATTCCTGGCCTCCCGATAGACTTGTGCCATCATGGTCGTGCGGTCTAACACGACAACGGATTGAAAATCGACGGAAGCGGGTGCGCTGGCGTACTCGGTCAGATTTCCATGCAACGGAGGATTGTTACGCATGGTGAAGCTGCGAACGAACTGAAGACTGTTTCCGCTGGTGTGCTCACCGACGGGCAATTCAAGCTTGACTTGATCACGGTCCCCCGCGAAATAGGCATCGCCCGATCCATCTTTCACAACGACTGCAATCGCAATCACGTTCTTGGAACTAGCAAGCACCTCAAGCGTGGATGGCAGTTGTTGCTGGACAAACGGACCGAACCAACGATGTGATTGAACGCCGCTGGTCACGGCGCTCGACAGTGCTTCCGCTTGCGATGAAAGCGAATCATGTATCAAACCGCACTGATGAACATGTTCGGTCCGCTGCCACGCGGCGAACATCATCCAGAGAACAATCAGAGAAACGAGTCCAACGATTTTTGATTTCGGAATCTGTAGGAGATTCGGTTTCTGCATTGCTTGACTTACTCGCGATTGTTCGCTGGCTGGCGAAGACGTCAGCCAAGGAATGTAACGTCTCCTCTATCTTATCGACCACGTCCCTTACCACCGCCTCCTTGCCTCCCGCGACCCTGACCGCCAGAGCTCTGCCCTTGGAATTCAGAACCCGATCCACTTCCTCGATTCTGAAAACCTTGTCCTCCGGCATTCCCACCACGTCGGGATTGCTGTCCTTGTCCGGAAGAGTTTGCGATTTGATCGAAGTCTGCTTGGGAAAGGAACTCAGCATTGTAACTTGCACCTTGCCTCGTGATCTGCGAAGCGAAAGCACGCAAGTGGTTTTGTGAACCCTGCAGCAAGTGTTGTAAAACTTGGCGAACCTGCTGGTCATTCGTCTGATTCAACATTTGCCTCAGGTCAGCGATGTCCATCTCTTCGATTTTCGCTCCAACCTTCAACGCATCCAGCGGGCTACGCGATCCACTGGCCACAAGTGATTCGTAAAGCCGTTGGTAGTCTGCATACGCGAACACGCCCGGTTGGTCATTCAGAGGATTCCGT
>JBAUHR010000891.1:0-2869 GCA_049680385.1 Rubripirellula sp. | reverse complement strand
CACCAATGCCTGCGACTCTTTCAGTTCTGGCCGGGTCGCCAATCCCGTGCTGATCAACTGAGATTTGTCGGTTTGGTTCATCGCCAGATCAATCGGCACAATCGTTACATCCATCGGCCGGATCGAGGCACGACTGTCGAGGCTGATTGCCTGGGCCAACCGCGCGGAAGCTAGAGCGATTCGTTCTTGCGATGCAACCACGCGGTTCTGAATCAGGCTGAGTTCGGTTTCTATCCGCTTTGCGTCAGCCTTTAGTCCTTCGCCGGCCTCCGCGAAATCAGACGTTACCTCGGACAAGTTGGTCATTCGCTGTCGCGACTGTTCGATGATCTGGTTGTCCTGGTGCGCGTCAAGCAAGTCGATGTACGCGTTAGCAGCGGCCAACATTTGTCGATTGACTACCGCGCTGGCCGCATGGCCTTGTGCCCAAGCTGTCTTTTCAGCGATTTCGGGTTGAAAGATTGCGTCGGCAAGATGGAACTGAGCAACCAAACCGGGTTGAGGAGTCGTTCCTGCGCCTGTTGCGCCGTTACCAAGGCCGTACTGGAACGAGTTTCGGTTGACGTTAACGATCGTTCCGTCGCTTGCCTGATAGTTTCCATCATGACGATGAAAACTGAGGCCGCCTTGGATCGACGGCAACCACAATGCTTCGGCGCGGGCGAGAGTGGCATAAGCTTCGCGGACTCGCCACTGGGCGACTCCCACAGCCGGGTGCGAACCGCTAACCATTGCTAAAGCCGATGGCAGATTCATATCGATCGCGTCGTCGATCGGCATCGTGCCGAAACTGACACTTTGCTCGACTGGATCGCTGACCACGACATCGTCGACCAGGGTTACAGGCACGATTCCAGACAAACCATCTGCTTTATCGTCGCCGAACGCTAGCTCGTTCGTGGCAATAGAGGGCGATGCTAGTTTTTTTTCGGAATCGATTATCGGGGGCACGTCGGGATCGATCTGCGTCACTGATGCTTGGGACACTGATACTTGTGACACTGTCGGTTGCGCGACGGTTGCGTGATGACCGTTGAAAGGTGTACTTCCCGCACAACCGGCAAATCCGATAACGCCGAGCGTATAAAGCAAACGGGGCATCCTGCCCTCCTATTTCTCATGCACGGCACGCCCAGGTATCCATACCAAGATGCGGGCCGATCCGAACGAAGTGGTTCTACGGAAGATACTTCGGGTCGCGATTGACCGGATCAGAACTCTGGATCCGAATCGTTCCCGCATAAGGCTGGAAATGCCTACGAAGAATTGCCTTATGCCAACTATGCTGAAGTGGCTTGTCAGCGAAGGTTCGCTGCACGCGTCAGTCGTATCGGTTATCCGGTCATTTTGACCCCCCGTTATAGAAATTGAGTTCGATGAAGTATTTGGCAAATAGCTACGTTCGATTAAGTGTTGGGCTTGGGGTCACTCTGGCCGGAATTGTGGGATGTTCGCCGTCGACAACAGTCTTAAAAAAGGAAGTGTCGCCATCGGCTGTCCAGGTCAAAACGGTCAGTGTTACAGCGATACCGATTCGCAAAACCACGCTTCAGCCAGCGACCATTGACGCTTACTATCGAGCCGAGATTCGAGCCAAAGCCTATGGCTTTGTACGAGAGATCAACGCGGACTTAGGCGACTTTGTTCAAACCGGCGACGTCTTGGCTGTGATCGATGTTCCCGAGCTGGCGAAAGAGCGATCTGTGATCGAAGCCAAGATCCAGCGTCTGATCGCCGAGGAGCGACGGTCCGAAGCAGGTGTTCAGCTTGCCACCGCACGCGTCCGATCAGCCCAAGCTCGACTCGCCGAAACGAAGTCGCAAATGGGTGGCGCAGAAGCTTCGCTGGCTGCGTCCGAAGCCGAGCTGAGGCGAACCAACGATCTTGTCCAGCGTGGTTCGTTGCAGCAACGGATGTTGGACGAAGTGCGTTTGAGTCGCGACTCGGAAGCCGCACAAAAGGAAGCCATGAACGCATCGATCGATTCGGCACAAGCCGAAGTCGCAGTCGCCGAGGCTCAAGCGAGTTCTGCAAAATCGGATCTCGACGCCGCCGTCGCTGAAACCGAAATCACTCGCCGCGAACTCGAACTGCTCGACATTCGGTTTAACTACGCGACCGTGCGTTCACCGATCTCGGGGGTCGTAACGCACCGAGGTGTTGAAATGGGAGACCTTGTTCGCGAACAAAGCGAAGTTGGCAATGGCGCACCGCTGTTCGTGATTAGCCAGGTCGATAAGGTCCGTGTTCGCATTCCGGTTCCTGAGTCGGATGCGCCGTTCGTTCAAGCGGGCGACAAGGTCGAACTGTCGTTTCCTTCGTTTGCGGGTGAAGAACCGATCACTGCATCGGTGACCCGCCGCGCTGGAAGTTTGGATCCTAGCACTCGCACGATGATGGTCGAAGTCGAGCTGTCAAACGATGAAGGCAAGCTACTGCCCGGCATGTTTGGTCAGGCACAAATCAACATTGGCAAGGAACAAGCGACAAACACTTTGCCAGCGCAAGCGATTCGATTTCGAGACGACGGCACCGCTTACGTGTACGTCATCAGCAGCGATGATTCGGTCACCGTCGCCCAAGTGACGACCGGTGTTGACGATGGGAATCAGATCGAAGTTCTGTCAGGTGTCCAACCTGGCCAGCGAGTCATTGGCCCGCATCTGCAGCGATTTGTCGACGGCCAAAAAGTCAAACCGCTCTGAGTCCGTTTTCGCGATCTTGGGCGACCGCCCAAACACGGGCTTGACTGTTTTTTATACCTAGCCGCAAATCAAAGCGGCTAATCACATAGAGATTTCGTTCGATGGGTCTGATTCGTTTTTCTTTGAACAATCGTTTTGCCGTGCTGGCGGCTGCGATCGCACTA
>JBAUHR010000890.1:0-2436 GCA_049680385.1 Rubripirellula sp. | reverse complement strand
TCGTGATCCTGGGCGATACGAATAGCGCGCTGGCAGGAATCATGGCTCGTCGAATGAAGATTCCTCTCTATCACATGGAGGCCGGCAATCGATGTTTCGACATGAACGTTCCTGAGGAAACCAATCGAAGAATCATCGATCACATCAGTGACTTTAATTTGGTTTACACCGAACATGCACGCCGTCATCTACTTGCTGAAGGAATCCCGCATCGACGAATCTATGTGACGGGATCCCCAATGCGTGAAGTATTAGAACACTACGCTGAAAAAATTGATGCTTCGACCGCTGTCGCCGATCTGGGCCTGAAGCCGCAAGAGTACTTGTTGGTCAGCATGCATCGCGAAGAAAACGTTGATAATCCTGTCGAGCTAAAGCGCCTGCTGACTGGCCTCGCAGACTTGGCAGACGAGCATGGGTTTCCTGTCATCGTGTCAACGCATCCACGGACTCAGAAACGACTGGACGAAGGAAATTTCAACGACACGCATGACCAAATTCAATTCATGAAGCCATTTGGATTTTGCGACTATAACAAGCTACAGAAAGACGCCTTTTGTGTGATCTCCGATAGTGGAACGATTAGCGAAGAGTCCAGTTTGTTAGGCTTTCCTGCTGTAACGATTCGCAATGCCATCGAACGCCCCGAAGCGTTGGACACCGGCAGCATTGTGATCACTGGCACCGACCCAGATCGCATCGTTGATTGCGTCCGTCTCGTCACGACCGAATCGGCCGATTTCCCGCCGGTACCAGCGGACTATGCAATCAACAATTGTTCGCAGCGTGTGGTGCGACTGATTCTAGGAACGACCAAACTAACTCACCGCTGGATGGGAATCGAAAGTCGGCGACCATAGTCGATGACCGAGAATTCGCAGATGCAAATCCTTCTGATCCATCGATACTTTTGGCCCGATACGTCTCCGTATGGCATTTTATTGCGGCGCATTGCGGAGCACTTTGCCACGGAGGGAAACGACGTCAACGTTTTCACTGGAGAGCCAACGTACAATGCAAGTTCCGGTGGCGAACACGTTGAACGCACGCAGCGACTTGGCGACGGGCTAACGATTCGACGGGCTCGTTTGCTGTCGGAGAAAAGACTGCGTTCTGTTTTCCGCGCACTAAACGATCTGATATTTTGCTTCCGAATCATCATCCACGTCTGGAGTCAAAAACCAGACGTCGTGATGTGCAGCACACAACCGCCTGTACTAGGGGCGTTTTGCGCAGGGTGGGCCGCACGGCAAGTACGTGCCAAGTTTGTCTATCATCTGCAAGACATTTACCCGGAAGTCATTTGCGAGACCGGGCACGTGCGTAAGTCATTGGCAATGCGGTTGCTGAAAGCGATTGATCTACGCACCGTTCGCCGAGCCGATCGCGTCGTCGTGCTATCGCAAGACATGAGAGAGTCGATGATAGGACGAGCGGGTACCGCAAACGTCGATGTGGCACTGATCCCGAACATGAATCTGCCGCAGTTTGACGAACCGCAAACGCCGTTGCCTGAGTGGACAAAACGAACGGGTGTTTTTCGCCTGATGTTCGCTGGAAATATTGGTCGCTTTCAAAACCTGGACACGCTGGTCGAAGCATGCCTACAAGTGCCCAAGGACAAACCGTTTGAACTGGTGCTGATGGGTGATGGGAAAGCAAAAGAAGATCTTCGACTGCTTGCATCGAATGCCAATGATGACCGAATCAAGTTTATTGATCGGCAACCGCTTTCGATCGCCGAACCGCTAATGGCGGACGCGGATCTCTGCGTTGTCAGCCTTGAAGAACAAGTGTATCAGTACGCGTTTCCAAGCAAGTTGGCGTCGTATCTATCGCTGGGAACGGCAGTACTGGTTGTTTGTGAGAAGAAAAGCGAACTGAGTCGTTTGCCCGTCGAGTACGGCTTTGGTTTGTCCTGCGCGCAGTCGCCAGCAAGCGAAATTTCCAAGCAGATCGAATTTGCGATCGACCATCCGAACGAGGTCGTTGGAATGCGACGGTGCGCCGAGTCTTTTTTCGCCGAGCATTTTTCTGCCGAGCGAGTTTTACCTCAGTGGACGCTGCTTTTTGAGAGTCTACTGGCATCAGACAAGGCATAGCTCGATCGACTGCATGCAGTGTTCGGCATGAGTCTTTGATCACTTGTCCATTTCCGGAGTCACCCGTTCCATCAAAGTATGACGGTTGGGTAATCCGTTTGTCCCACGCGCCTCCGCTCTTTGTGACGGCTCTTCCCTTCAGGCAAACTTTGCGGGTTGGCCGGTTTTGTGGGTTGTTCGGCTCGTACTCCCGAGACCGTTTCTGCTGCTTATTTACCGCCGGGTTGGTCGAATTAGTGCGGTAAGACCGTCAACGATGGTTGCTCCCAATGCTCTGTACTGAATCCTTGTAGGGAACGGGGCCAGTTGTTGGGGTCATCCAACGTGGACGTTT
>JBAUHR010000889.1:0-2789 GCA_049680385.1 Rubripirellula sp. | reverse complement strand
TGCCAGCCGTTCACAAACGCTCCACCGGCAACCAGATCCGATCAGCTACGGTTTCATCCGTGTCTATCAGTGTGCATCCGCGGTTCAATAACGACCGCGCACCGTCACGCACTCAGTCGAATAACGTCAGCGATCATTGGGGTCGCGAAAGGAAATTAACCATGTCAAAAAACTATGCCGCGACCTCCAATGCATCGCGTTGTTCATCGTCCTTTGAGCAAGGGACGCGACGTTTCGCGATCATGTTGGTGGACGCATATTCGCCAATGGAATGGGACGAATGGATGGAGCAAATGGATTTGGGATTCGAGCGGTCGGGCATGTCGAAGTTGCTTTTGCGCGATTTGCAGCGGCTCGCCGAAGAACTGCACGACGCGGGCGAGATCGTCATCGACAACGCAGACCCAGAGTGGCCAGTGTTGCGGAAGGTCAATCGCTCACAGCCTGCGAAGTCGCAACAGTCCGAGATGCTGTTTTAGGTACGATGAACGGTAGGCATAACCGGGCGACCGCAAACCGGTATCCAACTACCAAAAAACACGATCGGTCGCTCCGTGTTCATGCCATGGTTCTGTGCTTCTTGCACTGGGTCTACCGTGCGTTCGGACCAACGTATTTACCATGCAGTTCCCAGTGGACACTGCCATTAGGGCGTTCGGTAATCCAAATCTCCGCGACATCGGAAAGTTCATGATATTGGATAAGCCGGTGGTGTGCGATACGTGGGCCTGCATCTTCAGTTTCGTCGCGGCACGATGTTGATGTTTTATCGTAGTCAGGTTTGCCAAATCGCTTGATGGCGTCGTCCATTGAAATCACGCCCTTCAGCAGTTTCGCGAGACGAGATTCTTCTGAACCGGGAATCTGCGCAAACATTAGTGCGCGTTTAGATTCGGGGGCAGCTCCCCCGCAAAAAGGGCAATGACGGATGACGAGGATCGCCCCATCGTTCCAGGTGAAATGGTATTCGTTCGTGTCCGCGTCAAAGACGATGGGGTAAGACGGATCGTTTGCGGTTCTTTGCAGCAGTTCGCAGGTACATGGCTTGTTGGTCACAGACGTGTGTTTAGACATGGCCATCATTCAGTCACAGAACGTTACCGATCACCGGGTCGGGAGAGTTGATGTTCCAGTTGAAAACGGCCGCAAGCCCGACTCCGGTGCATCGGATGGTTATCCGCCGTTCTGATTTCCTACCATTGCAAGATGGTCCGCAGACGAGATATTGCTACCGCAAATTACGGTTGCGACCCGCATGCCGTGGAAGTCGTCAGGATTCTCCAGTATTGCGGCAATCCCTAGCGCCGCCGATGGTTCGACAATTAATCCAGCAGTTTCGTAAAGCGTGCGAACCCCTTCGATGATGCTAGATTCGTCTACCAGATACGCGTCGTCAGCGACCTCCAGCAAATCGCTTAGAACTTCGGGAATAGGGAACCGACCCGCGACGCCATCCGCAATGGTGTCCATTGAGTCAGTATTGATTACAGCCTTGGCCCGCCACGAGAGTGTCATTGCAGGAGCGCCTTTCGGCTGCACACACACCAATTTTGTGCTGGGACTGCGCTGCTTCAACACGTGGCCAACTCCAGTTGCGAGAGCACCGCCACCAAGAGCAACAACCACTGCGTCAAATGGCAGGGCCAGGTCGTTTGTCAATTCGAGTCCAATCGTTGCAGCCCCTTCGCAGGTACCCAGATTCTCACTGTCTTCGATTAGGTATGCTCCCGATTGAGATATTCTTCGGGCTGTGTCTCTCGCACACTCGATATCACCCTCAACAAGTTCGAGCGTAGCGCCGAACTCAGAGATCCGCTTGAGTTTCTCGGCGTTCGCGGAACGCGATGCAACGACAGTCGCCGATACGCCGCGTGATCGAGCGGAATAGGCGAGCGCCTGCCCAAGATTCCCGGCGCTCGCACAAACGAATTCAGAGTATCCCTCCAGCATTGCACTGCTGATTGCAACCTCTGTGCCTCGCCCTTTAAAGCAACGTATTGGGTTCAGCGTTTCAACCTTAAGTGTCACTGAACAACCAAGCGATCGGCTTAATACCGGGGATTCGTAATGTGGCGTGCGTGAAAACTCCGGAGGGAGTTCGTTAGCGGCTTGTTCGATTCGGGTCAGATTCAGACGCACGGGTGAGAGCCAATCCTATGTCGATGGCGTGTTGGGTGAAGGCACGATCAGTCGGATAACGTCCAGCGTCACCGGGTCGGGACGATTGCATGTTCCATTTGAAAACGCTCGCAAGCCCGACTCCGGTGCACGCCATGGTTATCCGCGATTATGGATTAGAGCGTACCGCCGATTGCAAAGTGAAACCATATGCCAACAGTGAAAACAAGTGGAACGGATAGAATAGTCCCCAGGAACCAAGCGGCAACGATCGCCCCGCCACTCGGGGCCAGCAATCGCGTACATCGAAGCAAAAGTAGCGTAATTGAAGGCAACACCGGGAACAAGAGCAGCAGCCAGTCGTGTTTCGTGGCCCGCTCGGGATATGGCCAAACGCGAACCGTGAACCAATCCAGCAGCAAGTATTGCAGCAGGTACACCATCGCAACGATAGACGTGCATGCAAAAAGTGTTGCGGCAGGGCGACCTTGCAGAAACTTGGCGGCACGGATGCTGGCCGTCGTCGGCAGGTTTCCGGTAGGCGAGTAAGGATTCAGGTCACAGTCCGTCGCTTCAGTCGGATAACAATTAGTATCACCGCAGCCGTCGGTGGTGACTGTCCATTGGGAACCGCGCGGTCGACGGCTTCGGTGCATACGGTTGGTTACGAT
>JBAUHR010000888.1:0-2337 GCA_049680385.1 Rubripirellula sp. | reverse complement strand
GGCAGTGAAGTGTGACACACTGGTTCTGAATACTGCGCACGTCGCAGTCCACAAAGCCGAGCTTGGCGAGCGATTGCGAAACACGTTGACGTAGCGTTTTGTTAGGTTGGCTTGGCATGGTTTTCCTCTATCTAAGTGGTTCGGTTGGTTGATGCGGTACCTTGCGTCTGGAACTCTTGGATGAATCCCTTGTCGATCCATGTCTTCAATTTCCAGCACCACCGCGCGTGAGTTGTGATCCATCCCTATTCCAGCAACGCTTTTCCGTCTCCGGTATTGAGTAGTTTCAAAAAGTCACATTGTGGATTGAACTGACGTAAATCTCCTCCGCTAAAAAGCGCGCGAAGGTTGTTCCAGAGAATCGGGCACTGACGCACGGCGTACACTCCCGCTTTGGGCGAAGGAGACTCGGCGACCGTTCCCGAATCTCCGACGGCGAAGATGCGGGGATCGGTCAGCGATTGCATCGTGCGGCTGGTGGCAATGAATCCTCGGTCGTCGGTCTCGAGGCCTAGCTTCCCCAAGACCGGCGGTGCGGCAGCCCCGGTCGCCCAGATGACGGCGTCCGCTGGATGATGACTGCCGTCTTCTGTTTCAACTCCTCCCTCGCCGACTTTTGTGACGCGGTACCCAGGAGTGATGTGGATGCTTCGTGCCTTGAGTAATTGTTCGAGCCGTCGAATGCTGCGATCGGTCATCCCTTCGGCAATGGAATCACCACTGGTAAAGATCTCGATCGAGAATTCACAATTCAGCTGCCGCTTCTGGCATTGCTGATGCAGACAGAATGCAATCTCGACGCTCGCGACACCGCCGCCGACAATGGCAACTCGTAGCGGGCCAGCATCAGTGGGATGACAACTGTCTAGCCGCTGACCCAAACGCTCCAAAAAGGTTTGCATGGGCTTAATAGGCACCAGCAGCGATGATTCGGAGTGCTCTTGCCAACCGGCCGGCATAGATCCAACGCCGATGGAAAGTGCATCGAAAGCAATGGGTTCACGGTCGCTGAAAAGTAGCATTCCACCCGCCAAGTCGATTCCGTTGGTATCCGCGATGACGAGTTTCGCTTGGCTGCGGTCCGTTAGGGCACGCAGGTCAATCCGCATTTCGTCGTCACTGAATTGCCAGCCAAGCGTTCCTGGCAACATCCCGGAATACGTGGCCGTGGGATAGTTGCTAACGCAAATCAAATCGCATCCAGGAATCGGGTCGCTGGCCCACTGTTTGACAACGTGGGCGTTGGTGTGACCGATGCCAAGCAGCACAACATTCTTTCGAGTCATAGCGTCACCGGTGCCTTTGAGCCGATTTGAACCAGCGAGGGCACCGCAGATCGGGCGTCCCGTTGATCGTTTGGCGGGTTCACGGATGAACGCTGCGGTTCGCCTGACAGAAGGGGCGGCGGCTCAGCTTCTTCGCTTTCCCAGTTCAGGTCGGCCGCGTGCAGGACAACCGTTAGGCTCGATCCCAACATCAGCAACACTGCGACGACAGGGTGCAACCACCCCGAAGCAGCAATCAACATTCCAATGGTGTTGTAGGTCACCGCGAACAGCAAAGCTCTTCGCAATCGCGACACGCTTCGGCGTGCGATGGTGATCGCGTCGGATATGGCGCGTAGGTCCTGCCCATGCCAAACGATGTCGGACGATTCGGTCGCCAAATCTGCACCGCTGGCAACGCTAATCGCGACAGTAGATGCCGTCATCGCTGCCGCGTCATTGACACCATCCCCAACGAAAAGAACTCGATCGCCAGACGATTCCAGCGATCGAACGCCGGCTAGTTTTGCTTCCGGAGTCATCTTCCCGGTTGCATCTGAGATTCCAATTCGGTCGAGCCGATGGCCCCCGTCACCTGAAAAGAGCTTTATCTCGACACCTAGTTCTCGCAGCTTGGCGACGCCGTCAATCAGTGTGTCGATGGTCGTTTCTTGAACAATCCCAACTGCGACGAGTGCGTCATCCATGCGAATGGCAATCGGTTGTTGGCCGGTGCCAACAGCGTCTCGGATCTGTGCAAGGAATTGACCGTCGCAACAGGGGCGATGCAGTTCCTCAAGTCGCCCGACCTCGACACGATGCCATGTACCTCCAATATTCACATCCCCGCATACCCCTACGCCCGGTATCAATTCGATGTTTCGGGTTGGATCCTGCTTGGACTCGTCGGATAAGAAGACCGAGGCAATCGGGTGATGCGAGTGGGCCTCGATGGACTGGACCGCTGATAGAATTTGATCTTGAGTGAATGGACTCCCTGATTCCGTCAGGAAATCGGCGAGTTCAGGTTGCAAAACAGTCAGCGTTCCCGTCTTGTCAAACACGATGACGT
>JBAUHR010000887.1:0-10350 GCA_049680385.1 Rubripirellula sp. | reverse complement strand
GCAGAGCAAATACTCCGTCGAAATTAACCCTCAGACTTGTGGGTAAGGACAAGGTGGGAACCGGCCCTACGTTCTGAAGCTATTTCCGGGTTAGTACTAGGCGTTCTTCGATGCGTAGGCGCGGACGTCTTTTTCGAGCGCTTCGATTCGTGAACCTAGGACGGCATCGGCGGCGTCAAGGTCTTGCGACTTGGCCGGTTCTAGTCGCGTGAAGACGTACAGCTTGATCTTCGGTTCGGTGCCACTCGGTCGGACGGCGACATAGTTTCCTTCTTCGGCCAGATCCAGAATGATCAAATCACCGGTTGGGCCGTCCAGTTTTTCGGACTTGCCTGTTGCTGTGTCCGTGATCGTTCCGGCCGCATAATCGCGTACTTTGGCGATTTTGATTCCGGCGACTGATTCCGGCGGCGTCGTGCGGAACGACTTCATCAGACGCTGCATCGCCGCCATGCCTTCGCTGCCTTCCATCACCAAGTTGATCAGCGTTTCGCGGTGATAACCATGTTTGCGGAACAGATCGCACAGGTAGTCGTGCATCGAGACGTTCTGTGCCTTCAGTTCGGCCGCCAATTCGAACATCAACATCGCTGCCACGGCCCCGTCCTTGTCACGACAGTACTGGCCGACCAAGTAGCCGTGCGATTCTTCGGTTCCGTACACAAACTGGTCCGGACCTTCGCGGTCGATCACTTCGGCGATGTACTTGAATCCGACCAACAGATCACCGACACAGCGAACGCCGTAATCTTCGGCGATCCGGCGGCTAAGTTCGGTCGTCACCAACGTTTTGACGATGTAGTGGTCCGGCGACAACGTGCCGGCGGCCTTTCGTTTGCTCAGCACGTACTCGGCCAGCAAAGCGCCGATCTCGTTGCCGTTGAACGTTCGCCACGGGCCGGCCGTGTCCATCGTCTTGGGCGCGGCGACGCCGATGCGGTCACAGTCGGGATCCGTCGCCAAGATCAAATTCTTGCCGGTACTTTGCGCGTGCTTGATCGGCTCGTCAAAGATCGCAGCGTTTTCGGGGTTCGAAACGTGGCCGGGAACGTTCGGAAAATCGCCACTCTGTTCAGCGTGCGGTCCATAGATTTCGATGTCGGCAAATCCGTCGCGTTTGGCCAGCGGCACAACGGCTGCGGCACCGACACCGTGCAGCGGCGTGTACAGCAACTTGACGTCGCGTGGGCCGGTGAAGGCACACTGGCTGGCCGCGTCGAAGTACGCCTTGTCGACTTCTTCGGTGACGACTTCGACCATGCCTTTGGCGACGGCTTCGTCAAACGGCATCGACCGAATCTGTTGACAGTTCATGACTTTGCCAATGATGGCCTTGTCGTGCGGCGGCAAGACTTGCGCGCCGCTGGACCAGTAAACTTTCACCGCATTGTCGCTGGGCGGATTGTGGCTGGCCGTGACCATGATGCCGCAGTCGCATTTCTTGTAGCGAACAGCGAACGATAATTGTGGCGTCGCGCGATAGTCGTCTAGCAAGTACACCTTGATGCCAGCGGCAGCCATGATGCCGGCACACAGTTCAGTGAAGTGGCGTGATTTGTGCCGCGTGTCATAGGCGATCGCACAGGAAAGGTCTTTCTTGCCTTTGTGGAATTCGACCACATAGTCGGCCAGCCCTTGCGCACTTTCGCCGATCGTTCGGTCATTGATCGCGTTGGACCCGATCGAATACATCCGGCCTCGGCGGCCACCGGTGCCGAAGGGGATGATCGTCCAGTACACGTCGTCCAGTTTTTGCCATTTGCCGGCCACGATGTGCTCGATCACTTCGTCCCGGTATTCGGCGTAGCGATCTTCGGTCAGCCAGGCTTCGATATTCTTGGCGGCGGCGGCCGTCAGCTTGCCATCGGTGACGGCTTGTTGGACGGCGGACAGAGAGGCGGGCACGGTTGCGTCGATGCTCATAGGATCTTCAAGATTGGGGGATGCTGCGCTGACCTTGTTACGTTGCAGTGATGCGATTCTATTTGCAGTCTGCCGGTCGTCGCAACCAAGGCACCCAAAGTGACTCGAAAGTAACGAAAACATGAGCGAATTGATCATCAGCGTTAGCGGTCTGCGTGGAATCGTTGGCGAAACCCTGACTCCCGAAGTCGCGATGCGGTTCGTCGCCGCTTTCGCCAGCAAATTGCCTGACGGCCCGATCATCGTTGGCCGCGACGGACGCAACACTGGCCCGATGCTCAGCCGCGCGATCATCGCGGCTCTGTCGGCCTGCGGACGCGACTGTATCGACGTCGATGTGGCGGCAACGCCCACGATCGGCGTCCTGGTGCGACAACGGGGCGCGGCGGGTGCCGTGCAGATCTCGGCCAGCCACAATCCACCGCCTTACAACGGGATCAAGTTGTTCGGCGCGACCGGACGCGTGCTCGATGCGGTCACCGGAGCGGCGATTCGCGATGCCTACTTTGCCGGCGAAGCGAACTACAAACCGTTCAACCAGATCGGCCGGATTTCCGAAGAGTCCGATCCGCACGAACCTCACCTTTGCGCGGTCCTGGAAACGGTCGACACGTTGGCGATCCGAGCGGCCGGTCACCGAGTTCTGATCGACAGCAATCACGGTGCCGGCAGTCTGCTGGGCGTGCGTTTGCTGAAAGCACTGGGCTGCGAAATCGTCGCAGTCGGTGACACGCCCGACGGCAAGTTCTCGCACGAACCCGAGCCGACGGCCGCCAACTTGACCGAGATTGCCAAACGTGTGCGTGACGAGAAATGTGTCGTCGGATTCTGCCAAGATCCTGATGCCGACCGATTGGCGCTGGTCGATGGGAA
The DNA here is from genome assembly GCA_049680385.1 of Rubripirellula sp. GTDB lineage: Bacteria > Planctomycetota > Planctomycetia > Pirellulales > Pirellulaceae > Rubripirellula. The sequence goes on along the minus strand of JBAUHR010000887.1, from coordinate 7,554 downwards.
CGGGCGGTACGTGGGCGAAGAGTACACGTTGGCGTTGTGTGTGATGCGAGCGATGTCGGACGAGGCGACTCGCGGCCCGATCGTAATCAACGGTGCGACCAGCGGAATGAGCGAACGGATCGCGCGTGATGCGGGCGTCACGTCCTATCGCAGTTCGGTCGGCGAAGCGAACGTCGCTGACATGATGATCGACAAGAAAGCAGCCTACGGTGGCGAAGGCAACGGCGGCCCGATTGATCCGCGAGTCGGTTATGTCCGTGACAGCTTTGTCGGAATGGCACAGATTTTGGATCTGATGACGGCGACTGGCAAGTCGGTTGCGACGCTTGCCGATGAACTGCCCAAGCTTCACATTCACAAAGACAAAGCGACGGTTTCGGCTGACCGGTTGCCCGAACTGTTCGAAAAACTGACCAAGCACTACCCGGACGCGAAGGTCCAGACTGGCGACGGACTGCGACTGGCTTGGGATGACAAGTGGCTGTTGGTCCGCGGCAGCAACACCGAGCCGATTGTGCGGTTCATCGCCGAAGCGGAATCGCAGGCCGAGGCCGAGGGGATGTGTGCGGCGGCTGCAAAGCTGCTCGGATAATTACGGCACCAGACACTTTGTCCGCACCACCAGCCGGTGCGGCAAGCCGAAACCCTATACGATGGGGGGGTGCAAGGGACCAATAGATTCGCAACAAAAGTGTCGTCTAGTTGAATTGAGCACTTTCGGTCTGCTATACTGCACTCCTTGAAATGGAGTGGCGTTTCGGGCCAGAGGCGTTTGTTGTTTGCCTCCCAATTTTTATCGTTTCGAACGCTGGCCTGGTGGTTGCCCATGAATTCGATCACAGATCTCTTATCGAAAAGCACGAAGGGTGAATCGGGTAAAACCGACCAGCTTTTCACTTTGATGTACGAAGATCTTTGTCGTCTGGCAGGCCGTTTCTTACAGAACGAGCCCCTGCGGCATCGGTTGAGTTCGTCGTCGCTGGTTCACCAAGCGTACGTTCGCATGGTCGACCAATCGCGGATCAATTGGCAAGGCAAGACGCACTTTTTTGCGATCGGCGCGACTGTGATGCGGCGGATCTTGGTCGATCACGCTCGCAAAGTCCGCTCGCTCAAACGCGGTGGTGGCTGGGAACGGCGCCAACTGACTGACGACGTCACGTTCAAACTTAGCGACGATGACGACGTGGTTGCACTCGACGAGTTGCTCAAGACACTCGCCGAACTGAATCCTCGGCAAGCCAAGATCGTCGAACTTCGGTTCTTTGGCGGCATGACGATGCGAGAGATCGCAACCGAAATGAACCTTGGTTTGCGCACGGTCGAGAAAGAATGGGCGATGTCACGAGCTTGGATGCGGCGGGAATTGCGCAGCGATGACTTTTCGGATGAAGCTGCCGCCGAAAGTGATTGCGACGACCAAGCGGGCGCGATCGATTCCGAAGAAGGCTCGGGTGCGACAACACCTGGAGACGTTTGACGAATGGATGCGGCTCGTTACGCCAGAATTCGAGATCTGTTTCTGGCCGCGGAAGAATTGCCTGCCGACCAGCAGCCGAAGTTCGTGCGATCGCATTGCAATGGCGATGATGCACTGTTCGACGAAGTGATGTCGTTGTTGGCAGAACATGATGCAGAGTTCGCCAAGATCGAAGGCGAATCGGCAACGCCCGTGTCGGCACCGATGGCCAGCCCCACCCAGATCGGCAGCTCGTTTGGTGAAATCATCAAGACTGGAAACACGGGGTCTGGGTCAAAACGCGAGGGCGACAAAGGAACCAAGAGCGGGTCGGGAACCAAACGCGGATCTGGCACGAAGGGCGGACGCGGTTCAAATTCAAGTGGTTCAAAAGCGAACGGTGATACGACGCGCCGCGGTGACTCACAGAACAAAACTCACCGCGGCGAACTCGAGTCATCGCCGGGGCGAGGTCGTTCGGGCGGGTCGGCAGCCGTCACTCGTCACGGCGCCAACCGGACCCACGCTTCGCCTCGCGTCAAACAAGAAAAACGCCAAAAGCACCAATCGACCAGCAACGAGATTTGGGCGCGCCGTACTCGCAATAGCCGCCGCCGAAACTCAGGCTGGTTGTGGTTGGCTGCGTTGTTACCGACCGCGTTGATCGGATGGTGGACGTACCGTCAAGTCGAGTCGATGATCGAGCAGTCGATTCATACCGAACTGCAAAGTGTGATCAATAGCGTCTCGATTTCGGCAGACCGTTTCCTGGGCGATAAAGCCACGTTGGTGGAATCGTGGTCGCGCGAGCCGAACCTTCGTGCGGCCGTGATTGAACTAAACGAGCTCGCCGAAACCGGCCAATCGATCGACGAGCTTCGTAGTTCAAATCAGATCGACAGGATCCATCAACAACTCAAGCAACTGTCGGGTGTCGAGGACGTCAAGTTTGTCGTATGGAATGACTCGTTTCGCACTCTAGCCAGCGGGTCCGAAGATCGCGCAGACATCGGCCAACCAGTGCATCCGTCCGGTGCTGCGAATCTGGCACGAGTGATGTCGGGCGAAACGGTGATCTATGGTCCCGAGCGCCCGTCCGCCGATGTTCCCGGCTTTGATCCCACTGCGGAACATCCCGTCATGGCCATGATCGTTCCGATCTCTGACAATGACGGACGCATCATCGCGTCTCTGATGGTGCGCGGCATTGGTATCTACGAAGCGTTCAATGCGGTTTTCTCGGACGTCGTTGACGTTGGCCAACTGGATGCGTTTGCGGTCAATCGCGACGGCGTCATGCTGAACGCGAGTGTTCGGGCGATCGGATTGGCGACTCAGGGATTGTTGGACGTCGGCCCCAGCGAAGTTGCCGCGAACTTGCGAATCAGCGATCCGGGCTACCTGTTGTCGCGAACCAACCACGATGCGTTCCAGCGTCAGTTTCGTCCTGTCACGGTTGCCGTTGCGGGTGCGGTAGGAGTCCGACCTGAAATCCGAACCGAGCCCTATTCGACTTACTATGGCGGGTCGGTCGTCGGAGCTTGGCGGTGGCTAAGCAAATGGAACATCGGCGTGATCGTCGAACAGGAAGCCGACCAAGCGTTCGCGCCAGTGCGAGTGGTTCGGTTTGCGTTCCTGTTGTTGGGCAGTCTGCTTTCGCTGACGGCGTTCCTGGCTGCGACCAAAATCGCTCGAACGTCGACGGCCGAGCATGCCGCAAATCACCCGCTGTCGCGCTACGACATCCAAGAACAACTGGGCAGCGGCGGGATGGGCGTCGTCTTCAAGGCGGTCCACAAACAACTCGGGCGTGACGCGGCACTGAAAGTCTTGCGCGGTGACCGGCATTCGTCCGAAGACGGTTTGCGGTTTGACCGCGAAGCCCGCCTGGCGGCCAGTCTTAGTAATCCCCACAGTGTCCAGATCTACGACTACGGCCGCAGTGAAGAGGGCGAAGCGTATTGCGTGATGGAGTTCTTGAGGGGACTAACGTTAAACGAAGTGATCGCACGCAGCGGCTATCAAGACATCGGGCGAATGTTGACTGTTTTGCGGCAAGTTTGTGACGCGCTCGCCGAAGCACACTCGATGAATCTGCTGCACCGCGACATCAAGCCGCAAAACATCATGCTGTCACTCGACCCATCGGTTGGCGACTGGGCGGTGGTGTTTGACTACGGTCTGGCCAAACCACTTGAACCCGACGCGGGCGTCTATCAAACCAGCGAAACGATCTGGGCTGGCACGCCGATGTACATGGCGCCCGAGCGATTTCGCCAGCCCGGCGTGATGGATCCTCGCAGCGACATCTATTCGGTCGGATGCGTCGCGTACTATTTGCTGTGCGGTCGCCCGCCATTCATTGAATCGGACCCCGAATCGCTGTTTGCGCTGATCTTGTCTGAGCACCCGATCGGCATCGCAATTCACCGCGGCGAAGAAGTACCGCAAGAAATTTCGGAAATGGTATTCCGTTGCATGTCAAAACGTCCCGAAGATCGATTCGGAACCATTGGCGAGCTGTGCCAAGTGATCGACCAATTGCGAATGAAGTATCCGTGGTCGATCGACGAAGCCAAAGTTTGGTGGGGACACCACGGCGGCGACTGATTAAGCAGCCTTGCGATCTTGGTGAATCCGGCGGCTGACGGCTTCGATGCGTTCGCGTGGGATCGCATGCGGACCGACTTCGGTCGTTCGGCATTCCGAGTACCACTGACGCTGCTGCACCGCTTCTAAAACTCGGTTTGCGATCGTGACCGCTCGTGCGCCCGCGACACCATCGACCGTCGGCGCAATTCCCGTCTGGATACTGATCACAAAGTCGTGCAGTTCGTCAAGGATTGCGTTTCGTGATTCAAGTTCCAGCGTTTCGCATTGCAGTTTGCCACTGAACAAGGTCGCCCCGTATCCAAGCGGATTGTCAGTTTCCATCGACAGATCAAACGACCGATTGACTACCGACTCGCTTGGACGAACGACCGACAATGACGGAGCACCAAAATCGATTTCAGCAAACCCGTTGGCACCGAATACCTGCATGCTACGCGCCGGCGTGGGACTGATCCGCGAAGCCTTTAGGTTCGCAACCAAACCGCACTCAAATTCCAGACGTGTTTCCACCAGATCGTCATGATCGCTGATCACAGCCATGCCGGATGCGCTAGCCGATTTCAGTGGTGCGTTGGTCATCGACAAAACCAAGTCGATGTCATGGATCATCAAGTCCATCACGACACCAACATCCAGACAGCGTCCGGGGAAACTCGACGCACGAACGGCTTCGACGTACTTCACGTCAACCGCAAGATCGCCAAGTGCGGTGAACGCAGGGTTGAACCGTTCGACGTGGCCGACCTGCAGCGTGACTTGACGTTTGGCGGCTAGCGCAGCCAGTCGATCAGCGTCGGCGGACTCGATCGTGACTGGCTTTTCGACCATCACATGCTTGCCAGCCGAAATCAGCGTACCGGCGATTTCAGCGTGAAGATCGGTCGGAGCCGCGATGATGGCTGCGTCGATTTTTGGAATCAAGTCGCGATAGTCGGCAAACGTCGGAACCGAGAACATCTCGGCCGCATTGGTTCGTGCCGATTCAAAGGGATCGCTGACGCCGACTAGTGACGCGCCGTCGACTTGGCCGATCAGCTTGCTGTGGATTCGCCCCAAGTGGCCGGCGCCGATAACGGCGATGCGTAGCTTGCTCACGCTGCTTTCTTTCGTTGTTGTCGGCCGCGGCCGTGTTTGCCGGAACCGGCAATGTCAATGAAGTCGAAAAACTGTTTCATCACCGGGCGGATAGGGCCCGATTCCATGACCTGTTTGCGAGTCGCTTCGACACCGATTCGGGATCGGTACATCATTCGATAGATTCGCGACAATACTTCGATGTCTTCGGCGGGATAGTCGTGACGTTTCAGCCCGACACTGTTGACCGCGCGAGGCTTGGCGGGTTGGCCGTCGACGATCATGAACGGTGGGACGTCGTGCAAAACACGGCTCATGGCACTGACGAAACTCATCTGCCCGATCGACGCAAAGTGATTCACGCCGACACCGCCGGCAATGGTCACGTCATTGAACACATGAACGTGTCCGCCCAACATGCCGTTGTTGGCGATCACGATACGATCGCCCAACTTGCAATCGTGGGCGACGTGAACGTTGGTCATTAAATAGTTGTTGTCGCCGACGCGAGTGATGCCGTCCTCTTTTTCCGTTGCGCGATTGACCGTGCAATGTTCACGGAACGTGTTGCCGTCGCCAATTTCGACACACGTTGGCGTTTCACGATAGCCGGTGTCTTGCGGATGAGTACCAATCACACAACCGCTAAAGAAATGGTTGTCTTCGCCGATTCGTGTGTTGCCGCTGATAACGCAGTGCGAGTCGATGATGGTGTCATCGCCGATCGTGACGTCGGGACCGATCACACAGAAATGGCCAATGCGAACGTTGTTTCCCAGTTTTGCACGGGGGTCAACGACGGCGGTTTGCGCGATCATGCTACTCATGTGGATTCCTGCAATCGACGCGGGTGTCGGTCTTGGGTGTCTCGAAGAGTCACTGGTTTGCAAAGACCAGCGAGGCAGAGTTTAGGCTGCTTCTCGACCTTCGATCGTGTTGGGGGTGTAGGGATTGTTTCGGTCGTTTGTACTGAACGCATCAGTGATTTGACCAGACTGATTTGCAGCTTTGGATTGGTCGGCGAATTCCGAACTGGCCAGCTTGGCAAGCTGCATCGCCATGCGTCCGTTCAGGTTGTGGCCACCGCGAAACGATGTGAATCGACCGATCAGTTCGACGCCTGAAAGAGCCAAGTCGCCGATCAAGTCAAGCGTTTTGTGACGGGCACATTCGTTGGCATACCGAAACGCGTTGTCGATTGGGCCGGCGGGGCCGACGACGACAAGGTCTTGGTTGGTCACGTGCGAAGCCATTCCGGTTGCCCGAATTTGCTCGGCTTGTGCAGACGTGACAAAGGTACGCGCCGGAGCGACTTCGCGAATGAATCGATCGGGCGTTAGTTCGATACTGAATGCTTGCGGCGCGATGGGCGTTTCGTCGTCGAAGCTTAGTTGGTACTCGAAGTACGATTCACCGTTCTTCGCAGGTACCGCTTCCAACCAACCGCCGGCCGACCCAACGCGATAGCGATCGCGGATGATAAGTTGACGGCGTGGCTGGGCCTGAATCACCAAACCAGCGTGCGAGAGGGCTTCGACAAAGGCAAGGCTGCTGCCATCGAGTGCCGGCAATTCTTCGGCATCGATTTCAATCAGCGCGTTGTCAATTTCAAGAGCAGCGAGGGCCGCGAACAAGTGCTCGATCATTTGAAAACGAGCGTCACCGCAGACCAAGTTTGTCCGCAGGTTGGCGTCTTCGCGGTGATGAACCGATGCGACACAACGAGGGGCGGAATCCAGATCCGTGCGGACCAGGCAGATACCGGTGCCCAGTGGTGCCGGGTTCACGGTCACAGTGACCTCTTTGCCCGACCAGTACCCGCGTCCGCGAATTTCACACGTGACGGCGGTCGTGTGTTCATTACGTTGTCGATGCACGCGACGGCCCTCCTTGGACGAGTTGACTCGCCATCCTTGGCGAGCGTTCGACTTTCGATCATAGGCCAGGTCGTTTCCTGGCTTTTCGTGCGGCGGCAACCGATCTGCCGGGACAAGTCCAACACGAATGTTGGACGTGCCCTGGCCGATGATTGACGACAGAACTAGCGAGTTGCGGCAGGCTTGCCAGCAACGTTGAACTTATCCAAGTACTGCATCACGCCCTTGGTCATGTCCAAATCTTCGTCGTGATAGACGATGTTCTTCATGACGCCGCGGATGACCGACTGGCCTTCTTCCAAGTCCATGTTTTCGCTGTTGTAGCGCAAGACCAAGTTGATCTTGTAGTGGTTGGCCAGAAACTTGACGCCGTCGGCGATGCGAGTGTAGTTCTCGAAATAGATTCGAGCTTCGGCATCGGCGAGTTCTTTTTTCTTGCGAGCCATGTCCAAACGCATTTTCGAGTCGAGGCTAGCGACGCGTTCTTCTTGCTGCGAGTACTCGGGCGAACCCGGTTTGAATGCCTTGATT
>JBAUHR010000886.1:0-5011 GCA_049680385.1 Rubripirellula sp. | reverse complement strand
GACAGCGGGCGTCATTTCGGCTTCGAGTTCCGGCGGTATCTTGCTCATGCAAGTATTGGGACCGAAAATAGTAATCCGTGTCCAGAGCGATTTTCAAAACTCTTGCACCGACCCGTGAACGGTTACGGGGGACATGTAGGGCGGAGAACCGCTGACGCGTCGGTCCTGGTCCGGGCTTGCATGGCTGGTCGCCAAACCAAAGTCCAGGATTTTCACCAAGTTGCACTGGCTTCCGCAGTCCGACAAAAAGATGTTGGCGGGTTTCAAGTCGCGATGAACCAGAGTCTTTGCATGCGCTTCTTCCAGTCCGTTGCAAACTTGGCGAATGACATTGACCGCGGCTTCAGGCTCCAACGGTCCATCGTCTTTCAAACGCTGAGCCAGTGTTTTCCCGGCAAGGTGTTCCATGACGTAGTAAAAGTCGCCGCCAGCGGTACGCCCATAGTCGTAGATTTGGACCGTGTTCCAGTGAGATAAAGTGGCCGACACTTGCACCTCTTTTTCAAACCGGGCGATAGCGATTTCGTCCTTCGCACTCTCGGCGCGAATGAGTTTGATTGCTGCGGGTCGTTTCAGCATCCAATGTTCTGCCCGATACACAACTCCCATACCGCCGCGGCCGATCTCGTTCGTCAGATGGTACTGCCCATACTGCCGCGCTGATTCAACTTCATGGCGAATCGAACGAACGAAGTGCGCAGCCGTGATAGCCACAATCCCAGTCGCGCACAGTAGGAACGGTGTCGTATAGCTGGGATACGCGACTTCTCGCAATCCGGCGACATTTGAGAATTGAAGTGCCGTTAGAATCGTATGCAGGGCTGCGGAAACGACCGCCACAACCGCGGTACGTCGCCAATTGGACGGAATGAACATGGCGTACGTCGCGACCAACAAGCAAATCACCCCGCCGATGGACGCGATCAGTTCGGGCACTTGCTGCGGCTTACCGATTTCAAGGAGCCGAGTCGTTTTGATGTGCTGAATAAGAAGCATTTCTGCGAGCGAGACGACAACGACAAAAATCTCTAACCACCGCAATTGTCGCAGCGTCAGTTCGGGGCGTCGCCAAAGCATCAAAACGATACCAGCCAAACAGCCAATCGTTGCCACTCTGGCGAACGTTGCGTTCGTCAAGATCGTTCCGTTAAACCAGACGATCACTTGGACCGACGAAAACAACATCGCCAATATGACCGAAGCGATTATTAAACGCTCGCGCAACAATCGACGCGTCGACTCACCAAAAAGATCGTTCAACCGATGATTGGAACCGCCGTAGGATCCCACTCGGATTCGCGATCGTTCCAGATTCGGATTGGCTGGTTCTAAGGCAATGGTTGGTTCGAGATCGTTAGCCATTATTTAGCTCAAATGAAACCGTGGCACAGGGATTTTCGCTGTCATTCTTTCGCCAAACTGACAGCTACAATCTCTTCGTCGTTGCGAATGTATGCCGTCTTGTTGGCGTACGCTGGATGCGACCAGACGACTTTGCGACCGTGCGCGTTACCTGTCGGTTCAAGCACATGAAATCGGCCCAACGACTTGTACTTTTCTCTGGTCAATTCAGCGAGCACTAAGTCACCGACTTCTGTCATGATCAAGTAGCGGTCGCTATTGCCAAGTCGTGTCACAAACCCCGTTCCGTGTTTAATGCCGCGTCTTTCCTGTGGCCGAGTTGCATCGAAAGTCTCCCAGAGTCGATTCCCATTCACGGTGGGTACGCAGGGCCAGCCGCTGCGGACGGGAAAGTGTTCGTTTTTGAATATCAGATCGAAGAGGGCAAGGCATTTAACAATCCAGTTGAACGCGCCAGCGTTCAGGGGAAAGAGCGGCTCGTTGCGCTGAATGCGTCGGATGGAAAGGAAGCTTGGAATCACGAGTACGACTGTCCCTACAACATCTCGTATCCATCTGGTCCGCGGTGTACTCCCGCGATCGACGGGGATCGCGTTTATATCCTCGGCAGCGAAGGCGATCTACGCTGCCTGAAAATAGACGACGGCGAATTGGTTTGGCAGAAAAGTCTCAAGAGAGATCTCTCAGCGGAGGTTCCGTTGTGGGGATTCGCGGCCCATCCACTCGTTGACGGCGACTTGCTGTACACCATGGTGGGCGGCGATGGTCAGGGCGTTGTCGCTTTCGACAAAATGACCGGCGAAGTGAGGTGGAAGGCACTCGATAGCAATGCAGGTTATTGCCCGCCTTCGATTATCGAGCATGGCGGCACGCGTCAGCTAATTGTTTTTCATCCCCAAGCAGTCGTCTCGTTGAATCCCGCCAATGGGAGTGAGCATTGGAGTATTCCGATCGAACCAAATTACGAAATGTCGATTTGCCGACCGATGATCAGTGGCGATTTTCTGTATGCGAGTGGTCTTGGCAACAATTCGGTGATGATCAAACTGAATTCTGAGATGCCAGGTGCAAAAGAACTTTGGCGGGGCGAATTAAGAACGTCTGTTTTCAGCGCGAACGCCACACCACTTTTTGTCGATGGTCTGCTCTACGGCAGTGATTGCCAAGTTGGAAAGTTCTTTGCCGTTGATGGCAAGGACGGCAATCCGCCACTTCACAGCCAACCCTTGGTCCGAGATGGACTCAATGAGGCCGGTCTCGTGATAGACGCCGTCTCGATTCGGTCCCATCCATTGCCCCCAATCATCAGCGATCGCGCGATGACCGTCGAAAACGATGATGGTCAACGCGATGCAGATGATGAAGTTGAAAGCGGCTGGCAGTTTGATATTGATTGTCATTGGATAACTGTGTCGCCAAGTTGGATGTGATTGGTGAGTACGATGCCGATAAACGTAGGGCCGGTTCGACTGGCCGTTTAGGTTGAATGCGGCCTGTGGGAACCGGCCCTACCGCGAAGCGACGCACCTCGCAATTTCGTTACTTGAATTTCACTCGGAGGACTCGGAAAGGAGCGGTTCGCAGCTCCTTGTCTCCGGTGAAAGTGGGTGACTTGTGAATCTGGTTGGCAGCGATGTAGAGCCAGTCTCCATGGATCCTTGCGCTGTCGGGCCAATCCAACATTGGATCTTTCACTAGCGTGCTTGACTTGCCGTCGCTCGAGAGCACATCAATGCTGTAGTTTTGGACGTTGGTGAAAAAGTGATTGCCGTTTTCGTCGGTCGCAGCACCGTCACAAATCGGTTTTGCACCCACGATTGAGATGCGTTTGATTAGCTCCTCGTGCGCTTCCCCATCGCGAATGTTCTTGGTTGGCAACTGATACCACTTCGTTCCATTCATTGCACCGAAATACAGAGTCTCTCGGTCTTCAGAAATCGTAATGGGATCCAACGACACGCGAGCGGGATTGCCTCGGAGCATGCTCACGTGATCATCAATGACGATGTCGATGTCTTCCGCTTTCATGCTTGGCAAGTCGGAGATCATCCTGAACGTGTTCTTGTTCATGTCGACAACGATGATTCCGGGACAACGCACATCGGCGAGGTAGACAAAGCCATTGTCCTCGTCAACAACCAAGTCCTGAACGAAACTTGTGCTGGGAGCGATATCCAGCGGAATGTCAAAGCGATACAGTTCTTGTCTTGTTTCAATGTCGTAGGCAAACAAACGGGTTTTCCCAATGTTCAAACCGACATCCAAAACCCAGAGACGATTGCGATTGTCGAACACGATTCCTAGCGGCGTGTCCAGTTTGTCATCCGACTTGGTTTTGGCAGTCGACTGCACCTGATCGTTGGGGAACGGAAGGTAGGCATTGTTGCCAGTGACTTCGACCAATTGAAGATTCGTTGCTCGGAAAGGGTGGATACTGGAAAACACCCGACCTTCTTTTGAAACAGCAACATTGCCAGGGCTGACATCCATTTCGGCCACGACTTCAAGAGTGCCCACCGGTTTTTCTTGAGCCTGGATATCGACTGCAAAAAGTGCAAACGAGGCGATTAAAGCAAGGAGGTAAATTCTCATCTGATTTGGTTTCCTAGTGTGAAGTTGGTGAAATGTGCGTTGGTGCGATTGACCGCTGGAAGTGTTTCGGAAAAATGTTGATGTTTGCTGCAACGCTGATGTTTGCTGCGACACAGTGCGCTAGCGTCACTGCCCTGAAAATCGGTAAACCGCTTTTTCAGTGCGGAGAACCAGATCACTACCAATTGTGATCGGGCTGGCCATGATTTGTTCGCCGATGTCGATGCCGCCGAGCTTGCGATACTGTGCTTCGGCGGCAAACACGGTGACTTCGCCGGTGTGGCTGGCAACCATGATTCTTTGGTCGCTGATCAGTGGCGATGCGGAATAGGCGCCGCCCAATCGTTGACGCCAAAGCTGACTTCCATCGTCCGTGTTCAACGCCGATAAAATCCCTGTGTCGCTGATGACAAACAGAACCTTGCCACGACTGACCATGCTGGGCTTGGCTGGTGCGTTTCGTTTTTGACGCCACAATACGTGCGTCTCTGTGACGTCACCACGTCCGGTGGGGTCGACCGCGACCAATTCCGGAGTGATGTAGCCAGTGGAAAAGATGATCTTTCCCGCAGTCATGATCGGCATCGGTGTCACGCTGAAACCATCACCGTGATCAACACGCCAAATTTCGCTCCCGTTGTTGGGATCGTAGGCGACGCACCATTGGGCTCCCGGGACAACCAACTGCGACTGACCTTTGACATTGATCAACAACGGAGTCGAATAGGCTTTCTGGAATTCACCGTTGGGCGATCGCATCGGAGGCCGTGGCGTCTTCCATCGTATGCTGCCATCCGCGATGGACAGCGCCGCGACGAACTGTTTATCGATGCCGTCACAAGCGACAATCATCTGGTCGTTGAACAAGATCGGGCTGCTGCCGGGACCAACACTGTCATCAACCAACAGCTTCTGCTGCCAAATCGTCTCGCCGGTTACCGAATCAAGACACCACGTCCCGTACCCGCCGAAATGACAGATCACTCGTTTGCCCAATAGCACGGGTGTCGGAGAAGCAAAGCTGTTCATCGGATGAATCGGATTGGGAGAGTCGACG
>JBAUHR010000885.1:0-63221 GCA_049680385.1 Rubripirellula sp. | reverse complement strand
ACATGATCACGATCAATGAAGTTCGCAGCGCGCTGGCAATCACAGCATCGTTTTGGACGTCGTCATTGGGTTCGTGGTCATTGGGTTCGTGGTCATTGGGTTCGTGGTCGGTCATCAATTATGAACTAATAGGAGTTGAAAACAGAGAAGACTTAGCAGCAGATCGCTATCGCTGAAGATCATAGATCACCAGTGCTTCGGCGGCATGATTGGCCGCCGGGTAACGGCGGCGAGCCTTCGGAATGGCGACTTCGGCCGCGTTATCATCGGGCTTGTACTTGGCGTGCAATGTTCGGTGATGATCGGCCCGTTCATCGTCGCCGCTCCATGAATAGACTTCCGCCAAGTTCACGTGCGCCGTCACGTTTTCGGCATCGACGTTTAGGACCGCCAAGAACGTTTCTTGCGCCTCGGCGAGCAATGCCTTGAATTCATCATCGTTGCCCATCACTTCGGCTCGTTGAGCCAAGTCGATCAACGTCAAACCAAGTTCGTTTTGCACTTCGTAGTCCAGCGAAAAATCGAACCCTCGCTCCGGCACTTTGGTTTGCAGCACCGCGCGGAACGAATCCGCCGCGGCTTCCAAGTTGCCCTGTTGCCGGTTCACCATGCCGCTGAGCCAACTGTGCGTCCAGGTTGGCGGTGGCGGATCCATCGCGGCGGCCCGGCCCAGCGACTCGGTCGCACCGTCGAGGTCTCCTTCGGCAAATTGAACGCGAGCCAGGTTCAGCGGCCCGTCGAAACGTCCAAGTTCTTCGACCTTGGCAAACGCCTTGGCAGCCTGACGCAGTTCTGCTTTACCTTTGAGTAGCAATCCGATTCCATAATCATTCCATCGCTGCCACAGCGGGATCGGTTCATTGCCTGGTTTCGGTTCGGTGGCAACTTCGTCGCTGCCATCGATATTTAGTACCACCTTGTCTGTCGCGATTTCGATGATCGGCAGATCGTTCGGATCGCCAGGTTTGCCCAAGTCCAGCGGGTCACGAACCGGGTCGCGATCGGCGCGAACGTAATCAAGGAACTCGGTATCGAATTTGCGATACAGCAATCGCGCCGTGATCTCGATCGGCGACTTGGACTGGTCGGGGATCGTCAATTGATAGTGGATGGACTGGCCCGCGCCAGGCGGAATTTGGTGGCTGTACAGCGCCGTGAAAATATTCTGAACATTTCGTCGGTTCAGCCGGTTACCTTCCGGATCCAGCATGAACGTGTTGACGAAGTGTGACCAAGGATCGACGACTTCGCGTTCATCGCGTCCACCACTTTTGCCGATGACCTGACCGTCTTGAGTCGCAATCAGCTCGACCCAAATTTGGTTGCTGTCAGTGGTCCCTTGGGTGAAGTGGTGCCCCAGTTTCATCGTCCGCAGCACCGTTTCGATCAAGTAGCTTTCGCCGGCGGTGACCGTTTGCGAATCACCCAGCGGTGCGATCAATTCGCCGTCGATCGAACCTGTTTTTCGCAGCCCGAACAAATCAACTCGCAGCGTGTCTTCCAAATAATCGCGATGGGCCTCGACGGCTTTGGAATCACCGAACCAGTGCGCCAGCGCCGTATTGGCACTTGGAAAGAAGTGATCGTGAACGCCCAACGTGCCGAGCTTTTCCATGTACTTTGCCCCGACTTGATCGCTAGCCATTGCCGGCATGTGGCACTCGTTGCAGTTGGCTTCGGCTTTGGGCGGGTAATAAAAACTGCGAGCGCCGTGGCCTGAAACACCCGACAACAGATAGCTGTCGTAGTGGTTTTGCCCACGCAAAAATTCTTTGTACGCCGTTACTTCGCCCGGTAGCCCCACCTTGTGACAGGTTCCGCAAAACTCGGCGGTCTTATGAAACGGTTTCAACATTTCGTGTTTGTGAAATGCCGGCTTCGCTTTGACCATCAGCGAATTGAGTTCTTGCAACAGCGGATTATCGCTGTAGGCAAACGGATAGTGCTTGGGTTCATCGATCGTGTAGTCGCCATTCCCAAGCGTGCTGTCGACGGACTGGATCGCGTGACAAACAGTGCAAGTGATTCCCGCGTGTGCGGTCGGATTGGCAACATCGTCGTAGTTCGGGTCGTCGAACTCACCCGAGAAAAACGGCACCGGATCGTGACAACCCGCACACCAACGCGATGCTTGCAGTGTTCCAGCACGCTCGGAGGCGACTTTTCGAGTTTCGCGGACCGACGCTCGATAGGCGGGGTTGTTAAAACTGCTCAGCTTGTGCGCGCTGTGAATGAAGGTGTCGTTGATGTCGCTGTGGCAGCGCAAGCAGTATTCGTCGTTCATCAACGTTTCCGCGTTGATGAATTTTCCTGACGTGGTCCGCGCTAATGAAGGCTCAAAGTACTCGTCGCCTTGAAGCGGCGCGCGGTCGCCACTGAGACGCGGATCCGAGGCCTGAAACGCGACCATCGCGGCAACGCAGATACCGATCGCCAATCCAACTCGCCGACCGACTTCCCATTTGATTCGCGGACCGACTAAGCGATGCAGCCAGTACAACCAAATCACCGCTAGCGGTGCGATCAGGTGCATCCAGTAAACGATATTTCGTGAAGCCGGATTCACGATCGCAAACGAACCTAATCGCATCAGCGCCAAACCGCTGACCAGAATCACGATCGACACCGCAAACAGTGCGTAGCCGATTTTGACAGCACGGCGATTCCGACGGTCCTTGCTGCGCCACATGTGGACCAGCCCAAAACCGACCGCGGGCACGATCAACAGCAATCCCAGGCCCAGATGCAGCAGAAACATCAACTGGTAAAAGTGCGTTTCCAGCACTCGCCCCGTTGCGACTTGCAGCCAAGTGATCGAAGTCAGATAAAGCCCGTTGGCGAACAAAATGCCAAATAACGTTAACACAACATAAAGCACCATCCGCAACCGCGGCGTGACGGGGCGTTTGGGTGTTTTTTTCGCGAGGTTCGGTTCGGTCATTGTGCAGTGGCAAGCGATCAGTCGGTCGGGGCCAGAATCCAGTGATACGTGTCGAACGACATTTCGGTTTCATCGCTGGTCGCCCCAATGTCGTGCTTAACACCCCGTTCTTTCACATTGTCGGCGGTTGGGCCGGACGATGCCAGAACTTTCGGAACGATTGTTCCCGCTGCAAATGGTCGCGGTTGAGTTCGTCACGCTTTCGCGATTGATCGGCTTCGGTGGCCGGTGGTGGGTAAGCCGACATGGACCGATAAGGCAGCGGCCCGATTTTTTGGCCCGCCAACGTGTTCAAGTCCGCGTCCTTGTCCCAACCGACGTTGTGCATCACAAAATCACGTTTCCACCCGGTTGGCGGTGGTGTTTTGGGGGCTGCGAACGACAAGCGAACTTCGTCGCCCGCGCCAATCACCACCATTTTGTCATCCCACGCGCTTAGCAGGTCCAAACAATCACCGGATCGCGTCAGTTTTCCGGCCAGCGGCGGCCAGCGCGGTGCCGTGGTCGCGTCCTGGTAATCGTAGGTTTCCGGAGCCAACCGGCTGGGCTTCGATCGGCTGGAAAATCCGTGATAGTCCACCGACGCAGCGAGCAACTCCATCGGTGATGTCGTAAACTCCGCCGGTGTTTCTTGCGTCGCGATCTCGGCAGCGTCCCAGTAGATCTGTGCCGAAGTCCGTACCCTCAACCGAACGTCGTCACGGTCCACGACGTCGGTTACATCGATCACGATCGTTTTAGTTTTCCCACCTGGAAAACCAGCAAACGGAATCGCTTGACGCCACCCCGATGCCTCTTTCGAATCGGGAACCCAAACCGATGGGAACTCGATCGGTGACAGGCTGTCGTTCTGGTCGATTTGAATGTTCAGCGACGTGTCCGTTGGTAAGATCCAGCCCGTCATGACCAAGTAAACCGAGCCCTGTTTTGGCAGGTTGTCAAATGTCAGATCGACCCAGTGCGGCCGGCACAGACCTTGCCGCAACCGTTGATCGAATCCTTGCATGAAGTCACCGTCGGCACTGGCCATTTTGCCGGTCACATCGCGGCCGCTCGTGTCGATCGCCCACGTGGGGCGTTGCCGCTGTTGATTGTCGAACGCAAAAATCGTCGGCGTCGCAATGTCGGCCGGTCCGACCTTTTCGTTGGTCCAGATCTCAACATCCGCCGGGTGATCGACGGCCGTAATCGCGACTTCGTCAAAGTAGGCGACTTCCCACAGTTCTTCGGTTAACCGGAACTCGTACCGATCACCGCGAGGACGGATGTCAGTTCCGTCGATCTTTAGATATTCCCAAGGTCGATCCTTCGCAACGATCCCGTCGGCTACTTGTAAACCAAGCGGCGCCGCCCACAAACAATCGGTCACAAACTGAAACTCGCTTCCGTCCCAGGCATACAAATAGGGGCACGAACCTTTCAGCGTTTGTTCCTCTTCGACCAGTGTGTCGGCCTTGATGTCGCGAATCGTTTGTGTCAAACCGTTCGGCAGGATTGCTCGGATCGTTCCGCCGTCATCAAACCCGTCGATGCCAAAGTGAGTCGACGGTGACGTCACGATCCTGGCGCGATAGTGAGGTCCGAATCGCATCTCCAGCACACTGCCGATCGCAAAGTGATTGACGCGTCCGCTGGCGTTGTCGTCGATGCCCTTGAATCGCGCATTGACGAAGTGACCTGGCGACGCGGTCTGGTTGATCGCGATCGACAGCTTGCCTTGATTGATGGTGGGATAATCCAGCAATCCATCCGCGTTGAAATCCGCAGCGTTCCCCCGAATCCCGCCTGCGGCACTTCCCTGCCGCTCGTCGAATCCCCATGGCCCGACCGTCGATATCCCAGCATCGGTGATCAGGTCCAGCCAAGAATCGTTGTTAAAATCCGCCAGTAATGCCGGTGCGGCCACCGACTTGGTGGTCTCGGTTCGTTCGACCGTCCACGCGCCTGCATCAGCAGTTTGCGAATACACGATCGCCGATCCAGACTCGGCGCCGACCACCAAATCCCACGAAACGTTCCCGTCGACGTCTTCGATCGCAATCTGCACAGCACCGGGGATCGCGCTGATTTCATCCAAAGACCGGCCGCGGAATTGCAGGTGAAGTAAGTTCTCTAGCATTCCGACCTTACCGCTGGCGTGCGTCGTCACCAGATCAAGATCCAAGTCACGGTCCAAGTCGCCGGCGGCAATGGATGTCACCGGATCCGACTTACCAAACGTCGTTTCAGCGCGATCGAGTTCAAAGAACGTTCGGTTGCCGCGGTTGACGAACATCCGAATGCCATCGGTCTTGGTCGCAAAAACAAGGTCCAGGTCACCGTCGGCTTCCAAGTCACCGGCAACGGCGAACGTGACACCGGTGACACTTTCGAGCCCCGTTTCTTCGTCGACAATGATGAATCGTTCGTCGGCGGCGGTGGCTTCTCGTCCGTCGATGCACGCCAGCGTTACTCCTTCGTCGCCGTACATCACCAAGCACGGCAGCGTGTCGTGCCGGCCTGCGACAGACGCGCCGCCCGACCGAATCCGCGCCGGGCTGCTGCTGTCAACCACGAACAGGTCCGCTACCACGATTCCCGATGGAGCCAGAGACAACTTTGCGGATCCCGCCGATGCAAACTTGGCATCGCCTTCATTCCGATACGCGTGCATGATCGATTGATCGTCAATGGTGACGATGTCAGAATCCAGGTCGACGTCAAAATCAATCGATGTGACAAGTCTATGATTCTCGGGTGCATCAACTTGCATGCTTTCGAAAACCAGCGGCGACTTGCCTCGTTCGACCTGCGACTTTTGCGAAATCAAGGACGATAAACGGCGCAGGGATTCAAAAGACAATCGGTCTAGCGGGTGCGGCAGCGCCAACCGACGATCGGTCTTAACGATCTCCGTTCCATTGAGCACGTTGAACCACTGCGACATTCGCGTTTCGGCGGTCGGCCACTCGCCGCCCTCAATCGCGTCGATGATGCTGGTGACCAGTTCGCCGGGCGTCATGCCGATGGCCCTGGTTTCACGCCCCACCAAGGGCGCGATCGCGCGGGCCAACCCGCCGGTACGTTTGACCAACTCGGTTGCCTGCGGATTCTTGACGTCGATGTTCAGCCGCGCCGCACGAAGGGCAAAATACAGATTGTCGGGGTGCGAATCCGACAGAACCTTCACGGTCTCGGCAGCCGACTTCAACGTGTCGGCCGGCAGTCCGTCAATCGGATCTTCCATTTGGCCGAGGACTTCGATCAGCGATCCGCCCAGGATCCGCGCCGATGGCTGTTTGCCGATTTCGCCCCGCACGGTTTCAGACAAACGCTGGAAAATCTCACGGCGCAGCGACTTTGTCATCGACCCTGGCAACAGTGATGCTTCTTGCAAGTCAATTCGTGCTTTCATCCATATCGGCAGCACTTTGTCGTCCGATTCCGCAGCGAATTGTTCGATCGCCGATCGAGTGGCAGCGATGGCATCGGGCAACTGAGCCCGCGCGGCTTGTTTGGCTGCGGCTTCGAGGGAAGAATTCGATGCCTGGCTGGCAAGGTCGTCGACGTTCAAAATCCGGTTCAGTGCTCGGTTTTGCAGCATGAATTTGTCGCCGGGCGATTGCTGGTACAACGATTCCCAGGAAGTGTCGGCCGATTTGGCTTCCAAGTTTTCGGTCGCCGCTAGCGCCGTTCGGGTCAAATCCAGTTGCTCAGCCGCTTGCCGTTGTTCGTTATCATCAACGTTGTCGAGATTGCCAAGGTTGTCAGGACGCGGCGACCAAAGGATGATTCCGGCTACGACGACAGCAATGATCGCAATCGCGACGACAATTTTGCCCGTTCCGCCGGAACGTTTTGGATCGCGAGTTTCGTTGTTGACCATGTATCCCTCCGGTAGCCAATCTGTTTGGCTCGATCAGTTTTCGGTATTCTATAAGCCATGAACGTAACAAAATTTGTCGACGCATCCGGCGCCCCACGAGTTGGGATGGTTCAGGGTGATCAAATATATCCGCTTGTTCTCGACGAGCGATATCGGACGCTTGCCGACTTGTTGGCAGCACCGTCGCCGACCAAGGCGATTGCAGATCTTGCCCAAGACGCCCCACTAACGATTGACCAGCAGACCAAATGGCTGCCGCCGATCGATCGACAAGAAGTCTGGGCAGCCGGTGTGACGTACAAACGCAGTCAAACGGCGCGGATGGAAGAATCCGAAGCCGCCGCGTCGTGTTATGACCGTGTCTACCAAGCTGATCGGCCCGAACTGTTCTTCAAAGCCACCCCGCACCGGGTGTCGGGACATAACGGACCGCTGCGAATTCGCACCGATGCGAAGTGGAACGTGCCGGAACCCGAAGTGACGTTAGTTTTATCGCCGCAGCTAAAAATCGTTGGTCTGACGATCGGCAACGACATGAGCTCGCGAGACATCGAGGGCGACAATCCGCTGTATCTGCCACAGGCTAAGTGTTACGACCAATGCGCCGGACTGGGGCCTTGGATCACGCTGTATGATTCACTACCGCCAGTGGCAGAGATCACGATTGATCTGAAAATCGTCCGTGGTGGCAGCGTGGTCTTCGAAGGCCAATCCGGTGCTGACCAAATGGCTCGCAAGTTCGACGATTTGGTCGGGTGGCTGGGCCGCGACAACAGCTTTCCTGATGGTGCGTTCTTGATGACCGGTACTGGGATCGTTCCCAGCAACGAGTTCACGCTCGCCCCAGGCGATGTTGTTCACATCGCAATCGCCGGCGTGGGCACGTTGTCCAACACGGTCGTCCAAGGCTAAAAATAAGTAGCGCTGCCAGCCTGTGATGTTCACGAAGCACACAACCGGCGGCCTACATCACTTCGAATGCCGTCACCTTTGGCTTGCGCGATTGAAGCGGTTTGCTGCTCCTGCGTCGCCTTAACATTTTACTTCGGCTCTCTTGTCTGCCCGAGAGCACCTCCGTTTTTGAAACTCAACCAACCCAACCAATCATGCCCACCTCAACCGCAACCGTTCGCCCTGTCTTGATCGCCGGCCAATGGCGTGCTGCGAATTTCTCCGACACCTATCAAGCCACCGACCCGAACACGAACACGCGACTGGAAGCCGAATTCCCTGTCAGTTCTTGGCAAGATTGTGACGAAGCCCTCAGCGCTGCCGTCGATGCCGCACGCCAGCTTCGCAAGCTGCCATCGGCCAAAATTGCCGAGTTCATGGAACGTTATGCGGACCGGATCGACGCAGCCAAAGACGCGCTCGTCGAGTCAGCGTTTGCCGAAACCGGACTTGGCAAGTCTCCTCGGCTTGCCGACGTTGAATTGCCTCGTACCAGCAACCAGCTTCGCGCCGCTGCAAAAGCATGCCGAACCGGTAACTGGGCGATGGCAACGATCGACACTGCCGCCGGTATTCGCAGTGTGTTCGAACCGCTCGGTCCCGTTTGCGTGTTTGGCCCCAATAACTTTCCGTTCGCGTTCAACAGTGTTTCGGGCGGTGACTTTGCGGCCGCGATTGCAGCGGGCAACCCCGTCATCGCAAAGGCAAACAGCTCGCACCCCGAAACGACTCGCTTGCTAGCCGAACAGGCCGCCGAGGCGCTGGCCGAAACAGGACTTCCAGCCGCAACCGTTCAGTTGATCTATCGCACCAGCCACGCCGATGGTGAACGGCTGGTTTCCGATGCTCGCACCGGAGCAACCGGGTACACGGGCAGCCGTGGTGCTGGATTGGCTCTCAAGGCCGCTGCCGACAAAGCTGGTAAGCCAATCTACTTGGAACTTTCTAGCGTCAATCCGGTAGCGATCACTCCCGCTGCCCTGGCCGAACGTGGCGATGAAATCGTTGGCGAATTCATCACCAGCGTCCTGATGGGAACGGGCCAGTTCTGCACGAACCCCGGCATGGTGATGCTGATCAAAGGCGATGCCACGGATAAGTTCATTGCGTCGGTGGCGGACAAGTTCAAATCGTCACCGGCCGGCACGCTGCTGTCACCGGCTGTCGCCAAAAGCTTGTCGTCGAGCATCAAAAAGCTGTGTGACTTCGGCGCCGAACTACTGACCGGTGGTGGCGAACCAGAATCCGGCCGATGCGCGTACGCCAACACGCTGCTGAAAACGACCGCGGCTGATTTTCTAAGCAATCCCGAAGGCTTTCAAACCGAAGCGTTCGGAAACGCATCGTTGATGGTCGTTGCCGACAATGTTGAACAGCTTTGCGAAGCGATCGGGCATCTCGAAGGCAACTTGACGGGCTGTCTGTACACGGGCAAAGACAGTAACGACGAAGACGCAGCATCAGCGATCAGCTTCGAACTGACGCCAAAGGTTGGCCGGTTGCTAAACGACAAAATGCCAACAGGCGTTGCTGTATCAGCCGCGATGAACCACGGCGGGCCGTATCCTGCGACCGGACATCCAGGCTTTACGGCCGTGGGTGTTCCCGGATCGCTGGTTCGATTTGGCAAACTAACTAGTTTCGATAACGTTCGTCCCAACCGGTTGCCCGCGATTTTGCAAGACAAGAACCCGACTGGCGAAACATGGCGTTTGGTCGACGGAAAATGGACGACGGCAGCGATCGCCTAGTGATTGGAGAGTCCTAGCGTCACGCGAAGCCGTCAAAGATCACGTCTTCTCGGTTAAGCTTCGACCAGTCGAAACCTTCGCCGCTAGAAACATCCACGCTGGGATCTAATCCGCTTGTTTCCACAGCCCAGCGAACGATCGTCTCTGGTGCAACACCTTGATCGCGATAGTGGCTCAGCCTTGTGTCGCCGTGTCGCTTGGCGAGCCGCCGACCGTCGGGCCCTCGGACCAGCGGCACGTGTGCAAATTGGGGCGGCGCGGCACCGAGCGCTGCGTAAATTTCCAACTGCCGAAACGTGCTGGCAACAAGATCGTTGCCACGGACGACTTCGGTAATCCCCATCGCCGCATCATCAACGACGACCGCAAGTTGATAGGACGGCTGTCCGTTCTTTTGCGTAATCGGAAAATCACCGAGCGATGTCTTCGGGACGCATGATTGCCAGCCTAGCACGAGATCGTCAAAGGCAACGTCATCGCTGCCGGCGCGAAATCGCCAACAATACGTATCAGGCTCGGGAAGTTTGTCACCGTTTCGCCAGCCCGCACAGGTGCCCGCATAGATCGGACTCTCGTGTTCAAAGTGCGGTGCGGATCCGGCTTCCGTGATGTCTTTCCGCGTGCAAACACACGGGTAAACTCGGTCGTCCGCAATCAGGCGATCCAGCGCGGCACGGTACAGACTTGTGCGCTCGGTTTGGATGTACGGCGAATGAGGACCGCCGACGTCGGGGCCTTCGTTCCACATGATCCGCAGCCAACGCAGGTCTTCGATCGCCTGGGCCGTTGCCCATGGTTTGATCCGCGGTGAATCCACGTCCTCGATCCGCAGGATCATGTTTGCCCGCGAATGCATCGCCGACCAGTGCGCGATCAAATACGTTCGCGCATTTCCCAGATGCTGGGCGCCGGTGGGCGATGGTGCCAGGCGGGATGTGATCATCGTCGATCACGCCGCGCGGCGAACGCCTTCGGATGGACCGATGTGTTGCCCCAACGTTTCAATTTCCAGCTTCAGCAATTGCTTCGCCACTCGTCCAGCGGTTGGCCGCTTGACCGCATCAACAGCAATCATCGACTCGACAAGATCAGCGATCGGTTCCAGCGTCGCGCGACTGGCGGCGTGAGTATGAGCGAGCCACTGCCACAAAATTCGGCCGAGTGAAAAAACATCGGACGCCGCGATCGCCGCGTGATTGCCCGACATCGCTTCGGGTGCCGAATAAGCCGGCGTGCCACGGAAATGGCCTCCTGCAACCGTGTGAATTCGACAAGCAAACCCCAGATCCACAAGTGTCACGTGTCCGCGTGAACCGACGATTGCGTTATCGGGTTTCACATCACCATGCACCCAGCCGGCCGTGTGCAGTGCGTCGAGCGCCTGTGCCAATTGCCGAACCAACCATAACGCAACCGGCAGCGGTTTCGGATCCGACGAATCCAAGTGAGCCTGCATTGTGACGCCGTCGAGTCGTGGCATCACTAGGTAAGGCGATGCGCCGGAATTGGATGCGTCGAGAACCGCAACCAAGTTCGGATGGACAATCGTTGATGCTGCAGCGACAAACTGAGTGATCTGCCGGCGACTTTCGATATCGTCACCGGTGGCACGCTTGATCGCGTAATCCCAGCGAGGGCTGCCAGCGGCGTCGGCGGGTTGTGCCAAATTAAGTTCGGCTGTTGTGCTGCGATGCAGCAACCGGCCGACCCGCCAAATGCCGAGGATCGAAGTCGACGCTTCGCCTGTGCTAGAGCCGGGCGATGCGGAACGTTGGGGTGAGACGTTCGTCACAGGAAGCAATCCTTTGCTCGCGGTTGAGTGCGAATGGGTCAACGCAGAAATCGTATCGTCAGTATCGACCAACCAAGCCCGAATGCGGAATCACTCGTCCACCAACCGTCACATCTTGCCTGACCGGATCATCGCAGTTTCCCGCCAGCCACGCACAAAACGTTGCGGATCACCCTTCGTGGCCCTGTGAATCCGCTCGCAGGGTGTGCTTTGTGATTGGTCGACTGCTTCGCAGTTGACATCCTGCGAGCGGAGTCGCAGGGTCACTTAGCGGTGCTCGTTTTGAATGACGCACTGACTCGAATCTATCGTTCTCGAATCGGTCGTTAGCTCAAGATTTCTTCGACCACTCGCGACGGCTGCGTGACGTTGGATAGTCGCTGCGGCAATCCTTGGGTGAAGTACGTCAGTCGTTTGTGGTCGATCCCCAGGGTGTGCAGCAGCGTTGCGTGCAGATCGTGTGGCGACACCTTGTCACGGACAGCCTCGTAGCCGATTTCGTCGGTTTCGCCGAACGAGATTCCGGGTTTAACTCCGCCACCTGCCAACCACATCGTGAAACCGCCGGGATTGTGGTCGCGGCCGATCAGCTTCATTTCCTTTCCGCCACGGTTTTCTCGCATCGGTGTCCGGCCAAACTCGCCCCCCCAAACCACTAGCGTGTCTTCCAACAGCCCGCGTTGTTCCAGGTCTTTCAACAGCGCCGTCATCGGTCGATCGACTTCATTGCAGCGATCGGTGAAGCCGGCATTGAGCGCCTCCGCCGCACCCGCGCCGTGCGAATCCCAGCCCCAGTGGAACAACTGAATGAATCGCACATCCCGTTCCGCCAATCGCCGTGCCAGCAAGCAATTGTTGGCAAACGATTCCTGGCCGGGCTGAGTCCCGTATGCCTCGTGAGTGGCCGCTGTTTCTTGCGACAAGTCGAACGCGTCGGTCGCGTGAGTCTGCATGCGAAACGCCATCTCATATTGCGAGATGCGGGTCAGCACTTCGGGGTCACCCGATTCCTCGAACGTTGCTCGGTTGATTCGTTCGATCGAATCGAGCGCTCGGCGACGCTGCTGGCGCGACACGTCGTCCGGGTTCGAAAGGTACAACACCGGATCACCTTTGGATCGGCACTGGACGCCTTGGTGAACCGACGGCAAGAAACCCGATCCCCAAACGCTCTTGCCCGCCGATGGCGTTTTGCCACCGGAAACCAAAACGATGAATCCGGGCAAGTTTTCGTTTTCGCTGCCTAAACCGTACATGGTCCAGGCGCCACACGACGCCGAACCCAAATTTTGGTTTCCGGTGTGCAGCAACAACTGGGCGGGGGCGTGGTTGAACTGAGTTGTCTGCATCGATTTGATGAAACATACCTTGTCCGCTACCGACTGGAACTCAGGCAACCGATCCGACACCCAAGCGCCGCTTTCGCCGCACTGCTTGAACGGGAACTGCGGTCCCAGCATTTTCGGCACGCCTTGAATGAACGCGAACCGTTTGCCTGCTAAGAAACTTGCCGGGCAATCTTTTCCATCAAGCGACTGCAAGTCCGGTTTGTAGTCGAACAGTTCAAGTTGGCTCGGCGCACCCGCCATGTGCAGAAAGATCACACGTTTGGCGCGTGGTGGAAAATGCACACCACGGGCACCGTGTCCCGTGGATTCCATGGCACCCGCTTGGCCAGTTGCCGAAGCACCCATCCACATCCCAGCCAAGCCGAGCGAACAGTCTTTGATGAAGTGACGTCGTGTGGCCCAGCGGGCAACCCCGTCGCGAATGGATTCGTTGGGATAGCTCATTTGGTAAGCGCCTTGTCGAGGTTCAAAATCGTATTGGCGACGATCGACATCGCTGCGCTGTCAACTTTTGAGTCTGCAGCCTGGGCCGTTGACGAAGGATCGCAGAGGTCT
Organism: Rubripirellula sp.; assembly: GCA_049680385.1. Classification (GTDB taxonomy): domain Bacteria; phylum Planctomycetota; class Planctomycetia; order Pirellulales; family Pirellulaceae; genus Rubripirellula. Next base: position 50,017 of record JBAUHR010000885.1, on the reverse strand, counting down.
CGGTACAGCGACATCAGTTCGGCGGATTCCAGGTCGGTTGGAAATTGCCCCGTCACGGAACGGTACATTCGCTCGATCGCGTGCTCGATCGATCCATGGGATATCGTCAGTGATCGATCGGCGAGCGCATGCGAACATTCCTGGTAGACCGGATCGTTAAGCGTTACCAGGGCTTGCAGCGGAGTGTTCGTGTCGATCCGGCGTGCCGAACACAGGTCGCGAGTCGGCGAATCAAACGTCAGGAAACTTGGGTAGGGACTCGTGCGCCGCCAATAGGTATAGAGTGCTTGGCGGTATCGCTGCGCGTCGGTTGCGTTTTCCCATGACGCGCCGCTGTAAACGGCTTGCCACACTCCGTCCGGCTGTGGCGGCATCACGGACGGTCCGCCGACTTGATGGTCGATCAATCCCGATGTCTTGATCGCTTGGTCGCGAATCATTTCGGCCGACAATCGGGTCCGAGGTCCGCGAGCGTAGTGCCAATTTGATGGGTCTTTGGCGTGCTTTTCCGCCGTCACTTCGTTGTCTTGCCGATACGTTGACGACAACACAAGTTCTCGCAACAGCGGCTTCAAGTGCCACTGGTGGTCGGACTGCAATCGATTGGCGATGTGGTCAAGCAGCATTGGATCCGACGGCGGCAGCCCGCTCGATCCAAAATCCTCTTGAGTCTCGACCAACCCGCGTCCAAACAATTGTGCCCAAATACGGTTCGCCCAAACTCTTGCGGCTAATGGGTTTTCGGTCGACACCAACCAGCGGGCGAACTGCAATCGATCGTTGATTGCCAAAGTTTCGTCTGCTTTCACAAACACGTTCGGGATTCCTGGTTCGACCGGGTCACCACGATCCATCCAATTTCCGCGGGTGAAGGTTCGCGTTTCTCGCTTGGCCGAGTTCGGACGTGCGGTCATCACCGGCAACAAACCACCCTCGATCTTGTTGACTCGCGAGTTCGACTTGGCGAGTGCTTTATCGAGACGCCGGAGTTCGTCGTTTGTTGAGCGCTGGATCCACCGTATGTCATCGCTGGCCGACCAAGCGAACCGGCGGACCGGCGTCGCGATGTTTCCCGACGTGGACGCCTTCTGGCGCATGACAAGTTGCAATGTCACCGTATCAGGAATCTGCAAGGGTTCGGCCAATACAAAAACGGCCCAGCGTGTGGCGTTCAGCTTTGGAAACTCACCAACGCCGCGATCGTTGCCTTTGAGTGCGTCACGTGGATCGGCAGGACCCGTCAACGAATCGACGAAAACATCAGCGAACTTGACTGGCGTTTTTGTTCCGTCGGCGGCGACCAAACTGGCGTCCAGCTCACTCAGCACCGAACCTTTTTCAGGCCCCGTGGTGGGATCGTCCGACAACCGAGCGATCTCGATCCGCAGCGCCGTGATCGGCGACTTTGTTTCGGTTGCCGATCCAGCAGCGAAGTCGACGGTGTACTCGACGCCAACCGGGAACGTGCCCGATTTCGTCTGCACATGATCGCCAACAATTTCCAACTGACCGCCGGTGGAAGAAGCACTTTCCGGCGTGATCGATTTCCAAGCAATGGAGTCCGCAAACGAACGTCCAAACTCGTTTCGTTCGTTGCGTATGATCTCGTGCTGCCGCTGGGCCGCGATCGCGTCTTCGATTTGCGATCGATCCGCCGGTACTTTCAGGGTCGGATAGTCGTCATCCAAATCGGCGTCCAACGAATTGTCGAACAACGCCATGCACCGATAGTACTCGTCGTGTTCGATCGGGTCGTACGGATGCGAATGACACTGGACACATCCGAACGTCGTCGCTTGCCAGACCGTCCATGTCGTGTTGACCCGGTCAACGATGGCCGCCACACGAAACTCTTCGTCGTCGGTACCGCCTTCGGTGTTGGTTTGCGTGTTGCGATGAAAGGCCGTCGCAATCAGGTCGTTAGCCGTCGGATCCGGAAGCAGGTCGCCAGCCAACTGTTTAATCGTAAATTCGTCATAGGGCATGTCGCGGTTGAAAGCGTCGATCAACCAATCACGATAGGGCCACATGTCACGGTGAGGATCTTTTTCGAAGCCTCGTGAATCCGCGTATCGAGCCAAGTCCATCCATAGCGAAGCCCATCGCTGTCCATAGCTGGGATTGGCCAGCAATCGATCGACCTCTGCGGCGTAAACTTGGTCGACTTCGGAAGCAGACTTCGCATCGACACATTTTTTTAAGAACGCATCAATCTGGTCGATCGTCGGCGGCAATCCGGTCAAATCAAACGATGCCCGCCGCAGCCACTGGGCCGGCGGTGCTTCGGGTGAATGCGTCAAAGCGTTAGCAACCACGCCCGCACTGACAAATTCGTCCAACGATTCTCGTGCCCAATTGAAATCGTGATCGGGTAGCTTGGCATCAGTCACCAGCGGCGCCATCGACCAAAGATCGCCCCACTTGGCACCTTCGGCAATCCAGCGAGTCAACGTCGCGACTTTCTCGGCCGGCAGCGGTTCGGGGTGTTCGTCCGGCGGCGGCATCCGCGAATCCGGATCATCCGTGGTGATGCGTTCGATCAACACCGACGCATCGGGATCCCCCGGTTCCACGATCCATCCATCCGGCGGCAGAACAAAGTCGGCATAGACGAACGAAACGTCACCCGCCTGTTTAACACCGCCATGACATGACGTGCAGTGCTGGATCAAGATCGGTCGCACATCACGATTGAAATCAATCGGCTCGGCCGCCGTCGCTTCGACGGAAACCGGCAACATGAATGCCGCGGCGATGAAGATGCCCAAGAACGAGCGGAAAAAGTCAGTACGCATTGATGATGTCGAGGCGGGACCAGGCGGGGGCTCATGAGACACCAGGTATTGTAACCCACCGGGGCCAGAAATGGCGAATACAGTTGGCTTTAACGCGATCGAGACAAAGGCGTCTACTGCGACACAAACCGTTCGTACAGGGCGGCGTAGGTGCCGGGCTGGTCTAGCAGTTCGTTGTGGGTGCCGCGTTCGATGATTTGACCGTGATCGAAGACCAGGATTTGGTCGGCGGTTTTTATCGTACTCAGGCGGTGCGCGACAACGATGCTGGTTCGACTCTCAAGCAACCGTTCCAGGGCATGCTGGATCCGCAATTCCGTCATGGTGTCCACGGCGCTGGTGGCTTCGTCCAAGATTAAGATTTTGGGATTGGCGACGACCGCGCGAGCAAAGCAAATCAATTGACGCTGCCCCAGTGAAACTCGACCGCCACGTGAACCGGCCTGCGTGTCCAGTCCATCGGGTAAGTCACCGATTAACCACTCGCAGTCGAGCGACCGCAGCGCTGCAATCGCGTCGTCGATCGTTGCTCCTTCGCGTCCAGCGATGATGTTTTCTCCCACCGTGCCAGTGAACAAATAGTTCTGCTGTGGCACCACGGAAACAACTTGCGCTAGCGACTTTGACGTCAGTTGGCGTATGTCATGACCATCGATTTTGACGACCCCAGAATCGGGCAAATAGTACCGGGCGATCATGTTGGTCAGCGTCGATTTTCCGCTGCCGGTTTCGCCCACCAACGCAATCATCGAACCAGCCGGCGCGCTGAACGAAATGTCTCGCAGTACCGGGCGACCGGGTTCATACGCAAACGAAATGTTTTCGGCCGACAAGTCACCACGGACGTCCGGAGGCAGTTCACGAGCGTTGTCAACGTCGGTCCATGCAGGCGGTGTGTCGAGTAACCGGAACACGCGTTCGGCACCCGCCATCGCCGCCAGTGCTTGGTTGTACTGGTTGCCCAATACTTGAATGGGGCTAAAGAATAAACCGACCAAGAACCAGAACTGAATCAGATCGCCGACGGGCATCGGATCGGCTGCGACAATCGCGCGGTAAGCACCGACCACCAGCACCAAACCCATCGAAACTTGGCCCGTCAATTCCAACAGCGGCATCAGTTGTCCGCCCGCGCGAACGGTGTTCATGTTGTACTGGGCATGATCGCTGGTCAGTTCGCGAAACAGATCCGCATTGACGTCTTCCCGAGCAAGTGACTGAGTCACCCGAATCACGGCGACGGACTCGGCAATCGTTGCCGTCACGCGGCTAAAGCTCTCCTGTACCTCGCGATAAGCTTGGCTAAGTCGCGATCGCATCACGCGGCCGATCACCCACATCACCGGACTCATCGCGATCACGATGGCCAACAGCGGCAGGTCATACCACGCCATCACCAGTGCCGCGCCGAACATTTGTCCGGCTTGAACCATTGAAACGAACAACACATCCTGAACGCCCACGCGAACCGAATCGCAGTCGCTGGTGATGCGGCTGATGATGCGGCCCGTTTTGGTCTTCGCATAATACTGCATCGGCATTCGCTGCAAGTGTTCGTAAACGTGGCCGCGCAGATCGTGAACCACGGACTCGCCAAGTTCCAGCGCCAGCCGTTGCCGATAGACAAAGGTCATCTGCGTGATCGCGGCGAGTGCCAACACGCCGATGGCTCCCATCACGATCGCGGACAACTGTCCGCCATTCGTCTGCGCCCCGCGAGTGATCGGTCCGTTGATGACCGCACCGATCGCCCATGCGAGTGCGGGCAACTGCATCGATCGCAGGATGACCAGCATCGTCAACATGTTTCGTTTGCGAGCGTGCGGTTTCATCAGCGACCACAACCTGCGAACCAGTGCGATCGACAGCGGGCGTTGTTTGGCTTCTGCGTCGGCTTCGGGATCGCGGACGACACGAACCATCGGCGGGAAGGCTTCGTTACTCACTTGGTCACCTCGATTCCCCGACTCTGATTCCCTGGCTTTCGGCGACCGTTCGATACGGTCCTTCTTGACGCACCAGTTCCGCATGGGTTCCTTCCTGGACAATCGAGCCGTCTTCGATCACCAGCACTCGGTCTGCTCCCCGCAGCGTGCTGAGACGATGCGCGACGATGAACGTTGTGCGACCGGCGGACGCTGTTTCCATCGCGGTCATGATTTCGTGTTCGGTTTCCGGATCGATCGCCGACACGGGATCATCAAGCAACAGGATCGCAGGGTCCGTCAAAATCGCTCGTGCCAATGCCAAGCGTTGTCGTTGTCCGCCGGAAAGTGACATGCCGAATTCGCCCAGCATCGTGTCATAACCATCGGGTGAATCCACGATGAAGTCATGAGCCGCCGCTAACCGTGCCGCCATCCGCACTTGTTCACGCGTCGCGCCGGGAACACCGAATGCGATGTTCGCGCCGATCGTGTTGCTTAGCAGCAGCGGTTCTTGCAAAACCAAACCAACGCTGCGACGTAGCGTTTTCAGGTCCCATTGTCGCACGTCCACGCCGTCGACTTCGACAACACCGCACTGTGGATCAAAGAAACGCGGAATCAAACTTAGCAGCGTCGACTTGCCCTGGCCGACCGATCCCAGGATCGCAATCCGCTCGCCCGCTCGAATATGCAGCGAAATGTCTTTCAACACCGTTGTGCCGGGCTGATATTCAAACCACACGCCGTGCAAGTCGATGTCGCCGCGGATGCGATCGGGTTTCCAAGGATCGAGCGGCGCTTTGACTTCTTCGTTCGCATCAAGCACCTCAAAGACGCGTCTCGCGCCGGTCAGCGATTGCTGAATCGAGCCTGCCGGGCCAGATAAGTTTCCGACTTGATTGCTGAACTGTTGCAGCAGTCCTGCATAAACGATCAGCCCGGTTCCCAAAGCCAGCGTGCCAATCGAGGTTAAGTATCCGCCGTAGATCAGCAAAATGACCAAGTTGACCTGAGTCAGAAAACCGATCAACGGACCAAAGTTGCTGACCTTGGCAAAGACTGTTTGTTGTTGATTCTGGACCGCATCGTTGGCCCGGTGAAATCGCTCGGTCTCGGCAGCCTGTCGCCCCAGCGTTTTGATCACCGCGACTCCATCACTACTTTCGGCGATCCGCAGCACTAAATCGTCAAACAGTTGCCGCGTTCGATCGTACATCGGGCGTACGGTTTGCGAGAAACGAATGCTGATCCACCAAATCACCGGCGTTGTGATCAAGCATGCGATCGTCAAGCCAACGTGAATTCGCAGCATGAACGTCAAGTAGACGATCAATGACATTGCCAGAATCGAAAGCTGCACCAGCACGCCGTCGATGAACATTCGCGTTGCCTGCACATCACCAGTGACGCGATTGATGATCGTGCCGGCCGGCTGATCATTGTAGAACCGCAGGCTTAGTCGTTGCAGTTTCGCATATACGGCCGCTCGCAAGTCCACGACAATCTTGCGCTGCACCAACGTGCCGGACGTCAGCGCATAGGCGTAATTCAAAATCGCTCGCAAAATCGCAATCGCGATCATCGCGACTACCAGCGAGATCACCTGCTGCATCGGCGTCCAAGCAATAGGAAAAGCAAAACCCAGCGGCAGGGTTGGCGAAATGGTCGACGACCCCGCGTGAAAACGAATCACGTCAATGGTCAGCCCACCAACTTGCACCAAGGTCACGGCCAGCCCCATCAGCACCGCTTGCAGCGCCAGCATCGCAGCGCACCAACCACGATAGTTCCAAGCCAATCGCAGCAGCCGATTCACGACTTGCGAGTTGCTGAGTTCTGTCGTGGTCGTGGATTCGTTCGCAGACATGAAGGTCAAGCGTAACGATTAAACCGACAACCGCGAAGCCGTAAGCGTGCCGGCCTGATCGCTGTAGATCGCTTCACGCGCCGACCGAGGTGCATCCGCAACGATCTTGTATCGCGCAAGGATGTTCGTCCCGATTCCCAGCGACCTATTTATCAGGTGCAATCGTTTCGGCGATGTTCTGCGCGTGATCACGAACCCGGACATAAGCATTGAGCGCGGCCAAGAAGGCGACGCTGACCACCGGCGGCAGCGGGCCTGTGGACAATTCTTCCAAATGTTTCCGACGCAGCGATTTGACTTCGGCTCGGATCCGTTTGGCAACGGCACTGGTGGCCGCCAGCGTATTTCGATTGTCTTTCGTCAACCCATCGTGAATAGCGGCAACGTATTCCATGATATGCCGATTCAATTGTCCCAGATCGGCACGCTGGGAATCGGTAAACCGGAATCCATCACGGCGAAGTTTTCGGTCAAACTTGTCCAGGTTAGCGATGTAGTCACTGATCGACTCATACTCATCAGCGATCCGCAACTGGCGTCTGGCTTCTTCTGCCGTCGCGTGTGAAATATTGCCGCCCGACAGTAATCCCGTCATGAACTCGGCAATTTCGTCTTGGACGCTATCGAGGACTCGCTCACGTTGCTTCAATCGATCCGCGAGCGCCTTGTCGGGCTCGTCCTCGTTCATCAGTTGCAGCAACCAGTCCATCATCTTCAAACAGCCGTCACCCATCTTCAGCACTTCTTTGCGTGACTGTTCGATCGCAAGCAGCGGCGTGTCGAGAATCAAAACATCAAGGTCTGTCAAACGCGGTTTCTCTTTGTAAGCACGCGCAGGAACGACCCACTCCAAGAACCGAACGATCGGTGTCAAGAAAGGCAGGAACATCAACGTGTTCGCAATGTTAAAAACGCTGTGCGTGGCTGCGATCGCGGCCACCACATTTGGAAACGTTGGGCTGCCGTCGACCATCACCTTTTCGGCAACATCGACGCCGACGATGGTCTGAATCAGGCCAATGTACCACTGGAAAATCAGCGTGATCCAGAATACGCCAATCAGATTGAAGATGATGTGAAAGTACGCAGCTCGCCGCGCGTGAGTGGTTGTCCCAAGCGAAGCGAGAAAGGCGGTGATCGTGGTGCCGATGTTTTCACCAAGCACGAGTGCGGCGGCGGTTGGGTAGGAAATGACACCTTGCGACGCCAGCGAAATCGTGATTCCCAGGGTCGCCGACGACGACTGCACGAGCGTTGTCAGGATGCAACCAACGGCAGCGCACTTAAGGACGCCCACGTAGGTGTCGGCGTTGAACCGGGCGAACCAGGCCTCGAATTCAGGAATCTCCTTGATGACCGAGCAAGCGTCCTTCATGATTTCTAGCCCAAAGAAAACCATCCCGACGCCCATGACGAACATCGCCCAGTATCGCCATCGGTCGCCCTTGGAGAACAGATACGCAAAGGCGGAAAAGCCCAGCAGAGGCAATCCGTACTTGCCAACCTTCAGCACTAAGATCCAACCAGTGATCGTGGTACCAATATTGGCCCCCATGATCACGCCAATCCCCTGTGCCAAGACCATCACACCACTGTTCACAAAACCGACCACCATCACGGTTGTGATCGAGCTGGACTGAACAATGCACGTGACAACGACACCGACCGTGGCAGCCAGGATGCGATTGTTCGTCACTGCGCCAATGAGCCGTCGCAAACTGCTACCCGCGACTGCCTGCATTCCGTCAGACATGTACTTCATGCCAAGCAGGAAAATTCCCAGTCCACCGGCGAGCGTGAAAATCATTTCAACTAGGTTTGAAAAATCCAAAGCGTTGTCATTCAGGTAAGAAAGAAGCTCTTGTCAAAATCCGGTAAACTCGGCCCATTCTACGGCGGGCCAGTGGTTTTGCAATGAACGGTGAAAAAGGGCCGGAAATACGAGAAAAACGGGCTGAAATGGGAGCCCCAGGTACTCGGTCGGCTGGCAAGGGAAGATGCGAATCGCCTGGACGTGATTTCCGAAACGGATCCCGGCATTGAATCAGGCCACCCCTACTCTCTATCAACCTGTTTTAGAATAGAGCTCGTAGCGAAAGTCGTTCGCGGTTTGGCAAGTTAGTGAGTCGCAAGCGAGTGAGCGGCGGTTTCGTCAACCGCGTAGCAAGGCCAGGAATGGTTGGAAATCAGCAGAACATTGTTGTGCTCGCCTCAGGCGTGCCTTTCTCGAAAATACCTGCCCGAGGCGAGTGGCGACGGTACCACGCAGCGATGGACTGCTAGCCAGCGTCGATTTCAACGCGTGTGCTAGTTGTCTCGATCAAGGATGCGACCGACCTGTGCTGCAATCGCGATACCCAGCACACGATGTTGACTTGCGTCTAGGTGGACGCCATCGATCGGGCTAGTTGTGACAACCGTTCCCGCATCAAAGTAATCGCACGCCATCTGATCAGCGACCAACCTGAATTCTTCGGCCAGCCCTATCGCTTTGGCCGGAGCGCCTGCGAACTTGCTGGCGACGTCACCGTTCGCATCGCGGATCGTTGGCGGAGCAATCAACAAGATCTCTGGCACCGACATTCCAGGCTCAATCGGAGCCTGGCGGATCGCGGTCACCAACATCGCGACGCCTTGCGCCGAATCGCGTGCGTGGAACTGGTGCGTGATTTGGAAATCGTTGGTGCCTAGAAACAGGATGACCAGCGACAACGGCGAATGGGCTTCGATCCGCTGCTCGAGTCCCTGCAGTCCGTTGCGACCGGCCTTGTTGGGATCGTCCAAAATTGTGCGCCGACCATTCAGGCAATCCTCGATCACGCGAACATCCCGCCGCCGCCCCAACAGTTCGCCTTCCATCACACCTGGCCAACGATCCGCAAAATTAAGCCGCATCCGAGTGCCGGGAACAATTCCCCAGCTGAGCGAATCACCGTAAACAACAATCTGGATCAACAAAAAATCCCCAAACAAGAAACCGGCACTGAAAAGTTTTGAAGTTGCGCATTTCATACCCGCACGACGCGCGAGCAAGTGTATCGCGTCGAATTTCGCCATTGGATCGCGATAGATTGGATCGCTATAGATGGCATCGCAACGTGAAATCACTCGCTCGCGCGTCGTGCTGGTATTCGCCGGGCAATTTACCGGTTTGGACCAAAATCGCTCAACTTCAAAACTGAAAAGCAAGGGCAGCGCATTGTTATCATAGGAAGACTCGTCGCCCGATTGACTCGCTAGATTGCGTTAAAAAACGACTCTAACGCATTCATTCAAGACACCGCTGCATCGGTCGTCGACAATGCCCCCTGCCGAGATTGAATCACACAACTTCTTCTGGAGAACACGCTTTGAAATTTCGCTACACGATACTCTACGTTGACAGCGTTGCAGCGACGCTTGACTTTTATTGCCGTGCGTTTGGTGTGGAGCAAAAAATGATCCACGAGTCGGGTGATTATGGCGAACTCTCAACCGGTGATACTTCGCTTTCGTTTTCGTCGAAATCGCTGATGACTCAGCTCGGCAAAAACCCCGGAAGCGTCGACTCGTCGGCTCCGATTTTCGAGATCGCATTTGAAACCGGCGATGTGCCTGCCGCCTTGAAACGAGCAGTCGACGCGGGGGCGAAGCTTGTGCAAGACGCCGAGACCATGCCGTGGGGACAGGTGACGTCGTACGTTCACGACATCGACGGATTCTTGGTGGAAATCTGCACTCCGGTGTCGGCTCCGTCGTAACCTGCTTCGGCGACAAGACGGGTGAGTTGTTCATTGGCGGTGCTTCCGTTGCTCATTTGGATACACGCGGCAACGTCGAGAACTATCGCCAGACGATCATCAGCCACTGCGTCAGACAACTGAACTGTTGACGCAGTGAATCGGTGGCAAGGAATCGAATAAACAGTCCGCGTGTCGCCGCCGTCGCGACCGATCAACATCTGGCCCGTGGTCGTGCCCAAGTACCGCGAAAGCGATTTGAATTTGTCGCTCGTCATCGCATCACGAATGACCGCGAAATAGCTGTCTGACTTCGAAAGGCGTTCATAGATCGTTCTTGTGCATTCGTCCGTGGGTCACACTGCGGGTTCGTTGAGATTTGATAAGACAAGCAACCAACCTGTGCGAGGCCAGCGGATGCTGGCGACAGGATCTGCAACACCCACTCCAATCAACCAAGCGATGTCGCTCTTTCTTACGGGGGACAGTCACTGGTTAGGGTTTCGAGCGACCTGGATCAGACGCTCCAATTGTGTTCGGTCTGCCATGCCGAAACCCACGATGCCGTTGCCGGAAATTGCTCCGAAATCGCATTCGCATTCGCTTGCCGAGAGTGGACATTCCACGACGCTGCGGACGGATGCATGAAGCTGGTCGCAGCCCGTTTCTTTGACGATGTCTTCCAGGTTTTCTGCTCGCACTCCGCCGCCCACCACGAACTCGATTTGTGAGCTGAATTCGTCAATCAGTTTTCGGATTTGGTGGCTGCCGGCGACGGCGGTGGTCGCACCGCCACTTGTCAGAATGCGATCAAACCCGACATCAATCAATTGCTCAGTCGCGAGTTGCAAGTCGGACGTTCCGTCAAACGCTTTGTGGAACACCAATGTTGCAGAAGTGCATCGGCGCCGAATGGATGCACATCGCTGGGTATCAATTGTCCCGACCGCGGAGAGGCAGCCGATTGCGATACCGTCGACACCTGCAGCCAGCAAAGAATCGCAGTCTGCCAGCATCAGGTTGAATTCAGCGTCTGAGTACGTGAAGCCCGCTTCACGTGGGCGCACCATGGCGACGATCGGCCCGGTGAAAGCTTGTCGTGCGGCTGCCACGAGGCCTGCTGACGGTGTGAGTCCCCCGAGTGCCATGCCGCTGTTGAGTTCGATCCGGTCGACCTGAAGTTCCGCCGCCAGAACAACGTCATCGATGCCACCCGCACACAACTCGATCACCAGTCCTGGATTCGCCTGTGAGACTGTCATGCTGGGAAGGGATCCGGTTAAAGGTGAGCGAAGGATGCTAAATTGCCGTCACCTGCGCGATCAGCGCGAATCAAGTCTGTCCTTGCGAAGTAACAGGCATTTTCTGAATTGCGACATGGGGTTAACGGGGGCAGTCGTTTCGTTTGATTTGAAACCTAGTCGACGCTGGGCGCAAAATGCTCGACGATTTTGCGGGCCGCGCGTAGGCCGTCGACAGCGGCGGTGACGATACCGCCGGCATAGCCCGCGCCCTCGCCGATAGGGTAGACGCCGGACATGCCCGGGATCTGATAGGACTCGCGGTCGCGGTCGATACGCACCGGTGAACTGCCTCGCATTTCGGGGCCCACCAGTACGGCGTCGGGGAGGTATTGACCGTTCCACTTGGCGTTCATCACTGGCAATCCGGCTTGGATCGCTTTCAGAATCACCGGTGGCAATACTTCGCAAAGGTTTTTTGCCACGACGCCTCGTTCATACGACGACTCGATCGCTTCACCGGCAATCGGTGTTCGTCCGGATAAGAAGTCTCGCGCTCGTTGAACGGGCGCTTGGTAATCAGCCCCCGTCATGCGGAATGCGAGTGCTTCGTATTTTCGCTGCACTTCGACGCCGGCCAACGGATGGTCGCTGCCAAACTGGTTGGGTTCCAACGTGACGACCAGCCCGCTATTCGCAAACGGTGTGTCGTGCCGAGAATTGCTCATTCCGTTGGAACAATACATGTTCGGCTCGGACACACTTGGGATCACCACACCACCGGCGCACATGCAAAAGGTGAATAGATCGGGTTGGCCTTTGGCTACCAACGTGTAGTCGGCAGCCCCAAGTTGTTCTAGATACTCGGGGCGTCCATATTTGCGTTGGTTGATCAGTGCTTGCGGATGCTCGATCCGCAAACCCAATTGGAACGCTTTGGGCCGCAGCGGGAATCCGGCGTCGAGCAGCATGTGATACGTATCTCGCGCACTGTGCCCCATGGCTAAAAGCACGTGCGACGTCGCGATGAATCCGGTGGATGTGGACAGCCCGACCAATCGGTCACCATCGGTTGTCAGCCCATCTAATCGACAGCCGAAGCGATATTCGCCGCCGAGGGCTTCGATCTTGCGACGATAGTTTCGGCAAATCATCGGCAGTTTGTTGCTGCCTAAGTGGGGGCGATGCTCGTAAACCAACGAAGGCCGACCGCCACAATCGACGAAGCTCTGCAAGACCCAATCAACGTCGGGGCCCGTGATACGGCAGGTCAGTTTGCCGTCGCTAAAGCAACCCGCACCACCTTCGCCAAACAGGTAGTTGTTCTCGGTATCGAGTTCGCCACCCCGGTCGAATTTGCGGATTGCCGGAACTCGTTCCTTGACCGCCAAGCCGCGTTCCAAAATGATCGGTCGGTAACCCTTCAGCGCCAAATAATAGCCAGCCAATAAGCCGGCGGGGCCCGAACCGACAATGACAGGACGCTGGGGCAAGGGTGTCTTGCCGGGATCAGGGTCGAAAAAAGATGCCGGTTGAAAGGCGTCGATTCTGACGTCGCCTTTCGCTCGTGTTTGTGTGCCTTCGGGCACGTCGACCAAAACCGTGTAGACAAACTGAAGCGATTCACGCTGCCGCGCATCGAGACTCTTGCGCAAAATTTTGAGCGATCGAAGCTGCGACGCATCGGCGCCCATCGCCATCGCGGCACGGGCTGGCAATTCGGACTCGTCGGCTTCGACGCGAGTGCGTAGGTTGGTTAGTCGCAGGAGCATGGTGGGTTGGAATGGGGGTAAGCTTTTGAGAACCAGATGCGTCAGCGAAACACTAGCAGGATGAAAACTGTTGGCGACGGATTTCGTAAAGCAAAATGCCGGATGCCACGGCGGCGTTTAACGAAGTGACTTTGCCTTGCATCGGTATCCACAAACGTTGATCGCAAATCGACAACAAATCAGGCTGAACACCGGTCGCTTCGCTGCCAATGATCAGAACCGTCGGCCCGGTGAGTGTGGAGTTCCAGACGTTGGACTGAGTGTTTGCGTCGGCGGCCACCACCTGCATGCCTTGCTGTTTCAATTGCAACGCCGTCTCGACAAGGTCCGACACCTTGATGATCGACAGATGATTGACGGCGCCGGACGAGGATCGAACGACGTGCGGTGTCACCGGTGCCTGGCTGTGATCGCCAACGATCACTCCCATGACATTCGCACCGTCGCAACATCGCAGAATGGCACCAAAATTAAAGGCATCTTGCAGACGATCGCAGATCACGACCAACGGCACGCTCGATTTCAAATTCGTCGGATCACTTTTCGATTCCGAAAGGGCCGAGTCAACTCGCCCCGTCAAAGATTCAATCGATTGATAGGGAAAGGGGCCCAGTCGAATCGCCAACCCTTGATGCTCTGTCGAACGAGTCAGTTGTTCCAGTCGGTCGTTATCGACGACTTGAATCGGAATGCCCGCTTTCTGTTTGGCTGACAAAAGGTCGGAAAATCGATCTGCGGCTTTCGAGTTGGTGAAAATCTCGATCACCGGCCAGACTCCGGTCGACAACGTTTCGGTGACGGCATGATGCCCCCACAGCCAGCCCCGCTGGTGATTTCCGCTAAACCCGCCCTTGGGCGACTTCTTTCGGTTCGTCTTGTTGGTCCGCCGGTTTTGATTCATCGCCCAATTGTCTGCGAATCGGTGCTGCCGTCAACGTCGCCCGAACTGGTTGCCCAAGATAGTCAGGCGTGAAAATCGTTGTGTCGTTTATCAAATTTAAGGAAACCGGGACGTCGCTATTCCGTTTGGCATCGAATTACGTGAAATGAGTGACCATGGGGAAACGGTTGCGGTGACACTCGCTACAGTCGCCTTCGCATGGGCATTCATTTCAGCGACGTCCGACAACGCCTGTTTTCGCATCGTTCACCTAGCCAAACGCAACCCGCTGAATTGCCATCTTGTGTCTGCTGGGAAGAAGTTGCGGTAGGTCGGTCGGATGTGGCTTCGGCTTGTCGCCACGCTACCGCCTCGCAGGACGTACTGGTTGCACATGAATTTGCCGTTGTACTCTCCTACCGCTCCGACTGGCTGGCGGTAACCGGGATACGGCGCGTAACTGCTGCTGGTCCACTGCCAAGCCGAGCCCATCAGTCCCGTCGGCGCTGAATCTGAATCGATGGACTGTTCTGGCAACGCGTCCTGAGATGGGTGGACTACGCTACCGGTCGCAACGAGTTGGTCTACAAAGGAATAGGCGGTTGTTTTGCCTTGGGCGACTGCTGTCATGCATGCGGTCTCCCATTCAAATTCTGTTGGCAGTCGCATGCCTCGCCATCGTGCGTAGGCGTCAGCTTCAAAGTAGCTTAGATGAGTTACTGGTTGATGGGGGTCGACGTTGACCAGTCCGGCAAGCGTGAACTGCTTCCGACCCTCGGTAGTATCGTGCCAATACAGCGGCGCGTTCCATTGGTTCTCGTTGACCGTAGCCCAACCGAGCGAAAGCCAGTGATCAGGATTTTGATAGCCACCTTGTTCGATGAACTGCAGGTACTCGCCGCATGTCACCAGCCTGGATGAAATTTCACACTCGTGCAGATACACCTTGTGACGCGGCGACTCGTTGTCGAACGCGAATGAATCGCCGGCGTGTCCAATTTCGTAAACTCCTTCGTCAATCGAAATCCAATCGTTTGCCGCTGTCGAAGACTGCGGCCAGTTTGATTCTCGGTACGTCGGGAAACTCGGATTGCAGGACAGCACATGCTTGATATCGGTCAGAATTAGTTCTTGGTGCTGTTGTTCATGGTTCAAGCCGATTTCCATCAGTCCTCGGTTGGATTCGGCAAACTGTGTGTCCTGCAACTGTGCGGTTAAGTGTTCGTCGACATAGGAACGGTACTGTTGAACTTGGCCGAAAGATGGACGCGACAGAAGTCCGCGTTGCTCTCGTGGATACTGTTTGCCGATCGTGTTGTAGTACGAATTGAACAAGACATTGAACGATTCGTCGAAGACCTTGTAGCCGGGTTGGTTCCTTAGAAGAAACGTCTCGAAGAACCACGTCGTATGTGCCATGTGCCATCGCGTTGGGCTGACGTCGTCCATTGATTGAATGCAGCAATCTTCCGACGAAAGAGGTGCGGCGATGGCCTCGGTGAATCCGCGAATTGATCGATAGGTGTCCAAGAGTTGGTCGGTGGTCGTTGCCATTTCGATTCTTGCTTCCCTTGTCCCTACACTTCGAAAGTACGCGTCTTTCCTGATATCTAATCGCTAATTCGTCATCCCTGATTCGCACCATAATGAAACGTCTCGTTCACAATTTATCATGTCGATGGCTGGACGCGAAGCGAGTGGGCGATGAGATGATTTCGATCATTTTGGCTTGCGCGTCGTTTCGTTATCTTATGATTCCGCTTACGGAAATCCATCCCCGCTGGACTCGTCTGTTCAACATGCCCACTCCATTCGAATCAGAAGTCCTTCGCGGTTTGCGTAGCAACCCTAAGCAAATTCCGTGCAAATACTTCTATGATCAAAAAGGGTCGCAACTCTTCGACTGTATCTGCGAACTGCCGGAGTACTATCCGATGCGAACTGAACAGTCGATCATGGACCGGAATATCCACGAGATCGTCGAACAAGTTGGTCCCGGCGTGATGCTGGTTGAATATGGAAGCGGCAGCAGTATCAAGACTCGCCGGCTGTTGGAGCATTTGTCGGACCCGGTCGCGTATGTGCCTGTTGATATTTCTCGCGAACATCTGCTCGAATCCGCTAAGCAGATCGCGGAAGATTTTCCGGACATCGAAGTCTTGCCCGTTTGCGCCGACTTCACGCAGGAATTTCGGCTTCCAATCGCGCGTCGTGAACCCACGCATTCAGCCGTTTACTTCCCCGGTTCAACGATCGGTAACTTTGTGCCGGCGAAGGCAGAGGAAATGCTTGCCCGGATCGCTCCGCTATGTGGACGGGGTGGCGGGCTTCTGATTGGAGTCGATTTGCAGAAAGATGTCGAAGTTCTGGAGCGGGCGTACAATGATTCGCAGGGGGTCACGGCAGATTTTAATTTGAATTTGTTGCATCGTATTCGACGAGAATTAGACACCGACTTGGAACCGGGCGATTTTCGACACCACTCCTTTTACAACACCGAGAAACACCGTATCGAAATCTACATTCGCAGTGCTCGTGAGCAGCAAGTGCGGATTGGAACCGAGACATTCTTTTTCACCGAAGATGAATTGATCCATACTGAGTTCTCGCATAAATACACGGTCGACGAATTTGCCGAGATGGCACGTCGTGCCGGTTTGCAACTACGCAAGAGTTGGACAGACGAGCGTGAGTACTTTGCTGTTCTGCACTTGATTACCATTGATTGACCTCACCCCATTGAAGACCCATGACAAAATACAACGAACTGACGGCTGAAGAAGAACGCGTAATCGTCAACAAGGGAACCGAACGGCCGGGGACTGGTGAACTGCTAGGAAACAAGCTTCCGGGGACCTATTTGTGTCGGCGATGTAACGCAAGGCTGTATCGATCAGCAGACAAGTTTGAGTCAGGTTGCGGATGGCCCAGTTTCGATGACGAAATCGAAGGTGCGGTTCGCCGCGAAACTGACGCAGATGGACGTCGCACTGAAATTCTGTGCCAGAATTGTGACGCCCACCTGGGGCATGTGTTTGAAGGCGAACGGATCACCAAAAAGAACACGCGTCACTGTGTCAATTCGCTTTCGATGCAATTCGTCGAAGAGGGGAAGGATCTACCCGACGTCATCGAGTAGCCTGTCTTGGTGAACGCCATCGCAGTTCTGGTTTGGGACGCATCACTGTGCCACCGGCGGCATAGCGAGGTCCAGTATTGAAGGCGCGTTCTGTGGCAGGCTCTTGCGGATGAACAACGCCAGCAGCGAGGCCAGTAGTAAGAAGTTCGAATGGCCGTGTTACGCGTGCGATTGGCGATTTCCTTTGCGTATTTCACCAGCAGCTAATCGAGAAACGTCCCCTTCGGCTTCGGGAAAGAACCGAAGGATGGAGCGGTGAGGCTGAGGTAGGGAAACGCCCCACTTGGTCATGCGATGAAGCTCGGCCGTGTGATTAAGATTGAACTGTCACGAGAGTCTCTTACGTCGCGGCTGATACCGAATGTAAACGATCAAGTTGCAAGCGGCGATTAGGGGCATCAGGGCTCGTTTTTCAGTACCGTGATCGTGCCATCATCCCGCCTGATGAAGGCGTCTTTTTCCAATTCGCGAAGTGCTCGATAAATCGCTTCGGGGGTCAGGTTCAAGTCATTCGCGAGGCTTTTCATCCGACCCGACAACTGTAACGGTCCCGGCGCATTTGCCGACAAGCTAGACAGCAGGTGCAGAACGCGAAACTTCGCCGACGCGATTCCGAGTCGTTCGTAGCTGACGCGAAGCTGGTGGTGTCGTTGTCCGAGGCACTCTATGAACCGCATCGCAATATCGGGGTTCGATCGGATTTCATTGAGAATCAATTCCTTCGACACATACTGGAGGACTGTGTCTTGATCCGCGATCGCAGTGACGTTGTATCGGTCCATTACCAAGTGGTCATCGGCAAACACATCACCCTGACGTGCCCGATACAACGTCAGTCGCTTATCGTCCTGCGGATGAATCGCCAACTTGACGCAACCCGATTCGACGAGGTAGATCGAATCCGCCGGCGTACCTTCCAAAAAGATGATCTCGCCGTCGATCGCTTCGCGGCGTCGCAGATGTTTGGTAACAGCCTCGGTAAAGATTGAGAAGTTAAAAGACAACGAAGTTCATTTAGAAAAAAAAGTGGATGCAGCAGCGAATTGCAGCGAAGGCGGCCAGGAGAATCTCATCCTAACATCGACGCACGCAGGCTCAAGTCTGCGGTCTATCAAATGCGTGAATCCGTTTAGCAGCAACAGGTTTCGATCATGTGACAGCAGTCCTGTGCGTGTCGCCCCCCCAAAAAAGTGATTGCACCGCAAGCAGCGTGCTGCGAACACGATTCTTCGAAGAGCGAATTTGAAATACCTTGCAGGGTTAAGCGTGCAGTGGACGCATAGCAACTTTGATTTGGCAAGATGATTCCGAATTGCGTGTTCAGTCACGCCACGCGATCCATGCAGTGTTCAATCGCGTCCAAGCGAGGTTGCGCTCGCAGAGGTTTGCATCCATGCAGATGTTTCTCTCCAACCACTACTTCTTTTTCGCGGCGGCTTTTTTGTTCTCTGCTTTGACACGGGCGGCGTGCCTGTTCGTTAACCACTTTGGTAGTTGCTTCTGTTGCTCAGCAGATAGCACGTTGATGATCGCGTATCGATAGTCGTTCCAAACTTTGCCGACCTTGGATTGGGCCGCGGCTTGCTCCTCGGTGTACTCCGCGTCTTTGTTGGCTTGCGCCGAGAGTGCTTTTCCCTTGGTCCCCTTGGTCCCCTTGGCCTTCAACGCCTCATAAGCTTCGCGGCGTTGCTCTGACATTGTCCATGTGATGTTTGCAGAATCGAGGAGAGCCTTTTGCTGTGCGACGGCTTTCATTCGAAGTGTTTCAAGTTTTGCCTTTTGCTCGTCCGTCAAATCTTTGACGGCTTCTTTGATCGCCTCCATGGTCTTTGGGCGATCTATAGGCTGCGTTTCCTTTTCGCTTTTTACAACGGTGTCTTGCGCGATCAGTTTTGGGGTGGCGACACCCGCTGCAATGAAAGCGATGCTGGTGATCAGGATTGTGCGAACGAACATGGGGGACCTTGGGAGGGACGGAGTTAATCAGAAAAGGGGAACTCGGATTGTGGCTAGGTAGACGATGTCACGATCGGATAGACGCTATCGTAATTTACGGGTTGTTCACACGCACGCCCGTTTGGTTGTCCCCCGTATGTTCGACTTGGAATTTCTGCTGTCACTGATGTCTAGTGACGCGTTCTTCCGTTTGTTTCTGCGTTTTCGAAACTGGACAGCAAACGCGTCACGATGTCGGGATGCTGATTAACGAGGTTTGACGTTTCGCCTGAGTCGTTTGATAGGTCGTAGAGCTCGTGGCCTTGGTCGCTGGCGCTGCCGTATCGCACAATCAACTTCCACTGCCCCGAACAAACGGCGACCGAACTGTCCTTTCCGTTCCCTTGAATGAAGACAGCTTCCCGGCCAGCGATCCGGTCTACTTTTCCCAACAGCACTGGCAGCAGGCTGAACGAGTCTTCCGCAGCATCCTCTGGCAATGCACCGCCTACGATTTCTGCGGCTGTAGCGAACAAGTCGGTCATGTTCAGCGTGCAGTTTGATGAACTACCTGCATCAATGCGTCCGGGCCAGCGTGCAATGAACGGAATGCGATGCCCGCCCTCGTACGCATAGCCTTTGCCATCTCGCCAAACGCCATTGGTGGCATGTCCTAGTTTCTTGGCGTCTTCCTTGGCTGTCTTGAAACGGGTTCGTATGTCATTCGAATCGTCGGCAAGGTTTAGTTGTACGCCGTTTGTTCCTTTAAAATCCTTTGGCGTGGATCCATTGTCGCTCGTGAAAATGACGATTGTATTTTCGGCCAGCTTCAGTTCTTCCAACGTGCGAAGAATCGTTCCGACGTGCGAATCTAATTCTTGAACGTGATCACCAAACAACCCTGCATCACTGGTGCCACGAAACTCCGCTGCCGGAGTGACGTGCGTATGAGGGGCGCACGGGGTGAAGTACAGGAAAAAAGGTTCCGCCGCATTCTTGCGAATGAACGCGACTGCTTTCTCTGTCAGTGTGCTGTCGACTTGGTCGTCGACACGCGGCTGGGCGATCCCTTCGGGAAGACCCTGTTCGTCGACGATGCGATATTCTTGGCCAGGTTTTCGGCCGACGATATCGTGGTTTTCAATGAACACTCGTGTTGAGTCGTTGTGGTTCGACGGTACGCCGAAGTGGTAGTCGAAACCGACTTCCAACGGACCCGTGATGGGCAGCTTGTTCCAGTCTTTGCTGTAACCCAAGTGCCACTTGCCAATCGCTGCCGAAGCGTACCCGTGGCCTTGCAAGAATGACGCGATCGTTGGTCGATCCGGGCTAAGCCGATAACCATTTCCCTTCTTGTGCAGTCGCCAAGGAGATTGTCCAGTAAGCAGCCCGTACCGCGAAGGTGAACATAGCGAAGCGGCTGAATGGGCATCCGTGAATTTCATTCCTTCGCTTGCCAGACGATCAATGTTGGGCGTGCTGATCTGAGTCGCCCCGTAACAACTGACGTCTCCATAACCCAAGTCGTCTGCAAAGATGACGACGATGTTCGGCTTCGTATTCGGTTTGGCGACGACCACGGAATACTGGAAGACCACTGCAGCGAATAGAATCGCGGCAAGGCGAAGAATCACTGGTTGGTTTGTCACGTCAAGTCTCGTCGTCAAAATCCGTCTCATCTTCGAAATCCAGGGAACGGGGGCAATCTGCGAGCATTCGAGGATGCTCGGCTCATGTAGGCGAGTCTCTCTGAGGCTCGCACGGGCTGCGACTTTGTCGAGGTTCCCGTCTCGGAATGACGAACATGCATGGGCAGGCAAGTGGCCTCTGGCATAAGCCGAAAGCTTCGGGGCATAAAAAAAGGACTCACAGCTCGAAAGCTGTAAGTCCTTTTTCGCTAGTACCGAAGGTGGGAGTCGAACCCACACGAGGTTGCCCTCACAGGATTTTGAATCCAGCGCGTCTGCCATTCCGCCACTCCGGCTTCTCGTCGTGGCCGTTTCCGGCTACTCGAGAGGAACAAGTATCTAAACCTGAGGCAGTTTTTGCAAGCCGGGCTTGCAGAAGTCTTTAAGCAATCTTTTTTAGGACCTTCTCGGCCGCTGCGATGGTCTCGTCGATGTGCGCTTCGGTGTGGGTGCTGCTGAAGAACAGCGACTCGAATTGGCTGCATGGCATGTAGACGCCTTCGCCGATCAAACCCCAGAAATACCGCCCAAATGCCTCGCGGTCGCAGCGATCGGCGTCCGCCCAGCAGTGAACAGGATCAGGGTTGAAGAACAGCGTGACCATGCTGCCGACGTGCCCCATCGTGTGTGGGATTCCGGCGGCGGTGGCAGCCTGATCCAGGCCGTCAGCCAATCGCTGTCCCATTTTTTCTAGATATTCGTAGGGTGGCTTCTCTTTCAAAATCCGCAGCGTGGTGCTGCCGGCGGCGACGGCGACTGGATTGCCAGCCAACGTGCCGGCTTGGAAAATTTTTCCGGACGGGATCACTTGGTTCATGATGTCGGCTCGGCCACCGTAGGCGCCTAGCGGCATGCCGCCACCGACGATCTTGCCCAACGTCGTCATGTCGGGCGTGATTCCGAAACGCTCTTGAGCACCGCCAAAGGCCAAACGGAAACCCGTCATCACTTCGTCGAAGATCAGAATTGCGCCATCGGCGGTCGTCTGTTCACGCAGGCACGTCAGGAACTCTTTCGTTCCCGGAACGCATCCCATGTTGCCGCTGACAGGTTCCAGGATGACAGCAGCAATTTGGCCGGCGTACTTCTGGAATGCTTCGACGACGCCTTGCGGATCGTTGTATGCCAACACGATCGTGTCGCCGCCCGCGCCGGGCGTGACGCCGGGTGAATCGGGAACGCCAAGGGTCGCCGCGGCACTGCCGGCGGCAACCAGCAGGGAATCGACGTGGCCGTGATAGTTGCCAGAGAACTTGATGATTTTGTGGCGTCCGGTGGCACCGCGTGCCACACGAATCGCACTCATCGTAGCTTCGGTACCACTGTTGACCAGCCGAGCTTTTTCGATGCTTGGAACAGCATCAATGATCTGTTCGGCAAGCGTAGATTCAGCTTCGGTTGGCGCACCATAGCTGGTTCCCCGACTAGCGGCTCGCACGACCGCGTCGATCACTTCGCCATTGGCGTGACCCAGAATCATCGGTCCCCACGAACCGATATAGTCCAGGTATCGCCGACCGTCGATGTCGAACAAGTACGGTCCTTCGGCATGGTCGATGAATAGCGGCGTCCCACCAACGGCGCCGAACGCACGAGCGGGACTGTTAACGCCACCAGGCATCAATTTGCTTGCGCGATTGAACGCTGCGACGCTCTTGGGACCGATATCGTGTGTCATGAATTGCAACCGATTTCTTGTTGGATGAGCTGAAAGGAAAAATCGACTACCAGGTACGAGCGTTTTCGTAAGCCGTGATCTTGGCTTCGCTTAGCAGGGTTTGATCGATGTCGTCGAGTCCCTTCAGCATGTTCTCGCGGCGGCTGGCGTCGACTTCGAACGAACGCTCAAAACCGTCTGAATCAGAAACTGTTTGGTTTTCCAGATTGACCGTCAACTGATACGACGGATTCGCAGCAGCGCGTTTGAACAGTTCTGCGACATCGGCTTCGGAAAGCGTGATTGGAAGCACGCCGTTCTTGAAACAGTTGTTGAAGAAAATGTCGGCGAACGACGGTGCGATTACGGCTCGGAAACCGTAGTCATCAAGCGCCCATACAGCGTGTTCGCGAGAACTGCCGCTGCCAAAGTTTTGGCCAACGACCAAGACCGACGCGCCTTTGACGTTGTCTTGATTGAGTTCAAATTCTGGGTTCGGCGTTGTGCCGTCGTCCAGAAAACGCCAATCGAAAAACAGAAACTGGCCAAAGCCCGTTCGTTCAATTCGCTTTAGGAATTGCTTGGGGATGATCTGGTCAGTGTCAACGTTGGCGCGGTCCATCGTCGCAACGGCGCCGGTATGAATGGTAAAGTTTTGCATGGGTGAGACAGGTGTTAGGTATTAGGCGTTAGGTATTAGGAAAAGCGGTATGGCGTCTGGGTGTTTGAGTTTTGAATCCTAAAACCTAACACCTAAACCCTCTTTTCCTATTCCTTGTAGGTCCAGTTGCGGATGTCGACGAAGTGGCCTTTGATGGCGGCTGCGGCGGCCATGGCGGGGCTGACTAGGTGAGTTCGTCCGCCTTTCCCTTGGCGGCCTTCGAAGTTTCGGTTGCTGGTACTGGCACAGCGTTCGCCTGGTTCAAGTTTGTCCGGGTTCATCGCCAAGCACATGCTGCAACCGGCTTCGCGCCAATCGAGTCCGGCTTCGACGAAGATCTTGTCGAGGCCTTCTTTTTCAGCCTGCAATTTGACTCGTCCGCTGCCCGGCACCACCATCGCGCTGACGTCCGAGGATACGTGATGACCTTTGACCACGGCAGCCGCCGCACGCAAATCTTCGATGCGAGCGTTGGTGCAAGAACCGATGAAGACTCGTGTTAGCGAAACGTCTTCGATCGACATGCCGGCTGTCAGGCCCATGTATTCGAGCGCGCTGGCCGTCGATTTCTGTTCCGTGACGTCGGTGAATTCGGACGGATCAGGCACGTTATCGGTGACGCTGCGGACTTGGCCGGGGTTGGTTCCCCAGGTCACTTGCGGCTGGATGTCTTCGCCGCGGAACACCTTCGACACGTCGTAGGTTGCGCCCGCGTCGGTCGGCAACTGCTTCCAACGTTCAACGGCGGCATCAAAGTCCTTGGGGGCTTCGGGGAGGCCGCGCAAGTAATCAAACGTGGTTTGGTCCGGTGCGATCATGCCGGCGCGAGCGCCCGCTTCGATCGACATGTTGCAAACCGTCATGCGTTCTTCCATGGTGAGTGCACGAACGCAGTCGCCGGTGAATTCAAGCACGTAACCGGTTCCACCAGCGGTGCCCAACTGACCGATCAGATACAGAATCATGTCCTTGGCGGTGACACCGCGAGGCAGTTTGCCGTCGACTCGCAGTTCCATCGTCTTGGGTTTGAACTGCAGCAGCGTTTGAGTCGCCAACACGTGCTCGACTTCGCTGGTCCCGATCCCAAACGCCAGCGAACCGAACGCGCCGTGAGTCGCAGTGTGGGAGTCGCCGCACACGATCGTCATGCCGGGCTGGGTGTAGCCGTTTTCGGGGCCGATGACGTGAACGATGCCTTGGCGAACGTCATCGATATCGAACAACGTGACACCGAATTCTTTACAGTTCTGTCGCAGCGTCTCGATTTGCTTGCGGCTGATCGGGTCAGCAATCGGCAGGCTGCGGTCGCTGGTCGGCACATTGTGGTCAGGCGTCGCGATCGTTCGCTCGGGGCGGCGGACGGGGCGATTGTTCAGCCGCAGACCTTCAAACGCTTGCGGGCTGGTCACTTCGTGAACCAGGTGCAGGTCGATGTAGATGATGGCGGGGCCAGACTCGGGAGCGTCGACGAGGTGTTGTTCCCAGATCTTGTCGAGCATGGTCCGCGGGGCGGACGAAGAAGCGTCGGTCATGTGCGTTTTGGCGCTGCGAAAGGCGGCATAAAAGGAGAGAAACGATTCGTCCACCCACTGTCAACTGTGACCGCCGGACTGTCAACGGCTAAGGGCGGATTGAAGACTGATGTGAAGTGTCGCAACGGTTTTCCCGGTCCGATGGGCTTGGCCAGTGGAGCACGACTCTGCGGCTGCGCTCTGGCAAAATCTGCGGCTACTATGCACTGGCAAATGATGCCAAACCGCGAAGCCGAACGCCCGTGATCTGCACAGGACATTGCCAAAAACTAGGCTGACGCCGCGCGGCTGGGCGGGCGTCAGGTGATGGAAAGCCGAAAAAGTCGGCGGTGCCAGGGGCGAGGAAGAGACTCGGCCCGGCAAAGTAGGGGAAAACCTTAAACAGGTTCTTCGATCAGGTGATCGCTGACCGAATCGACCACGCCCGGAACAATCTTGGTGACGTTCACCTTGGTGCGTCGTAATTCTTCGATTTCAGCAGCCATTTGCGAGATCAGGTTGGCAATTTCGCCGCCAGCGACGTCGCCAAGGTTAACCATCAAGGCTTTGCGTGAATTGTAGGTGAGGCCATGTTGTTTCATCGGAGTGCCTTCAGGATGCAGTTTCAGGAGGAGAGGAGAAGATTAGAAATCAAAGAAGTGAGACTAGAAGATACGCAAACGCGAATGCGAAGAAAACCCTCGGGAAGTGTTCAAATGCACACTCGCGACAATTCGGACCCCCCCGATATTGGAAACAGTTTACTCTACAGTGACGCTTTTGGCCAAGTTTCTTGGCTTGTCAACGTCACAGCCACGCAGCAGCGCGATGTGATAGGACAGCAATTGCAGCGGAACCACTGTCACGATTGGCTGCAAGAATTCTTGGACCGAAGGGACGCGAATCACGTCATCGGCGATCGATTCGATGTGCGGATCATCGTGGCTGGCGACGGCGATGATCGGTCCACCGCGAGCTTTGACTTCTTCCATGTTGGCCATGACTTTATCGTGCGTCGTGCCACGCGGGACGATGAACAGGCTTGGTGTTTCCTTGTCGACTAATGCGATCGGACCGTGCTTCATCTCGGCCGCCGGGTACCCTTCGGCGTGGATGTAGCTGATTTCTTTTAGCTTCAGAGCCCCCTCGAGTGCCGTCGGGAAATTGTATTGACGACCCAGGTACAAGAAGTTGGTTGCGTTACAGTATTTCTTGGCCACTTCACGGACTTGTTCATCCGTCGTCAGTGCTTGTTGAACGGCCGCGGGTAACCGCCTTAGCTCTTCGATTAAACGTCTGCCGCCCTCGTAACTCATGTGCCGAGTTCGGCCAAAGTACAACGCCAACATCGCCAGCACACAGACCTGGGATGTGTACGCCTTGGTGCTGGCCACGCCAATTTCGGGACCGGCGTGCAAGTACACCCCGCCGTCGGCCGCTTGGGCGATCGAGCTAGCGACGACATTGCAAATCGCCAGCGTCCGGTGGCCTTTGCGTTTGGTTTCACGCAGTGCAGCCAGCGTGTCGGCCGTTTCACCACTTTGCGTAATTCCGAACACCAACGTGTTGTTTTCCATTGGCGGATTGCGATACCGCAACTCGCTGGCGTACTCGACGCTAACAGGAATCCTCGCCAGTTCTTCGATCAGGTATTCACCGACCAACGCCGAGTGCCAACTGGTTCCGCATCCGGTCAGAACGATTCGTTCAACGCTGCGCAGTTGTTGGGGTGTCAGATTCAATCCGCCGAACACCGCGGTGGCATCCTGGTCATCCAGTCGACCTCGCATCGCGTTGCGAATCGATTCCGGTTGTTCGTAAATCTCCTTCAGCATGTAATGGTCAAAGCCATTCAAGCTGACGTCGCCGGTATCGACTTCCAATGGCCGGATGTCGACACGAACGCGTCCCGAATCACGGTGGATAACGGAAAAGCCTTCCGGCGTCAGCACAGCGATCTGGTGATCGGCCAAGTACACAATCCGCTCGGTATGGCCGGCTAGCGGCGATGCGTCGCTGCTGATGAAGTACTCGCCCTTGCCGACGCCAATGACGAGCGGGCTGCCGAATCGTGCAGCAATGATAAAGTTGGGCCGATCGCGAAACGCAATCGCCAATCCATAGGTTCCACGCAGGCGGGCTACCGAAGCCTGAACCGCGGTCAAGTAACGCATGTTTGGCTGGTCAGCGACTTCGGCCGTCGTTTTTAAGTTCTCGGCGACCAAGTGAGCGACGACTTCACTGTCGGTGTCTGACTTGAAGACATATCCCTTTTCGATCAATTCCTTCTTCAGATCTAAGAAGTTCTCGATCACGCCGTTATGAACCAGCACGACCTCGCCATCGCCGCCTTGATGCGGGTGAGCGTTCGGTTCGGTGGCTGGACCGTGAGTGGCCCATCGCGTGTGCCCGATGCCCATCGTTCCGGTGGGAAGTTCGTCGCCAATCCGTCCGACCAGTGAATCGATGCGTCCAACCGATCGAGTGATCGCAAAATCACTGTCGCCTTGGATTGCGATCCCTGATGAGTCGTAGCCGCGATATTCCAACCGACGCAATCCGTCGATCAAGAATTGACACGCATCTTCGCCGCCGACGTAACCCACAATGCCGCACATATTTTTCTCGTTCCCGTATCGATCATCCGTTGGATCAGCGCGATTCAACGATTTCGAAAGTCTAGGCCATAAAATCGATCAGCGCTCGCGCAACTTTTCAGCTTCGCAAGCCTTGATGGCTAAACACGATAGGCGCAGATGGCGCCTTGGGGAAGTCTCGATCGACCGCCGCCTCACGACGGGGGCGATCACACGCCATTAAGCAGCGCGGCGGACCGGTGTTTCAGTGGTCGCAGGCGATTTCCATGCGTCACCGTCGCGAACCAGAACTTTCGTGTCGGCGTGCGAGACACGTTCGATCAGTTTGGCAGTCTCTGGCTTGTCCCACTGATCCGTCGGTGCGGCAAACAGGATTAGATCGACTGCGCCGATCGTATGGGCGACACGAATAAGTCCGCGGTCGATTGGCTCTGGATAAACCTGCGCCCGAATGTCCGCTCCGCGAAGGTTCTGGTGGAACTGTTTCAGCGTCGTCGCACCGCCCGCCATTTCAAACTGATCGATGACGATGTAGCGGACACTTGGGACAGCGGCAGGGGCGGTCTCGGCGGCAGCGTCCACCGCATCGATGTCGGCAATTTTCACGGTCGGAGCGGCAGCCGGCATCGACTTGGCCAGCGTTTCAAGCACCGCGATGGCACGAGATCCGTCTTCGGCGCTGATTTCCAGCACCGTTCGAACCTCGCGTCCACTCACTTCGCCACGACGGGGCGTCGTCATTGACTTGATTTGTTTGCAAAGCGCAGCATGTGGATTGGACGATCCAAAGATCCCCATCGCGGAAATTCGAGACTTTGCCGGCGTTGGGGTCGGCGCAGCAGGTGCAGGATTCGCGGCTTCAGCCGTGTTCGAATTCACTGGTGTGCTGGCAACCGGTTTTGCCGAATTCTGGCTGGGGGTCTGTATCGATTTTGCCGGTTCGGCAGCCTCAGAATTGGATTTGCCCCGAATTGAGTTCCATAGTTTCAGCAGTGGCATCGGACGAAGCCTCAAAATCCAAAAGAACAGGCGCGAATGTAACGACTTACACAGATTTATCGGCACCCTTTGCCACCTTCGTGGAATGCTTCTGGCGAAGATCCGGTTAGGTAGGCCGTGGGTGAGTGTACGACCTAGGCTTCCTTGAAGGACGGTCCCGGTTCTTGCAGCAGACACCCAAGTCTCGCGTTGGACAACTGTGATCGCCATCCATTTCCCATCGGATCGCCTGCTAGACGGCAACGCATGAAAAGCGACGAACGAAAAAGAAAGCCAATTAACGACGGAATCGAGGCCGATCGTTCACGCATCGAACCGTGCGAGCCAAGGCTCGCGCTTTCGGCGTCGCTAGCTGGCGACATGCTGTTGCAGGCGCTAGGCAGCGCCGATCTGTTTGACGAATCGCCGCTCGACGAGTCACCCGATCCGCAACCCGCGTCCAACGTGATCGCCCAAGCGGTGGCACTTCGTGAAACAGCAGACCTGACCGGTGCCGGCCAAACGGTCGCCGTCATCGACAGCGGAGTTGCTTGGGATCACGTCGCCTTGAAATCTGGCAATGCACCCGCCGGATTTGGGCCTGGCTATCGAGTGGTCGGCGGATGGGACTTTGCCGAAAACGACAACGATCCCTACGACGATGGACCGGCCGGCTACCACGGCACTCACGTCGCCGGAGTCCTAGCGGGCAACACAAGTGACTTCGTCGGAGTCGCGCCCGAAGCCGACATCGTTTCGTTACGAGTCTTTGATGACAACGGTTCCAGCGAACTGCAATGGATCGAGTCGGCGCTACAGTGGGTTCACGCGAATCAGAATTCGTTTGAATCACCGATCACGACCGTCAACTTGTCCGTTGGTGCCGCGTTATCGGAATCCAACCGTGTCGTCGCGATGGACATGCTTGAAGACGAATTTGCCTTGCTGCGCCAAGACAACATTCTTGTCTTCGCGGCCGCAGGCAACTTCTTCGATGGTGGCGAAGGCGATACGGGACTGTTGTATCCAGCGTCCAGTCCTTCCGTTGTGCCCGTTTCGTCGACGGAATCCGATGGCAGCCTTAGTGACTTTGCTCAACGCGAATCCGGAATCTTTGCAACCGGCGGACGCCAGATCGTCAGCTCGGTTCCCGATCATGTGTTTGGCTGGGACGGTAAGGTCGACGACTTTGCCGGACTGGACGGTACCAGTATGGCAACGCCACAGATCGCTGGCGCTTCGATGTTGGTTCGACAAGCGATGATTGACGAAGGACTCTCGCCAACCGCCGATGAGATTCTGGCACGAATGCGAGACTCGTCCGTCGAACGAATCGACGCCGTATCGGGGCTGACTTACCGTACATTCGACTTGGCGACGGCCGTTGGTAATTTGGACGATGGCACAACTTCACCGTCGACGCTCGACCACTTTGAAGGATCCAACAGCAGCGAAGAAGTCGAACTGGATCTTCGCGATGGCATCACGCTGCGAGTCGGCGGCGTCGCATACTCACTTGCCCCTACCGCAGCCGACGCGGCGATCGTGATTGACGTTAGCGGTGGTGACGACAAACTGACGATTCTGGGCAGCCCCGATGCCGAACGGTTGATCGCTAGCGCGGGCGGCGATGCCGATGGTGTCAGTTCTTTATCAACCAATTCTTACTCGATTCAGTTGCGCGGATTCGAAAACATTTCGTTCCATGGCGGCGGCGGTCCCGACCGAGCCACTTTGTTTGATTCACCCGGATCGGACACATTGGAATCACGACCAGGAAATGCCACGTTAAGAGGCACCGGCTTTTCGTTCGAAGCCATCGATGTGCCGCGCATCTATGTCCACGGAATCGGCGGTGGCAGCGACGTTGCGTTTATGCACGATAGCGCCGGCGACTACAACTGGGCTGGGCGTCCGAAATTCACAAGCCAAAAAAGCGACGATGCGTTTCAGTTGGCTTACGGATTTGAACGCGTTTACGCCTACGCGACTAACGGTGGTTTCGATAGCGCCGAGATCTACGACTCGGTTGGCGACGACACAATGAGCGTTTCGAGTGGCCGGTCGATCATCACCGGAACGAACTATCACGTTTCGGCCAGCGGTTTTGAATCGACGATTGGCTACGCGTCAAACGGCGGCGATGACGTCGCCAAAATTTACTCGGAACAAACCAATTCTCAGTGGGAATCGGCGCCCGATCGATTGCAGTGGACCGGCAGCGACGGTGCGGTTCGGATCGCACGGGGCTTTGAACGCACCGAAGCGTTCGAGCAATTCCAGGCGATTCAACTGAGCCCACAGTCCCAAAGTTCCGCTCTAACCGAGTGGTGGGCCGAAGACTCCAAGACACGCGCCGCCCGAGACGCCGATGCGGCGCGGTCCGTCTTTGCCGATCTCGGCAATCAGTAGATCGGTTGCCATCAGTCGCCAATGATGGACTCGATCGATTTCGCGATCGACGACGATTCCAGATGAGTGTCACGATACGATCGTGCGTACTCTTGCAGAGCGTGGGCAAGTGACTTTGCGACCGCAGTATGATCGGAGCGGCCAAATTGGTTTACCAATTCATCGGGATCTGATTCCAAATCAAACAACCATGGATCATCGGAAACCGACACGACCAATTTGTATCGATCGCTGACCGCAGCCAACCAACTTGGCTTCGTTCCGGCCGATCGCAAGAACGTGACGTCGTTCCAATCGGCACGGGGATTGCCCTGCAACAAGCTCGACGCATCGCGTCCTTCGATGACTTTGGGGTGAAGTTTCGAGTCGATTCCCAATAACGTCAAAATGGTCGGCGAGAAGTCAACGGTGCCGAGCGCTTGATCAACTCGCGTCCCGGCCGGAATCTTGCCAGGTGCGGCTACGATCATCGGCACCTTGGCGCTGCCTTCATACGGGTTGCCTTTGTTCAAACGCCCGTGCTCGTAACACAAGTCACCATGATCCGACGTGAAGACAACGACCGTGCGATCGGTCAAACCGAGCTCATCAATTGTCTTCGTGATTTTGGCAACGTTGTCGTCAATGCAACGAACCATTCCGAAATACAACGCCATCTGTTCGGCCGAAAATTTCAAGCTCGAGTTCTTGCCACCGCCGGATGCCCAGCCCGGGTTTTCGCTTGCATGCGCAAACGTCATTGGGGGGCGAATGGGCAGGTTCTCGTACATCGCATCGTAA
This sequence comes from Rubripirellula sp., assembly GCA_049680385.1. GTDB lineage: Bacteria > Planctomycetota > Planctomycetia > Pirellulales > Pirellulaceae > Rubripirellula. The sequence goes on along the minus strand of JBAUHR010000885.1, from coordinate 18,457 downwards.
GGCGATCGGACTGCGTTGGGACCGTGGGGGTCAGGCAGGCTGAGGTGATAACAAAACGGCTCGCCAGCATGTTGGCGAATGAAGTCGACGGCGCGATCGGACAGCCAATCGGTTGAAAAGGACTTTTCGTCGGCGCCGGCGAGTGAGTAGCTCGGTTCGCCGTTCTTGCCCCGCGCGGCAACTTGCGGGCCTTGGTCGGTGATCTCGAACTTTTTCCAATGCCCTCGATTGAACATGAACCGATTGTCTTCGAAACCGAACTGCCGCTTTGGTGCCCACTGAGGTTTTCCCGGACCGTCGAGATGCCACTTGCCCGCGTAACCGGTCGAGTAACCGTTTTGCCGAAGCACTTCGGCGAACGTGACGATGTCACCTGCCAATGGTCGATCGTTTTGCCAACTGCCCGTATTTTGCGGATAGCGTCCTGAAAAGAAGGCTGCTCGCGACGGAGTGCAAACAGGGCTGGTCGCATAGAACGATGTGCAAATGGCGCCGCGATGAGCAATCGCATCAATCGCTGGTGTCTCGACAACGGCTTCCTTGCCCCACACCATCGCTTGCGCGGCTGGCAACGTTTCGCGGTAACAGCCAAGCGTCCGAAAATTGTGCTCGTCGGTTTGAATGATCACCAAGTTCATGGGCGTATCGGCGGCCGTCGTGACGACGCCGACAAGGCACAGGAAAAACGTCCCTAAACTTCGCATGATGTGAGTCTCGTGTTTGTTTTGAAAGAAGGGAACGCAATCTGTCCCACCGCCACAAAGTGACCAGCATTCTAGCTGATTCGGAAATCCAAATTTCGTTTTGACGTCGCGAGCTGCATCGCAGGTCAAGCTTGATCAGATCAGGCGATCAAGCGACCGACGATGCCTTGATGAGTAGCTAGCCCAGCAATGGTGCCGGCGGGCATGGTACGATGTTGTTTTTGACCCTGCGAATCCAGAGGAAACGATGTTCGGATACTTTCGCCGCGTAAAGAGTTCGCTTGGTGCCATGATCGTTGGGTTCTTGATGGTTCCCGGTGCAATCGTTTTGCATGGCTGGAACGAATACCGAACGGTACACCGCACACGCGGATTGGTCGAAGCGGCGGAGTTGGTCGAAACGATTTCCGACCCGAACGCGGTTGATTCTTCGCGCGAGGGCAAACTGGTTCACTTGACCGGACTCGCCGAGACCGACGAAACGCTCGAGGATCCAGAATTCAATGTCTCGTTGCCCGCCATCCATCTGGCCCGGCGAGTCGAAATGTTTCAGTGGCACGAAAAGAAGAAATCAAAAAACAATTCCAGCTCGAATTCGAAACACACCGCGACTTACACCTACAACCAAACCTGGTCCAGTAATGTCGCCAATAGCGATCGCTTTCACCGTTCGGCGGGACATGAAAATCCACCGATGAGGTACCCCAACCGCGAAGTGATGGCGAAACACGTCAACGTCGGCGCGTACGCTCTGAACAAACCGTTGAAACGGGGGATGCAAGATTGGCAGCCGATGGAGTTCCGTGGGAACGACTTCATTGAGAGTGTTCCGGAATCGGAACGCAACCAGTTCCTGATGCAGGGTAACCAGTTGTACTGGAGCAGCAGCGTTCCCCGGCCCAACGAGCCACAAATTGGTGACCTGCGCATTCGATTCGAAAAAGTCGAACCAGGTACGGTTAGCCTGATCGCCCAGCAGAATGGTGAAACGTTTTCGCAGTTCCACACCAGCAACGGCGAACCGATTCAGCGACTCTACATGGGATCGCTGACGGCAACCGAAGTGATCGGGAAACTGACGACCGAAAACACGGTGACAGCATGGGTACTGCGAGCGGTCGGGCTAGCGTTATCGGTGATCGGTTTTTCGATGATCCTGAAACCGCTAAGCGCGGTCGCCAGCTTCGTTCCCTTGCTCGGCGATTTTACGGGCGCTGTGCTGTTCTTGATCGCGGCATTGATGGGCGTGATCGTTTCCTGCATCGTGATCGGCTTGTCATGGATCGCCGTGCGACCGCTGCTGGGCATTGCTTTGTTGGCACTGTCGGCAGTAGCGATTTACGTTGTGATCCGGCTGAAGAAAAAGTCGCATCCTCTCGACCATCCGATGGACGAGCCCGAGTTGGTGGATCCGTCCATGTTTGTTCAGTGATGCGCTGCCAAAACCAATTTTGGATGCGTTTTGCCGTTTCGTGCGATACATACGGACGTAGGGTGGGTTAAATGAGAGGACCACCTTTCTTCGGATCTCATCATGCTGTTTCATCGCTTGCCGGTCGCTTTCACGTTCCTGCTTATCGCTTGCCAGGCTGGTTCTGCTGACGAGAGTCCCACGCCCGAGCAGCTCAGTTTTTTTGAGACCAAGATTCGCCCTGTCCTGGTCAAAGAATGCTATTCATGCCACTCAGACGAGGGCGGCAACGTCCGTGGCGGCCTTCGGCTGGATACCAAATCGTTCACTCTGATCGGTGGCAGCAGCGGTCCGGCGGTCGTTCCGGGTGAACTAAACGACAGCCTGTTGTGGTCGGCGATCAACCACGAAGACATGGCAATGCCGCCGAAGAAGAAATTGTCCGACCAGCAGATTGCTGACCTGGGACGTTGGATCGAGATGGGCGCGCCGGATCCACGCGTCTCGGAAGTCGCTGAGTACCAATCCTCGATTTCTGAACACGACATTGAAACGGCCAAGCAAGATTTCTGGGCATACCGACACCCAGCACCGTCGACGCCACCGAGCGTCAATCAGACTGCTTGGCCGAAGACAGACATCGACCGTTTCGTTGCTGCGAAACTTGAGTCCGCGAAACTTCCGCTCGCTTCGGATGCGACCCCCAATCAGATCTTGCGCCGACTGAGTTTTGATCTGACGGGGCTGCCGCCAACGCCGAAACAGATCGACACCTTCGCTCGACTATTTGCATCGGATCCTGATCGAGCGATCGCCACATTCGTGGACAGCCAACTGGCAAGCGAAGCCTTCGGGCAACGCTGGGGCCGACATTGGCTGGACGTCGCTCGCTACGGCGAATCCACCGGCGGCCAAGTCAACATGACTTTCCCGCATGCGTGGCGATACCGCGACTATGTCATCGATTCGTTCAATGACGACAAACCGTATGACCAGTTTGTTCAAGAGCAAATCGCCGGCGACCTGCTGCCCGCCGAAAGCGATTCGCAGTGGGCGCAGAACTTAGTCGCGACGACGTTCTTGGCGATTGGATCAAAAAACCTGAACGAGCAAAACCGAATCCAGTTCGCCGCCGATGTTGCTGACGAACAGATCGACGCGACGACGCGAGTCTTTCTAGGCACGTCGGTTGCATGTGCGAGATGCCACGACCACAAGTTCGATCCGATTCCGCAATCGGATTACTACGCGATGGCAGGCATCTTCAAAGGCATGAAAACCTACTTTGGAAATCCGCCTTCGGAATTCGGCAATTTCAGTACTGTCCAGGCCAACCAAAACAGCAGTCTGCTGGTCCTGCCCGTCGATGACCCGAATCCGTTCGACAAGCGATACTCGGCAGCGGAGCTTGCCGATTTGCGTCAGCAAATCACAACCAAGATTGACGAAGCACGACAAACCCGCAGTAGCCCGAACCAGAGCCAAGCCGCGCGGATACGGATCAACAACGTGATCGCCGACCTTTCGGCGAAACTGGCGGTTGTCGATTCAAACGGCCAGCCACTGAGCTACTGCATGGGCGTTCAAGAACCGCCGACGCCGTCGAACGCGAAACTGTTGACTCGCGGCGAAATCGATCTGCCCGGTCAAGCGATTCCGCGTGGGATTCCATCGGTGCTAACGTCATCACCTATTCCGATTGACGGTGACTCCAGCGGTCGCTTGGAGATGGCCCGATGGATTGGCAGCGACCAAAACCCGCTAGCCGCTCGCGTGATGGTGAATCGAGTTTGGCAACACTTGATCGGCACCGGATTGGTCACGTCGACCGAGAATTTCGGCAGCACGGGTTCGCCGCCAAGCCACCCCGAGTTGCTCGATTTCTTGGCGATCGAATTTGTAAAGTCTGGCTGGTCCGTAAAAACACTGGTCCGACAAATCACCACGTCACGCGTTTATCGAATCGCGTCGACGTTTGACCAAACCAGTTTCGAAAGCGACCCGGACAACACGTTGCTGTGGCGAGCCAATCAACGACGACTCGATTCCGAAGCGATTCGCGATGCGATGCTGGCAGCCAGTGGCCAGATCGACATGAATCCGCCCCGCGGTTCCGAAGTTGCCAAGGCCGGCTACCTGCGCGTTCGCGGCGGAATCTTGGGTGACCCACGCGAATTGATCCAACAACAAATGGAGGGGATGTCACGGCGACGTGGATTTGGCCGCGGTCGTCAACCGGCGAGTTCAGTTTACGAGCGTGTCACTGAACAATTGGACATGAACGAAGCCACTTTCCGCAGCGTCTATCTGCCGGTGGTTCGAGACGAATTGCCTCGATCGATGGAAGTGTTCGATTTCGCTGATCCTAGTTCGGTGATTGGAACCCGCGAGGAATCCAACACCGCCAACCAGTCTCTGTTCATGATGAACAATCCCATCGTGATCTCGCAAAGCGATGCGATGGCTCAAAAAATCGCGAGTTTTGTTAAGCGACCGACGGGCCAAGTCAAAGCCGCCTTTGTTTTGGCACTCGGACGTCCGCCAACGGATGCCGAACTCGCGGCCACAATGGCGTACATGAAGTCCGCCGAATCCGAGCAGGGTTCGGCGATACAACCGCTCGCATCAGTTTGTCAAAGTTTGTTCGCATCCGCCGAGTTTCGATACCTCGATTAGCTAACCCCTGGGATTCCCAATCATGTTCTCTCGACGCGATGCTCTTCGCAGTGTTTCGGCCGGTTTTGGTTACCTTGCCTTCGCGGGCCTCAGTAGTGCCGCTGCGGCCAAGGAAGCGAGCGTGAACCCGCTTGCGCCCAAAGCACCGCACTTTCCGGCTCGAGCCAAACGTGTGATTTTCTTGTGCATGCAAGGTGGCCCGTCGCATGTCGACACGTTCGATTACAAACCACAATTGATTTCCGACCACGGCAAGCGAGGTCGATATGGCGGCCAGTTGTTGAAGTCACCATTTGAATTTCGGCAACGTGGCGAGAGCGGTTTGTGGATTTCGGATCTGTTCCCCGAAGTCGCTCGGCACGCCGACCAGATGACTCTGATCCGATCGATGCAGTGTGATCAACCTGTTCACCCCGGCGCGATGACCCAAATGCACACGGGCACTGCCCAGTTCATCCGTCCCTCGCTAGGTGCCTGGACACTGTATGGATTGGGAACCGAAAACGATTCGCTGCCCGGTTTCGTTTCGCTAAGTCCGCAATCCGGGACCGCACGAAACTACGGAAGTTCGTTCTTGCCAGCGATCTATGCGGGCACCAAAGTCGGTGGTCCGAGTGCCCGGTTCGCATCGCGTGGCATGACCGGTGCCGGCAGCCAATCTGTGCCCGACATCAAGAATCTGAAACTGTCGCCAACGGCCCAGCGACGGCAACTCGACTTCATCCAAACGCTCAACGAACAAAAGCTAGACCACGACGTGGTCAACCCAGGCGTCGAAGGTGTGATTGAGTCCTACGAGTTAGCATTCCGAATGCAAGACGTGATGCCCGACTTGATGGACACGTCGGGCGAGAGCGAGTCGACGCTAGCGATGTACGGAGTGGACGGCGGCCCAACCGATAGCTTCGGCAAGCAATGCTTACTCGCAAGGCGGTTTGTCGAAGCCGGCGTGCGTTTTGTCGAAGTCACGCACGGTAATTGGGATCAACACGTTCGCTTGTCGACAGACCATAAGACTCGCGCCGAAGAATGCGACAAACCCATCGCCGGACTGCTGCAAGACCTCAGTGATCGCGGACTGCTGGAAGACACACTGGTGATCTGGGGCGGCGAGTTTGGTCGCACACCGGCGGCACAGGGCACCGATGGGCGGAATCACAATAACAAGGGATACACGACTTGGATGGCGGGTGGCGGAGTCAAAGGAGGGTTCAGCTATGGTGCGACCGACGAACACGGATACGAAGCCGTCGAGAATCCCTGTCACATCCACGACTGGCATGCAACGATCTTGCACTTACTGGGACTCGATCACGAGCGGCTAACGTACCAATACGCTGGCCGCGACTTTCGTTTAACCGATGTCCACGGAACGGTCGCGAAAGACATCTTGGCATAACACGTTTGCTCGGACCATTTGTTGGCTTGGTACAGCCCTTCAATCGCAAGACCAACGGATGGGTTGGTTCGCACTCGAACGATCTGTCGCGTTTCGTTCCTGCTATATCGCTGACAACGGTTATGGAGTTGGGGTGAGTTAATTACGCGTACGTAAAGGAACCTGTTTATGGCTTTGCAACTGATACAGGTGAATTCTTGATCGTCGGTTAGAAACAACGTTCATGAGCAACGAGAACGGATTTCCGAATTGCGCGCGACTGGGAAAGGCCCTCGTTGATCTTCAAGCACGATTCGAGGAGTTGGAGCGGAAGTTTGCTGCTGCAATCAAGCCGAAATTGCAGAGAATGCTGGGCGAGGATGCCACTGAAATTGTTGTGCTTCTACGGCCAAGACCGAACCTGTTGATGAAATCGGCGATTAAACTTCTCGCTCACGAAGTTGCCGCTGAAGATCGCTCTCGAGTACAGCTAGCCGATCCAAAGTCAAGCCCACAAGCGATTCAGGCTTAGCGCCAAGTAGTTCACGAAGAAGTTCGATCCGTCCACGGGCTTGGCCAATCGCTTCGCCTTCAGCCCTACCTTCCGTCCTACCTTCCGTCCTACCTTCGATCCGAGCTTGCTGGAGCCTCGCGCGATCGTCACGTTGAGCTTTTAAGCGTAATTCGTATTGCGCGCGTTGCTGGGGAGTGCGTTGGATCATGTCCAGTACCTCGGCGGCTTCGGTGAAGGCGGGGGAATAGAATCGTTGTTGAATTTCTTGCGTAGTCATCTCGTTGGCGCGGCGGAAGAAGTACAGCCAAGCTTCGACCGGATCGGTGACGACTCTATTATCGCTCGGCACCGTGTACTTTGGCAACTCGAGAAGATGGATTTGCAGGCCGTCCGTCAGGTCAAGGGCTCCGTCGCGACTACGTAGCCGGAAGTCGCTATGAGTTTGCATCGATTCGCGGAACATGATCGAATCAAGTACGCAGATGCTGATGGCGGGACGCAGTCGCGTGTAATCTTCGCCTTCGCCGAGCTGGCTGACATACATAGATGCGGTGTAGTACGCCAACCTTTGCGACAGGCCTGCCGGAAGACTGGTCTGCATCTCGATGTCGTACAGTCGCCCGGTGGAATCGCGGGCACAGACATCCAGGATAGACAGTTTGTCGAAGTCATCTTCTTTGCCAAGAATCGGATTGAGTATGTCGACATCCGTAATCTGGATTTCTTCGCCGAGGATCGCGTTTAGAAAGTGCAGCGTAATTGCCGGATGCTCTGGGCTGCCAAGCAACAGTTTGAATGCGTAGTCAACGGTGGGGTCGATTCCGATTGCCATGAAGCGATTGCAAGAGTTTGGGTCGACAACGAAGAGTTTGCGATTGTATCGGATGCACTGTCGGTCTGTCGATCTCGCAAACAGCGCACAAACAACGCAATGCACTCTCAATACCAGTGCGAGGGCTACCATTTTCAGGCTCTTGGCTCGATCCGCGACCCGCGAACGTAGACCAGTCGGGATACCGCAGGTTCGGTCAACTCAATGCACGCTGCGAGACTCGTTTGCGAAAGTGGCGAAAGCTTTCGTTTCCGAATAGGCTCTGCTTGGGCACGACCGCATATTCAAATGGCCCCGGACTGACCAAGAAACCGCCTCGGAAGCGGTGGAACTTCAAGGACTTATTCGGCCACCGAAACGTGACGGCCGGTGTGACCAGCACGAATTCGTTTGGCGAGCTTTCGACTTCGCATGTTGCGCCTGCGACCAGTCCCATTTCCGACAAGCGTTTTCGGAGGGCCATTTTTGATCGGTGGATCAAGGCTAAGTAAACGACCGTTGACATGATCAGGCTTGCAGTGACGCCAGCGGCGAAAGCCAATCCGCCCATCAACGCTGATTGGGCGACGACGACTAAACTTAGGACGATCAATACCAATGACGCTAACGACAAACGAGTCATGTGTCGCTGCAGCAAGTACTGGTCTTCGGCTCGCTTTAGCACCCCGCGTGTCAATTCAAAACTGGCCGTACTGATCGAGACGTCATCCGCGACGCGGTTGCTAGGTGACCGGTGATCGTCATCCACCGGTGCGACGGGCCTGTACGGATTGATTCCGTTTTTCATTTGCCGGTCTTACAGCGAGCGAACCAGGCATCGCAGTCGATGACGTCGCTGATAAACATCTGCTGTGCCACCAACGTTGCCGTGTGCAGTTGTTCGGCAGTGACCTTGCCACCTTGATTTTCGACGGCGAGGGTTCCCGTAGCATCACGCAGAAACTCGACCTTGTAGCCGCGGTGAAAGGCCTGTCTGGCGGTCGTGTCGCAACACATCTGCGTCATGTAGCCGGCAATGGTGACAGTCTCGGTACCGATCTGTTTTAGCCAATCGCCTAAGTTGGTCCCGGTGAATGATCCCGGTAACTGCTTGTCGATCAGAACTTGTCGCGGACGTTTCTCGACTTCCGCATGCAGTTGCCACATCTCGGAATTTTTCTGAAAGATCGGCGAGTCGGGACTCGGTTGATGATGCCGGATCACAGCAGTCGGAATTTTCGCCTCGGCCGCAAAATCCATGACGGATAGGATTCGATCCAAGTGACCGTCCGGATGTGTGATCGGGAACGCGCCGTCGAAGTACTCACGTTGAACATCAATCACCAACAAAGCACGCGACATGAGCGATCTCTTTTCAGTTGTGTAAGACTTCGCTGCCAGGAAGTGCCCTGGCTAGGCTCGGCAAGTTTACCACGGGTAAAACGGCCAGGGGCCAGCGACGTTGCTCGTGTCGCCGGGGGCGGTCGCTGCGACTTCGACAAAACCGTCGCTTTGTGCCATCGAGACAAGGTCACCCGAGCCTCGGCTTTCAACGACGACGGCTTTGCCATGGTCGGTTAAGCGAGCTAGCCGCATCCAGTGCAGCGGCAGCGTCTTCGAACCGGCCGCATCAAGTTCGACCTCAGCCTGGTTGGGTAACCAATCGGTTTGGCCGCTGACTTTTGCGATCAGCGGCAACGCCATTCGGCGACAGCCGATGGTGGCGCTGACAGGATTGCCGGGCAAACCGAGGATCAGTTTACCTTCGCCCGTCACTGCGCCCAAAATTGGTTTGCCTGGCCGAATCGGTAATCCGTGAAAGACGACTTCACCGCCCGCGTCGCGGACGACATCGGGAACGTAGTCATAGTCACCCATCGAGACCCCGCCGGTCATCAGCACGACATCGCACATCGCGATCGCCTTGGCGAGCAGTTCGGCAAGCGACTGTTTGTCGTCTCGGCAATGCTCGTTAAAGCAACACTTGATCCACGGCTTATTCTCTAGCAAACCGTCGAGTGCAAACCGGTTGCTGTTTTGCAATTGCCATGGCTGTGGACGTTCATCGACGAACAGACCGACTTCGTCACCCGTCGTGATGACGCCTACTTTGACCGGGGCATAGAAGTCACTTTCGAAGCATCCAAAGTTGACTGCGACGGCTTTGTCGGCCGCCGTCATCCGTTTTCCGGGCGCCAGGACAGCTTTCCCAGTCGCGGCATTCTCGCCGGCGCGTCGAATGTTTTCGCCCATCGACGTTTTCAGCGCAACGGAGTGAAAGCGAATCTGCCCGTCGCCTTCATCGGTACCTTCGCGTTTGACAACTGCTTCGGCGCCGCTGGGGATGATCGCTCCCGTAAAGATCTGGACGACTCCTTCGGCGGGCATCGACGGCGGTGGTCCGCCCGGTACCGATTGCCCAGCGACAACCACCGGTGCATCTGTCTGTAGCTGGTTGATCCGAACGGCGTAACCGTCCATCGCGGATACGTCGGCCGCAGGACTGTCCCGGTCCGCCACTACGGGGCGTGCCAAGACTCGTCCGCCACCATTTTGAATGTTCAGGCACTCTTCGATTCCTGCGACTGACAACTTCTCGGCGATCGCTCGCAGTGCTTTGTCGGGATGATCAAACGCAAACTTACTGGCCATGGTGTTCCAAATCTTCGGGTGTGTTGATATTGCGACATCGAAGGGGATCGATTGACACGGTCGAGTGAGACACGGCACCGCGTCGAAAGAAGCGAAAAAGGCTGCGATCTTCACTTGCAGCTAAGCGATCAAGTTCGGGCAAATTTGAAACCGAATAGATACCAATCAGCGGCTCTGTCCGATCCGAAACCGCAAGTGTTGTTTGTCCGGTTTCTCGCCAAGTCGACTTGAGGTCTTGCAAATCGTTGATGCTAAAATCAGGTACATCGACAGGAATGAAGAAACAGGCGCCGAAATTTTTGTCGGCCGCAAATGTGAGAGTTGCGGCAATCCCAACCACTGGGCCGCGATGTGCGACCGGATCGGGGATCGACACGTACGGCGGAAAATCTGCGTTGCCGCTGATCACGACGTCGTCGCAAACTTGATTCATTCGATCGATCGCATGACTCAAAAACGTGCCGCCGCTGGAACTGTCGCTGGGATAGGGCAAAGCCGATTTGTCGCGTCCCATCCGCGAGGAGCGTCCACCGCACAGTACGACGCCTAGCAAACGCTCGCTCATTCGGATTGTTTCTTGATGACGTCTTCAACCCATGATCGCGAACGCATCATGGTCGGAAAGCCAACCGTGGGCGCGGAGACGACGGCAACATGACGCAGGTCATCCGGGGTGCAGCCAGCTTCAAGAGCTTTGCGGCAATGCGAATGGGCGGCTCCTTCGAGGCCCGCACCCAGCGAAACGGCCAACTTGACCAACGAAACTTCGCGTTCTGAAAGTGGCCCGGCTTCCTTGGCTGCCTTTCCAAACGATTCGTACGCTTGCATCAACTCGGGATAGCTCTGATGCATTTGCTTGTATGGTTTGGGGATCATGATTCGTTCTGCGTTTGAGTGATGGAATGGATCAGTGATTCTATGGTGTAGGGGTCGGCTTCGGCGGCGATCGAGTAGCCGAGGTCTTTCAGCGTCTTGGACGTGATCGGCGAAAGTGTGGCGAGTTTGCACTGGTGCAATGATTGACCAAACATCCGGTGCAAACTCTCGCCGGTCGCGCTGCTGGTGACGGTGACCCAGTCGACCTTGCCCGCCGCAACGCGTTCCACGATCGCCGGATCGGCCGAGACGACGTCACGGTTCTGGTAAGCGACGACTTCGGTGACCTTCGCGCCCGCAGCGGCCAACTGTTCTGGCAACACATTTCGACCACGACTGGCGCGAACGATCAGCACTTTCTGGTCGTGTACATCGGGTGCCAAGTCTGCCGCTAGCGACTCGGCACGAAAGTCCGTAGGGACCACATCAGCACGCAAGTGATAGCTGGCAAGCGTTTCGGCCGTTTTCGATCCCACGACCGCGATTCGCAATCCTGACAACGATCGCATGTCGTAGCCGATTTCGATCAGGCGATCCAAGAAGTACCGGACGCCGTTGTGGCTGCAGAAAACAATGACGTTAAAGATTGCTAGGTCTGCGATCGCTGCGTCCACGTCCGCCCAATCGTCGGGCGGCGCAATTTCGATTGCCGGTTGAATGATCACGTCGGCGCCCAAGTCACGCAGCGCCATGGCCATCGATTCTGCTTGATCGATCGGACGACTCACCATCACCGTTTGTCCGAACAGCGGCCGGCGCGTGACCCAGTCCATGGACTCGGCCAGTCCCGTGACCGGCCCGATGATCACAATCGCAGGCGGGCGGAACTTGCTTGCCGGTGTCATCCGATCTGCCACCTCGTCCAATCGGCAGTGGACCGTCTGCTGGTCGGGAAGGCTGCATCGGCGTACCAGCGCGACGGGGGTTTCGGGCGGTTTGCCGGCCGCCATCAACGCACCGCTCCAAGCTGCGGCCGTCGTCACACCCATGTAGATCACTAGCGTTCCGGGAAAACGTGCCAACGCGTCCCAGTCGAGTGCCGATTCGGCCTTGTTCGGTTCCTCGTGACCGGTCACCAAAGCAACCGCCGACGCCAGCCCGCGGTGAGTGATTGGGATACCGGCAAATGATCCAGCGGCCAAAGCGGCCGTGATGCCGGGGACAATTTCGAACTCAATACCCGCCGCTCGCAGAGCGTCAACTTCCTCGGCTGTCCGCGCGAAGACGGCCGGGTCCCCCCCCTTCAGCCGGGAAACGATCTTTCCAGCTCTGGCATGAGCCAACATTTCCTCAATGATTTCGGACTGCGTCCAGATCCGAGTCTGGCCATGCTTTCCCACGCAAATATGGCGTGCACCGGCCGCATGGACCAGCAAGTCGGTGTTGCTAAGTCCGTCGTACAGAACGACATCGGACCGACGCAGCAGTTCGGCACCGCGCAGCGTCAGCAGCCCCGGATCACCAGGGCCTGCACCGATCAAATGGACTTTTCCGAGGGGCGTTTTGTGGTTCATAGACCCTTATTCTGCGCTTTTTGTATCGACTCTGGACAGGAGGCCGACGGATTGGCATACTACCCGGCCCTAAGAAATACGTTTCACCTCAATTAATCGACGCCGACGACGCGTCCCTTTGACATGCCAAATACCGATAGTGCGAAGAAGCGTCTCCGCCAAAACGAAAAACTCCGCGTCTCGAACCGCGCCAAACGAAGCACGCTTCGCGGCCAACTTCGCCGCGTCCGTGACGCCGTCAAAGCTGGCGACGCAGCGACCGCTCAAACCGAGCTTCGTGTTGCTCAAAAGAAAATCGACCAAGCCGCAGCCAAGAACCTGCTGCATCAAAACACGGCCGATCGCACCAAGAGCCGTCTGAACAAGATGGTCAAAGCGATCGCTTCGTAGTCGATCGATTGCCAATCCAAAGAACGAAGCCACTGGGCGAAAGTCACCAGTGGCTTTTTCGTGCGCGCACTCGGCCTTCACGTCAGTTCAGTTTTCGGTGAAGTCTTCCAGGCGCACCTTACCAAGCTCGTCTCGAAGGATCGTTTGGACTTCGCTTAGCCGATCGCGATCCTGCGTACGTTTTAACTTTTCCGAATCGACGGGACGAAGAAGGTATTCGGCCATCGCCAATTCACCGTCGCGAATCAGATTCCGAGCCGATCGGATCCGCGTCAATTCTTGCCGATTTCGCTGCTGGATTTTTTTCACTTCGTCCTGCAAACGTGCCAAGTCGACTGGTGCGTGATCGCTCGTTTTGACATAGCGGTAACTGCCGCCGGTCTGATCGGCGATCTCTTGCAGTCGACCTTTGGCGAACGGATTTTCGAACGCAATCGTGTGGACCGGAATGTCTTGATCAGCAAACAGGTGCTCGATCGCCGAATCGAACGAGGCAGAGTACGGGTTCCCTTCGTCATCGACCCAGCCACTGTCACGGCGCGGTTGATCGGGCTCGTTGAAGTCGCCGTCGGTCAACAAAAAGACTGCGTCGGGATGCATGTGGCTGGCCTGGGCAAGAGCTCGCCGTGGATCCGTGCCTGGGCCAAGGCTTGCACGGGTGACCCACTGGCGAAGATCATCAAGGTGGTCGCCCGAAGCGTCGCGGTAACGCGGGTTTGCTTCGTGGTACATCGCTGCCGTTTCCCAACTGAACAGAAACACGCTGTACGACTGATGCAAACGGAGCCCTTTGACCGATCGCAACAGTTCTCGGCAAGCCCGCTGGTATCGCTCGCCATCACGGGCGTCCATGCTAAGCGAGTTATCGAGCACGAAAACAAACTGGTTGCCGCTGGCTTGTGCGCCAAAGAAATCGATCTGCGGGCTTGGATCCGCCTCCATGGCTTGCGAGGCCGACTGAACCAGCGACTCGGGTGACGGCGGTTCGGGCTCAATCGCCGTCGCCTTGGCGACGACATTGGGGGGCGAAACTTTTACCGGCAGAGCCGCCGGTTGGACGATTGCGATCGAATCGTCCACTTGGTCAGCAGATTCGAGTGCGGCCGAAAATTCAAGGACCATTGGCTTGCGGACGACCGTGTTGCGAATGATCATCGCCATCAAAACCGCGACCAAGCAATGCAGCACCAGCGACACCACGAAAGACGACAATCGCCGGCGCTGTGGCGGCGGTTTTTCGGAAAGTCGCAGTGGCTCGGGCATGGCAATTTCAGCTCAACAGTTTTTCGCATCGTGTTGGTGAAACTTTCACTGCGGTACCGAGCGGCTGAGCAAACAAGCTGACGCGTAACTCTTCGACCATCCAGCGAAACTCGCTTTCGACATGATCGAACGGTTCGTAAGTCGTTTGCGTCGCGAGCCAGCGTTGCCACAGGCTTTGGACCAGCTTGCGAGACTCATCATCACGCCCACTGCTACCGCTCTTCATTTTATCCAGCCGATACGCGATCGCTTTGAAGTACCGCGGATAGTGTTTCAGCCAAGCCCATGGCGTGCGTCGCATGAAACCGTCATGCACCAACCACTGCAATTGCAGCTTCACATCACCGACGGCCGGCGAACCACTTCCGCTTTTGCCGACCGATTCGATTTCCTTGCGAGCTTCAAAGTAGGCATCGGCAAGTTGCCCGACCCAGCCGGCAACTTCCTGTGCCGCTTGGGCAATCCGGCGCGCTCGTTCGGCTCGCCGCGATTGGAACTCGGCAGCCGACCGGACCGCGGGTTGGTTTTCGACAAACGCAATCCTGGCCATCAGGTCCGTCATGGCGTCTTCCATGTCGCCAGCCGAGACAACACCCGAGAGCTTGATCTTTGCTTGATCCATTCGCGGCAAGTGCCGCACTTGCGACCGAAGTTCTTTCTTCTCGGCAATCGCAAGCAGACGCACACAACCATTGCGGATCGATGACTCGGCCGACGCCGCATCGGCAAACAGGGTAGTCTTCACAAAGGTTCCCTCGTCGACCAGGCCAGGATACTGAGCCACCCGCACACCGCCGCGAACACGGACGACTTCCCGCGGCAGTTGGTCGATATCAAACGTCGTCGAATGGTCTCGCGACCAAACGTCGTCGATTTCAGCGGTCGATTCCGGCACATTTGCTGGGCCCGCGCCAACTTTGGCGACCAGCGGCGCGATCTGTCGGCCCTCGGCGATCGAGTTCCCCTCGTCGTCGACAACGGTGACCAAGAACTGTAGATGAGGATCAAGTTTTTCGTCTTGAAAATCAAACGGTGATACTGGGACTTCGGCGTGACGAGTCATGGCCGCGCAAACGGCCGGCATGAAAGGCACCTTTCCGTAATCGTCAGCCAATTCACTGACGATCTTTTCAGCGATGTCGGCTGCGGGCACCAAGTTGCGGCGAATCCGTTTGGGCAGCGACTTGATCATCGCAACGATCTTGGGGCGCAGCAGTCCCGGCACTAGCCATCCGAGTCGGTCATCGCTGATTTGGGATAGCGCCGCTTGGTGAATTTTGACATTCACGCCGTCACGTTCGGCACCGGGTTCGAATCGATAATTCAGCGGCAAACGCGAACTGCCAACTTCGAGTTCATCCGGAAACGCGTCTTGCGTGATCGTTTGTGTTTCCGTTTCGATCAAATCGTCTGGCCGCATGTACAACGACGGTTCGGCGGACTCGGGCGGTGGCTCGGCCAACCACTGCGACACACCCGCCGAGTCACGGATCGATTTGGTCCAGTCAGGTGTTTCGATCGAACGGTCGAACTTTTCAAGCCGGCCGCGGTCGCAAATGTCCTCGGGCAAACGTGACTGATAAAACGAGGCAACCACATACTCGTCGATCACCATGTCACGGCTTCGCGTCTTGGCGGCAAGCGCGGCAATCGATTCACGCAGCGCCGCGTTATGGCGTACAAACTTGGCGTTGGTCCGCAATTGGCCTTCGGCTAGTCCGTGGTCGATCAACAGATCTCGCGCGGTCGCCGGATCGATCGGTGACAACGGCACTCGGCGCCGAGTCACGACGGGCAAGCCAAACAGCGTTTGATTCTGGTAACAGAACGCTGCCCCGGATTTCTCGCTCCAGTGCGGATCGTGGTGGGATCGTTTCAGCATGTGAGCGCCGGCTGACTCGATCCATGCTGGTTGAATCTGCGCCACCGTTCTTGCAAATGCTTTTGCCGTTTCAACCAATTCGCCAGCGACGATCCACTTTGGCTTTGCCGCAAACACACCACTGCCCGGCCACAAAAACAATTTCAATCCACCAGCACCGGTGTACTCGTTCTTGTCGCCTGCCAGAGCGACGCCCGACAGAAGGCCCGCCAACAGTGATTGATGGATCGCCGCGTAGTGATCTTCGGCGACCAGTTTGGTTTCATCGTCGACAAAACGCATTTTGCCAACATGAGCCTTCGGTTTGCCCCTTTCTGATAGAGCTTGCGTTGCCATCTCGCGAAGTTGGCGATAAACGTCGGACCATTCACGCATGCGTGTCGGCGACAAGAACTGTTGCCGCAGCACACGGACAAGCTTGTTCTTGCTGTGTTCTTCGCGTGCCGATTCGTAGTATCGCCACAGTCGCAAGTACGACAGAAAATCACTGCGCGCGTCGGCGAATTTTGCGTGCGCCTCGTCGGCAGCTTGTTGTTTTTCAGGCGGACGATCGCGAGGATCCGGAAGCTCCATTGCGGCCGCGATCGGCAGCACTTCGGCAAGGACTCCGTTTTCGTGCGCGGCCAAGATGATCCGTCCGACTCGTGGGTCAACCGGCATTCGGCCCAGCTTCCAGCCGATGTCGGTGACATCATGCCGGTCGTCGATCGCACCAAGTTCCGTCAGCGTTCGCAAGCCTTCGCGAATCGCCTCAGGCCGCGGCGGATCGAGTAACGGGAACGCCTCGAGCCGCCCCAATCGCAGCGTTTTCATCTGCAGAATGACAGACGCCAAGTTGGTGCGGCGAATTTCGGGCGTTGTGTAGTCTTCGCGATTCTCAAAATCATCGAGTGAAAACAAACGGATGCAGACGCCGGGCCCGACACGACCGCAACGCCCCGATCGCTGGTTCGCACTCGCCTTGCTGACTGGTTCGATTGGCAATCGTTGAACTTTGCTGCGGACGCTATAGCGGCTGATCCGCGCCGTTCCCGAATCGATCACGAACCGAATTCCGGGCACCGTCAACGAACTTTCGGCAACGTTCGTCGCGAAGATGATCCGCCGTTTGTTGCCCGACGGATTGAAGATCTTTTGTTGTTCGGATTGTGGCAACCGTGCGTACAGAGGCAACAGATCCACGCGGCCGGTCGCGCCCAAGCGTTTGTAGTGTCCGGCAACCCGGTGCGAGACTTCGCGGATATCGCGTTCGGTTGGTAAGAAAACCAACATGTCGCCGTGACCGGTGCGGCTGGCGACGTCGATGCCTTCGATCACATGCCGCGAAATGTCGTAGCCACGAGTCTCGTCGTTGTTGACGTCCTCCCACGGCAAGTACTTGATCTCGACCGGATACCCGCGGCCTTCGACGTTGACGATCGGCGCAGGACCATCATCGTCTGCAAAGTGTTCAGCAAATCGATCGGCATCGATCGTTGCTGAAGTGATGATAATCTTTAGATCGGGACGCTTCAGTTGAAGCTGCCGCAGATAGCCCATCAAGAAGTCGATGTTCAGCGACCGTTCGTGCGCTTCGTCGATGATGATGACATCGTACGCATCGAGTCGCTTGTCGGACTGAGTTTCGGCAAGCAAGATGCCGTCGGTCATCAGCTTGATCATCGTTTCGGGTGTCGTATGATCACCGAACCGAACTTGGTATCCGACCCATTTGCCCAGTGGGGTTTCAAGTTCTTCGGCCAAGCGAGTCGCGATGCTACGCGCCGCCAGGCGACGAGGCTGGGTGTGGCCGATCATGCCTCGGCGACCGAGCCCCGCTTCGAGGCAGAACTTTGGCAACTGCGTGCTCTTACCGCTGCCCGTTTCGCCACAGACAACAATGACCTGGCGCTCGCGGAGCAGTCGCACCAAGTCGTCGCGATGCGCCGTGATCGGCAATTCAGCCGGATATTCGATTTTCGGGTTTGCTGCCTGCCGAATCTCCATTGCCGTCGCCTTGCCAGACGATGGGGCGGGTGTCGGTTTTGGCCCGGCTGGTTTGGTACCGGAACGCTTGGCTGCTCCGCTATTGGCTCCGCTGGGCGGCGACGTCAGCGATGGTGAACTCGGTTTTGGATTCATAGCTTGAATAATCGTGGGGATGGCTAGATCGTATCCTAGCCTGTTTGGGCAATTGTCCCTATCGGCGGCATGTTTGACGAGCGGCAATCGCAAACCGCGAATGCAGTCCGCACTTTGCCAATTGCTTAGCTTTCATGCCAAAACCGGACACTCCAAGCCATCGTCAACAGTGCGATCGCGACCATGTCGGCGCGTCGGATCCGGTCGCTTGTTGCCGTCAGCCGAACGTAGTCGATCAGTCGGCCCGTCGGACACCCCATCCGGC
>JBAUHR010000884.1:0-2365 GCA_049680385.1 Rubripirellula sp. | reverse complement strand
GCTGTTCAAGCAACGGCTTGCAATCGGGGCAATCGGTAGTGATCTTGGGAATGTCCATGACCCGCAAATTCTGGTCGATTCAGCCCAAATTCACCAACACCAGTTTTTCGCTCGGTAAACAAGTACCCGCCGCCCTTGGCATTCTGCCAGACGTCAAATGCCCACTGCCCAAGATCGGATCCGTTTTCGGTGCTGTGTGCGTGAAAGATTTTTCCGCAAGAGATGGTTTGGTAACCGTTTTTGGAAAAGTACTCCGGTAGCGTTGCGTGTGACTGGACGATGTTCGAGTCGAGCATGTTATGGGCGTTACCGTACAGTCCCGTCGTGGCCGGCATGAAACCGGACAGCAGCGCCGATCGAGATGGGCCGCAAACCGGACCGGGACAACTTGCGTTGCGAAAGACCATTGCCGATTCAGCGAACCGGTCGATGTGGGGCGTCTGGCACTGAGGATGTCCGCCATACACGCCAACCCAATCGTTCAGGTCATCGACGGCAATGAACAGCACGTTGGGGGCGTCCGCTGCACATGCGGTCTGGGAAACCGTCGAGTGCTGAGCGCACGATCCCAATGCAAGCAGCATGACCGTGGTCTTGACGAGGCTTCGTAGCGACACGAAACCGTTCACGCGAAAGCTTGGGTGCTGAAGAATTGGTTCGGTTTTGGAATTCGTGCTTCTCATCAGGTCGTCATACCAGTGTGTTTGTGTCTCGGTTGATTGGCGTCAACGGCCAGGTGAGTCTCATCGATCGCGCGTTTGTCGAGATTCCTTTTCTTGCACTCGCTATGATAGCGGCATCGTTGCCGCCAGACTGGTGCCGCTATCGGCAATGGTTCCCGCAAGGTTGACTTGGCGGAACAATGACCGGTGATCAGTCCACATTCTCGACGGGCGAATCGAACATTTATGGACAAGGCAACGTGTAACGTGCTGCTAACCGGTGCGACGGGTTACGTCGGCGGTCGGTTATTGCCACTGCTGCGAGCTCGGGCAATCTCGGTTCGTTGTCTTGCTCGCCGTCCAGATACTCTGTCGTCCCGGTTGGGCTCGGATGTCGAAATCGTTCAGGGAGACTTGCTCGATCCCGATTCGCTTCCTGCGGCGATGGCGGGAATCGACACCGCCTACTATTTGGTTCATTCGATGGGGGCGTCTGGTTCTTTTGAAGAGCAGGATCGTATCGCGGCAAGGAACTTTGCCACTGCTGCGAGCGAGGCTGGGGTTAAGAGGATCATTTACTTGGGCGGCCTTGGCGATGACGACGAGGATTTGTCGGCACATCTTCGTAGCCGTCATGAAGTGGGCAAGATTTTGCGAACTTCCAACTGTCAAGTTGTTGAGTTTCGCGCGTCCATTGTTATCGGTTCGGGCAGTCTGTCGTTCGAGCTTGTCCGGGCTCTGGTCCAGCGGTTGCCTGTGATGATCTGTCCCAAATGGGTCAGTGTCCAAGCACAGCCGATCGCAATTGAGGATTTGCTGAACTACTTGGTCGAGGGGCTGGTTTGGGAATGTGCCGAGAGCCGAGTTCTTGAGATCGGTGGTCCGGATCAAGTCAGTTATGGCGAAATCATGCAAGAGTACGCAAAGCAACGTGGTTTATCGCGTTGGTTCATATCCGTGCCGGTGCTGACACCGCGACTGTCGAGTTTATGGCTAGGCTTGGTAACGCCGGTGTATGCACGTGTCGGGCGCAAGTTGGTCGACAGCATGCGGAACCCCACCGTGGTAAAGGATCATGCCGCGTCCCAGGAATTCGCGATCAAACCTCGCGATCTTTCGGAGGCGATCGAACGCGCCCTGGCGAACGAAGACAGGGACTTTGCCCAGACACGATGGTCGGACGCCCTTTCATCATCTCGTGGAGTCATGACTTGGGCCGGTATGCGTTTCGGCAATCGAATCGTGGACTCTCGCTGCATCAACGTTTCCGTTGCCCCCGACCAAGCGTTTCGTCCGATTCGCCGAATCGGTGGCAAGCAAGGCTGGTACTACGCTGGTTTTTTGTGGACGGTGCGCGGATGGGTCGATTTGCTGTGCGGCGGAGTCGGCCTTCGTCGTGGACGTCGGAATTCCGAAGAGTTACGAGTCGGCGAGGTTCTCGATTGGTGGCGCGTCGCCGAATATGAGCCAAATCGCCGATTAAAGTTAACGGCCGAAATGAAGGTTCCTGGTCGAGCTTGGTTAGAGTTCGAAGTCGAGCCCACCGACGATGGTTCGACGATTCGTCAAACCGCAATTTTTGACCCCGCCGGATTCTTTGGGCTGGCCTACTGGTACGGAATCTATCCGCTGCACGCGTTGATTTTCCGAGGCATGCTTCACCGTATTGAAAAGGCTGCGTCCGAACCGACTGCCAGCAACGC
>JBAUHR010000883.1:0-1976 GCA_049680385.1 Rubripirellula sp. | reverse complement strand
GGTACTTGCAGTCGCTCCATCAGGCTCGCCCACTTCTTTCGCTGCTCTCGCCAATCGTGGGTTTTGGCGATCTGCCGGACGTCGCGTTCTTGGACGGTTCGCGGAAGTGCAACGATTTGCTCTTGGATGTCGGGGGCCAAGTTGTCGAGCCACATGATTTGCGACATCCGGGTCGTAGAGATTTGCCCGTAGTGGGCCAGTTCGCTTTGGTTGATGATAACGCCGTCGCGGACTAGGTCACGGCAGCGGTGGGCGAGGGCCAGCAAGCGGGCGATGCGTTGGATGCGGCCGATTGGCTTGATCGGGGCTTTGCCATCGGCCAGGGTTTTGCTGCCGTTGCGACGGGTTTGGACGTGGAAGGATCGGTTGACGGTCAGTTTGGCGTTCATGCGGTCACCTCCATGTCGCCAGCTGTCAGGCTCTGCATGCCGGTGTCGTGGAAGGTGATGCCCACATTTCCGGCGACGCTGTCGAAGTCGACTCGGTCAACCAGCAGCGATGTGAGGCGGACCTGTTCGCGGGGCTGGATCGTTTGCCAGAGTTCATCAAAGCCGGCGAGCAGTTTTCGGACGTCGGCGGTGTCGATGCTTTGATTTTGGAGCGATTGCAACTCGTGCTGAATCGCTTTCAATCGTTCGCTGGCGGTGTCGATTCGCGACTGCAGCTCGGGCAACCCGGCGACACGGTCGTTGTTAGTCGCGTTCGCGGCGATGGCCCGTAGCTTTTCATGGTCGTTGCGGAGTTGCCGCTGGAGCGACTTTTGCTCGGCTTCGAGACTTTTTGATTGCTCGGAGGTTCGTGATTCGATTTGGCCGATCGTTTGGTCGAGCAGATTCTCGTCGGTGCCGATGGACTGAATTTGTTCGACGACGAAACGTTCGATCTCGCCGGCGGGCACGGATGGTGATGGACATTCCGACCAGCCTTTCTGCATCGCGGTGCCACAAACGTAGTAACGGTATCGCTTGTTGCCTTTGCAGCTATACGAGTGTGTCATCGGTCGGCCGCAGGATCGGCACCAGATCAGGCCTTTGAGTAGTGCGTTGTGTTTGTTGCGAACGTCGGTTCCGCCGGATTGGCCATTCCCTTTGAGTTGCGTTTGGACTTTGTTAAACACGTCCAGGGGCACAATCGCATCCTGTTCGCCTTCGTGGGTTTCGTCCTTATAGCGGATCTTGCCGATGTAGGTGACGTTGGTCAGTAGCTTGTAGACCGCGTTCTTCGTGAATTCGCGTCCGCCGCGATGATCGCCCTTCTTGGTGACCCATTGCTTGGTGGTCCATCCGCGCCGTTTGAGTTCTTTGACGACGGGCAGCAGTGAGCGATGTTCGATATACAGATCAAAGATTTGACGAACACGGTCGGCTTCGGTTTCATCAACGATCAGCTTGGTGTGCTCGACCGTGTAGCCGAGCAACGGCATGCCGCCGGACCATTTGCCACGTCGGCGAGACGCGGCCACCTTATCGCGAATCCGCTCGCTGATCATTTCGCGTTCAAACTGGGCGAACGACAGCAGAACGTTCAGGACCAGCCGGCCCATCGAAGTTGAGGTATTGAATTGCTGAGTGACGCTGACGAACGAGACGCCGTGTTGGTCGAACGTTTCGACAATCTTGGTGAAGTCGAGCAAGCTGCGGCTGAGTCGATCGACTTTGTAGACGATTACACAGTCGATCTCGCCGGCTTCGATGTCGGCCAACAGGTTTTGCAATGCGGGCCGTTCCATGTTGCTGCCGGTGAATCCGCCATCGTTGTAGGACTTGGCAACGACTTCCCAGCCTTCGTGTTTCTGGGAAGCAACATAGGCTTCACCGGAATCACGTTGGGCGTCCAGCGAATTGTAGTCTTGGTCGAGCCCCTCTTCGGTGCTCTTGCGGGTGTAGATCGCGCATCGAACGGTCTTTTTTGCTTCTTTCATCATTTGGATTCCTGTTGATCGAGCTTGAAGAACCGGTTGCCGCTCCAGTGCGACC
>JBAUHR010000882.1:0-2250 GCA_049680385.1 Rubripirellula sp. | reverse complement strand
AGCGTTACTACGTCGACGGTGGGTTCGCCCAAGTCGAAGGCGACGTAGTCAATATCTTGACTGCCCGTTCGATCCCAGTCGATCTGCTCAAGAGCGAAGAAGCCGTCAAAGCGTTGGAAGATGCACAGGCCATGCCATCGTCCTCGCCCGAGCAAATGCAGCTGAAAGACACCGCTATTCGCCGAGCACGCGGCCAAGTCCGAGCCGCTCGCTAACACGATCGAGCGTCAGGACTACCGTAGTGGATCTTGCCAAAGCTCCCGATGCGCATTTTGACCGCAAAGAGGACACTTGCTTGTACAAGATCTGTCCCGACCCAGGCTAATACCCGTACCCAGGTTTGCCGTGAATCCGGGCGTGGATTTCGATTCGCCCGTGTCCGATTTCTTCATCAGCTTCTTGCAGCAAACGCTCCCAAATTCTTTGAATCTGCGGGAACTGTCCGCGAGTGATCCGCATTTTCTTATGCTTCACGCGACATTCAAAATCAATCGCGTCTTCGTCGATTGCATCGCCCAAGTGCATCGCGGTTAGCGACCGCACATCTTCCCACGGAATCGACACGCCATTGCCGCGCACGTCGTAGTGGAACCCGTTTTGATAAACGTAGATCGCGCGGCGATCCAGTTTCAATCGCACGCCACGATAGATGACGTATAGCATCACGCAGGGTAGCAGTCCCATGCAAAAAACCGCTTTGAGAGTGTTTCCATCCACTGCTCCTTGGGCATCGTCCATAAAGTCTGCGACCCAGGCAAGTCCGCAGCCCATCGCGACCACAAGGCATGCCAAAATCAGGGAGTCGACAATCGAATTTCGAGTGACAAATGCAGCCTTGAGTTGCCCAAGTCCGTCAGAGCTTTCGGGAACGGTTAGCGTCAACGGATCGCGTTGGCTACGTCGGGCAAGTTCCGCCTTCACTCGAACACAACCTTCCATGAAGACCCCGGCAGCGACAACCGAAGCGGCCATGCGTCCGTAGGTTGGTAGCCAAGTGACGTAGCCCAAGGCACCAATTCCAAACGACAGTATGACTTCCTTCCATCCGCTCATGCATTTGTGTTCAAACGGCCACACCGTCGGATTGATGGACCAACTCGTTTGACCAAAATCGACCGATGCGTCGATACATTGCCCACATTCGGGGCATGCAACAACTTCACGCCGCGACGCTTTCACAACGTTTAGTTTGGCGTTGCAAGACGGGCACAGATAGTCCTTTTGGCCAAACTGCGGCCACGGCGAACCAGATAGTGCAGCAGTTGTGGCGACGTCGTGAATGCCAACGTCGATCAAATATGTTTCAAGCAATGAGGTGACTCCAAACGCCGTTCGAATGTGTTCAAACAAACGCTAGGTCACAAATTAGCGTTGGCACTGCGGTCGAAACGAAAACAACGATTGAATCGGTTTTCCTACTTCAAACCTCCGCCACGTCTGCCAGCGAAGATAGAGCAACAATCTTTCTGTAAGTTCGTCCAGTCGGTTTCG
The DNA here is from genome assembly GCA_049680385.1 of Rubripirellula sp. GTDB lineage: Bacteria > Planctomycetota > Planctomycetia > Pirellulales > Pirellulaceae > Rubripirellula. The sequence continues at coordinate 759 of JBAUHR010000882.1, read as the reverse complement.
GATTAGTTTTGGAATGTGAGGTATTGCATTCCAGTTTTTCTTTCGTCACTGAGTTCGACGAGAACGGCAGTGACGAGTCGTAACAGGGAGGCTTCATTGGGGAACAGCGAGGCGACACGCGTGCGGAGTTTGAGTTCCCGATTGTGTCGCTCGAGCATGTTTGTCGTACGCATTCGTTTCCGATGCTACGATGGTATTTCGAAGATCGCGAATCCTTCCGCAAGACTCGCTTCGGCCCATGCTGCTACGTTCGGCGCGGTCTCTTGGTAACGGTCGACGAATCGTGCAAGCTGGTTGGTGGCCGTCTAAGCGTCCTTGGCGGCGAAGATATTTCGGATGTCCTCCGCGACGGCTTTGCGTTGTTCGACTTTTGGCGTGTGATGCATCGCGTTTTGTGACAAGTGAAATTGACACCGCTGCCAAGGGACGCGGACCTTCTCATAGCGAGCGTCGATCACGAGGTATTCGATCTGATCGAGAGGTCTTTTTCGCCAAGTCTCGAGTTCTTCGTCGAGCACCTTCGCGGCGCGGCTGACTTGTGTACTGGTGACTTCGAGTCCACAAAGTTACGACGTGATTTTAGCGACCTTTCGTGTCGAAACGCCTTGGACATATATCTCCGCAACGGCCAGTTTGAGCGCTCGTTCGCTGCGTTCTCCACGTTCAAGAGCTGACGGATAATATTCACCATCGCGAGTTTGAGGAACTTTGCAGCGGTGGCCGATTTTGCCGCGTTTCGCTTCGTTCGCAAGCTCACGA
>JBAUHR010000881.1:0-7688 GCA_049680385.1 Rubripirellula sp. | reverse complement strand
GCCGTTGGCCGATGACGCGGCTTTCCAGGCCAAGTGGGCGGCGGTCAAGCTAAAGAACAAGAAGCGTTTGGCGGACTACGTGCTGGCCAACACCGGCGTACAGTTTGACCCCAAGGCGATGTTCGATGTCCAAGTCAAACGGATCCACGAATACAAGCGTCAACTGTTGAACGTGTTGCACGTCGTGCATCTGTACGATCGCATTCGTCGTGGCGAAACCAGCGGCATGGTGCCGCGATGTGTTTTGATCGGCGGCAAGGCAGCGCCCGGTTATCACGTTGCCAAGCTGATCGTCAAACTGATCAACAACGTCGCCAGCGTTGTTAACTCGGATCCGAAGACAAAGGATATGTTGAAGTTGGTGTTCTTTCCCAACTATCGCGTGTCGTCGATGGAAATCATTTGTCCCGGCACTGAATTGTCCGAACAAATTTCGACCGCCGGCAAAGAAGCGTCCGGTACAGGCAACATGAAGTTCATGATGAACGGTGCATTGACGATCGGAACGCTTGACGGTGCAAACATCGAAATCCGCGAACAAGCTGGCGAAGATAATTTCTTCCTGTTCGGGATGGATGCAGCGGGTGTGGTCGAGACCAAAAAGAGTTACAACCCTGATGCCATCATTGCCGGTGACGATGACATCCGGCGCGTGATGGAATTGATCGAGGGCGGACACTTCAACGAAGCCGAACCAGGTATCTTTGAATTGCTGACGAAGGGACTTCGGAATCCACAGGACCAGTGGCTGACCATTGGTGATTTCCGCAGCTACATCGATGCCCAAGTCGAAGCAGAAGCCGCGTACGCAGATCAGACGAAGTGGAATCGCATGAGCATCATCAATTCGGCAACGAGCGGATGGTTTTCGAGCGATCGTACGATCCAGCAATACGCGGACGAAATTTGGAACGCAAAACCCTTGCGAGACGGAAAGGCCTAAACCAACGATGCGTTTTCCAAGATCTTCTGGCGTACTTTGTCACATCACCAGCCTGCCTGGTGAGTTTGGCATCGGCGACCTGGGGCCCGAAGCATTTGCGTTCGTCGATTTTTTGCAAGCTGCCGGTCAAGGCATCTGGCAACTGTTGCCGCTTGTCCCGCCATCGGCCTGTAACTCGCCCTACAGCGGGTATTCGGCGTTCGCTGGAAATCCACTGTTGATCAGCCCCCAGGCGTTGGTCAACGATGGTCTGCTAACACCGTCCGATGTCCATCCGCCGGACGGTTTGTCGACCGACCCGTCCAAGGTCGATTACGAAGCGGTGATCGCATTCAAGCGATCGGTGCTGCGGAAAGCGTTTGACAATTTTCAAGCCAGCGACAATCCAGAGCTGCAGGTGGCGCTCGACCAATTCGTGGCCAGCTCGCCTTGGTTAGACGAGTTCGCGCGGTTCGAAGCGTTGATGGGGCATTTTGGGCACTCGGATTGGACTCAATGGCCAATCGAGTTGGTCCGCCGATTCTCTGACGCGATCGATACATGGGATGTGAAGCTAAGAACCGAAATTGAGTTTTCTGAATTTCAACAGTTCATCTTCGATCGCCAGTGGAAACGTTTGAAAAAATACGCCGGCGAGCGTGATGTGCTGATGTACGGCGACATGCCGATCTTTGTGGCACATGACAGCGCGGATGTTTGGGCGAACCAAGATCTGTTCGCGCTCGACATGTTTGGAAAACCGACGCTGGTCGCCGGAGTGCCGCCGGATTACTTCAGCAAGACGGGCCAGTTGTGGGGCAATCCGCAATATCGATGGGACGTTTTAGAGTCCACCGATTACTCGTGGTGGACCGCTCGTTTTCGCGGCGCGCTGCAGCAATTTGATCTGCTCCGCGTCGATCACTTCCGTGGTTTCGAAGCCTACTGGGAAGTGCCGGCGAAAGCCAAAACTGCGGTTGGCGGTCGCTGGGTCACTGGCCCGGGCGCTAAGCCGTTCAATGCTGCTCGTATAAAATTGGGTGAGTTGCCGATCATTGCCGAAGACTTGGGGATGATCACCGAAGCGGTTCACCAACTTCGTGATGAACTCGGTTTCCCCGGGATGCGAGTTTTTCAGTTTGGTTTCGACAACGAAGACGACGACTTTCACCGCCCCTATGCCTACAACGAGCGATCGGTCGCGTACACAGGCACGCATGACAATGACACGTTGATGGGTTGGTACCGAAATCGTCATCCCAATCCCAACGCACCCGACCCGCTGGATTCAGTGGTCACCGGTGACGAGGACGTGCATTGGCAGATGATCGATTCGGTTTACCAATCGGCATCGGATACCGCGATCGTACCGATCCAAGATTTCTTGGGGCTCGGCAATGACGCTCGCATGAATATGCCCGGTGAAGCGAATGACAACTGGGCGTGGCGTTTCCAGTCGGGCGTGCTGACGGACGAAATCGCAAGTCGCATGCGTGCGATGACGGAATCGAGCAACCGAATGGCCAAGCAACCGGCAGCCACTTGATCGGATCTTGAAGATCAAGCATGTCTGACCAACAGGATCCCTTCGACGCGAACCCGTTCGGGATACCGAAACCTGCGGACCGCAATCCCTATGCACCGACCTCGCACGTTTCACTTGACGAGGTCGACCTTAGCGATGTCGAGCAATACCGTCGCAAGTACCTCAATCACGAGGCGTCCATCCGATCGATGGGGTTCCTGTATCTGCTGGGTGCGTTTTTCACCTTGTCGGTTGGCGTTTTGACACTCGTGGGAAGCCTGCTGGTACGCGATGATCCCGAAGGCATGCTGATCACGGGCGCTATCGGCGCCACCTATACCGGGTTCGGATTGCTACACGGATTCGTCGGCTATGGTTTTCGCAAACTAACGAGCTGGGCTCGCATCGCCGGCATGGTGTCCGCAACACTAGGATTGATCATCATCCCGATTGGCACGTTGATTGGCGCCTACGTTCTGTATTTGCTGATCAGCAAGAAAGGCAAAGTCGTTTTCTCGGACGAGTACCGAACCGTCGTCGATCAAACGCCGCACATCAAGTACAAGACTTCGATCGTCGTTTGGGTCTTGCTTGGGTTGATCGTAGCGTTGCTGGCGTTGGCGCTCGTCGGCGCATTTTTGGGCGCTTGATTACTATCATCAAGTTTCATCAACCGATGTAACGACTGATTGAATTTCGCCTTGATGAACGCGAGTTCGAATCGAGTCACCGACGTTGACTTGGTTTGAATCTTGGATCGCGTTTCCCTTGGGATCAAGCGTCACACTGTATCCACGCGTTAACACGCTGAGCGGCGACAGCGCCGAAAGCGATGCCGCCTGCGTCGCCAACTCGGCGCCGCCCAAGCGGATCTTGGCGAACATCGAACGCCGCGCACGAGCGTCAAGTTCGTCCAAGTATCGCGAACGAAGATGAACGATCTCGTGAGGTCGTCGCATCGCTGGCCGCGACGCCAACTGTTGCAATCGCAGAGCCCGCGACTCGATCATCATCCGAGCCGAATGATTCAGCCTACGCTGAAGTTCGATGACGCTGCGATCAAGCATCTTCGCATCCGGCAATACTCGGGTCGCAGCGTCGGTGGGCGTCAGCGCTCGTAGGTCGGCCGCCATGTCACAAAGCGTGACATCGATCTCGTGCCCGACCGCCGAAATGGTCGGGATGACAGAGGCAGCAACCGCGCGGACGACCGGTTCTTCGTTGAAACACCACAGGTCTTCCAGACTGCCGCCACCACGCGTCAGGATCAGTGCATCAAAGGCGGGCGAGTACTGGTGAGCCTGCTTGATCGCGCGAACGATCGACGCCGCGGCGGTTGGGCCTTGCACGATCGCGGGAATGACAACAATCTCGACGCCACGAAAGCGACTGGACGCCGCCTCCAAAAAATCGCGGATCGCGGCACCACTTTGGCTGGTGATGACAGCGATGCGGCGTGGGTTTCGCGGCAACAACTTTTTGCGTTCGGCCGCAAACAATCCTTCGGCATCCAACTTGGCTTGCAACTGCTGGAAAGCCTTTTGCAGTTTTCCGATGCCCTGCAACTGAACTTTCCGAATCACCAATTGGTAGGTGCCGCGCGCCGCGTAGACTTCGACATCGCCAAAACAGAAAACTGATTGACCGTCTTCGATGTCCACGTCCATCCGCGACGCCGTGCCACGCCAAATGACACCACGAATGTGCGCCGTGTCATCCTTCAGCGTGAAGTACATGTGTCCGCTGCGAGGACGCGACAAATCTGAAATCTCACCGGCCACCCAAATCGACGGAAACGTCCCTTCCAAAATGGCTTTGATGTGATGCGTCAGTTCGCTGACAGAAACGGCATGTTCAACGGGCGGGTTCAACGGAAAATCCTTAGCGCAAACGGGAATCGGAACGCCCAATCGTAACCGAGCCTAGCCGCAACCGAGAACCCGGCCCAACGACCAAGTTGCTCAACAACCAAGTTGCTCAACAAACGCCACCGAATCGATCGCGAGCGGAAAGTGAAATCCGGGAAGTGATTCCCATTCTGTTCGATTCACGTCATTCGCGAACAGGCAAATCAGACCCGCATTGGCTTTTGCAACGATCGTCGCAGATCTCGCCCATTTCATTGGACGGACTTCCAACCGGATATTGTCTTTGCGTGCCGGCGTCGTATGGCAACGTCTGATTTGTTTGACATCTGCATCAAGTGCCAATAGATTGCCGGGTGCCTGCAGATGGTCGACGATCGCCTCGCCGGCGTCTTGAATGAGGATTTTCGCGTGATGAGTATTGGCCATCGTCCACGGACGTTGTCGGAATCTAAGTCCGTTTCGCGGGCTGACAAAAATGCGGTGAGACGGCGACGGATTTTGATTGCTGAATGTTCTCGCGAAATTTCTCCGGTGAGTCGACTAGCATCTTTCGCGACTTTCACCGTTTCAATGCTGTTGATCGGCATGTTGTGTGCAGTACAACCGACCGCGTCTGCGCAAACACCCGCAACAACGCAAGGGAAACAGACCTTGCAAAGTTCGGATTCTCAATCCACTGATGATCGCGACGAAGCCGCGAGTGTCAGAACGATGCGTGTTCGTATCGTGGGCGAAGACGGCGCGCCGCTTGCCAAGGCGAGTCTTTTTGCAAACATCTTCGATATTGATCGTTTGGGGAGTTTCCCGAACGTGACTTTGGAGACTGACGAACAGGGGGAAGTCGATATCGCCCTGCCGAACAAACTTGGTCTTCTGCGGTTATGGCCTTCGATGCCTGGTTACGTGCCTCAGTTCTTGAATTTTGGGAACGGGAATCAGGATCCGATCGAAAGTCTTCCCGGTAGCCTGACTTTTTATCTTGAGCGTGGCGAACGCCTGAGTGGAACGGTCGTCGATTCGGCTGGCCAGCCAATCGCAGGAGCATCAGTCCAGGTCCGTGTCGACGTTCCAGAAAGTCGTATCCTCGGGAGTGCTGAGCCGACCATCAACACATGGCTCGCCAGTGGCGACGACGCCGTCATCACCGATCAGAAGGGAGCCTGGGAGATCCTGAATGCTCCTGGCAAGAAAGAAGGGAAAGACTACAAGTTTCGGCTACAAGTCACTCATCCCGATTTCGCTGGCGATACTCGCTGGGGCGAACTGCAGGCAAAGCAAGGCGTGACCACCGAGGAACTGCGTGCGGGAACGGCGCAGATCAAGCTCGATCCGGGCTTGCGAATACGCGGCAATATCACTGGGCCGGATGGGGAACCAATCACCAAAGGGTTAGTCATTTGGGACGATCGGCCCTATTGGGCCGAAGGCGACAACGAAGTTTCAATCGATGAAAGGGGAGGCTATCGCAGCTTGCCGCTTAGTCCCGATAAGTACCCCGTTACCGTGCTTGCGCCGGGGTTTTCGCCACAGCAGGTGAACGTTGATCTCGGCAAATTGTCAGAGGATCTCGATTTCGAACTCCAGACTGGCAATCGCTTGGTGCTTGAAATCGTTGATCAGGACGGCCATCCCATTCCAGACGTCTCGGTAGGGATCGGTGAGTGGCGAGGGACCGAAGCGATCTACAACTACAAGCATCCCAATGTTCCCGAGAGTGGGATTCCAAGAAAATCCGACTCCGACGGGATCTACCGATGGGACTGGGCTCCGGAAGACGCAGTGGTTTATTGCCTCGGCAAAAAGGGTTTCGTGAACATCGAAGTTGCTTTGGTTGCCAGAGACCAGCCACACCGAATTGTATTGTCGCCGCGGATGAAAATATTTGGTTCGGTGACCGACAAGCAAACGGGCGAGCCGATCAAAAAGTTCTCGGTCGTGCCGGCGAAGGCATTTAGCCCCGACTTCTATTCAACGAGTTTTCAAGATCGGCGCGAAGCAACGGACGGCAAGTACGAAATTCCGGTTGAAAGTCATGGGCAAACGGGCAACCGATACATGGTCCGAATCGAGGCCGACGGTTATCGAACGGCTTTCGGAACCAAGTCGATGGAAGTCGGCGATCCTCCGCTGCAGGAAGACTTCGAACTCGAGCCTGCTGCGCCGATTGATGCCGAGGTTGTGAATCCGGATGGCACGCGAGCGTTCGATTTCATGGTTGCGGTCGGCACGCCAACGACGGCTCCGCAGTTTCGGATCGAGCGACCGGATTCCAGTTTCGGAATTGCGATGAAAGTGACAGGCTCGTGCCGGTTCCAACTTCCGGCAACATTCGAGCCGCAACTGGTCAGGGTCTTTAACGATCGCGGGTTCGCCGAGATTGATTTACCGATCGACGGAACGCTTGGCAAAATCCAGTTGCAACCCTGGGCAAGAATCACGGGACGTTTGATGCAAGGTGACAAGCCGATTTCGAATGAAAGTGTTAAGTTCCACCCGCTGATCAAACGCGGATTGACGGAGCCAAGATTCCAGGACTCTTTCTTTGCGAAAACCGATCCCGATGGGCATTTCGAATTTGATCGACTGCCACCGTTGGCCGGTCGAATCCAAGCCTATCTGGGCCCCTGGCGAGACTCGCCAATGACGTCGAGTCAATCGATCCCGGTCAACCTAAAACCAGGTGACACAAAGAGTCTAAGCTTGGGAAGTGAGGGCGGACGCGTTGTCGGCAAAGTCGTCGCGACGGGGCGAGACAACCATGGTCTGAGCAAGCAGTGGTCAATCAACTTCCTGGTCAGTCGTGCACCGGGATTGCCGCTACTTGATGGTGACAAAATGCTGAGCATTGCTGCCGATCAAGTGGTTGATCAAGTGGTCAATCAGGCGATTGTGCAGAGCGACGACTTTTCGGAATGGTTAGGCACAAAGCTGCACTATTACGTCAAGCTTAGCGAAGACGGCACGCTGCAAATCGACGGCGTTCCGCCGGGCCAGTACGACTTGGTGATCCAGTTGTACGAGCAACCAGCGGGTTGCTTGGTGGAAACCATTGGCCAAGCGATCGTTCCCGTTTCGATCGAATCAGAGGCTAGCACGGAGGATCTAGCCGAAATCAATGTCGAGTGTCGCAGCGGCCCAAGAGTCGGTTCCGACATGCGAGCCTTCAAATTCATTGACACCGAAAGTCGAGAACGCAATATCTATGAGATGAAGGATCAATACGTGCTGTTTCATGTGTGGGCAAGCTGGTGCGCACCCTGCATCGCGACAATGCCGAACGTGAAATCGGCGACCAGCAGTTACAAGAACAAACCACTGACGATCGTGGGATTGAACGTCGACGACATCGCTCAACAAGCAAAAGCAAAGTCAC
>JBAUHR010000880.1:0-8073 GCA_049680385.1 Rubripirellula sp. | reverse complement strand
CATCGGAACAGTGCAATCGTGGCGCGGGGACTGCCGCCGAGCGCCAGATCGGCGTGCGACCGTGTTTCGCTGACGATCTGTAACAAGTACTGGCGAACTCGATTGTCGACGTGGACTTTGCGCACTTGGTTCGACGCGGCGACAATTTCTGCGGCCGATGCGACTGGTTTCAGTCGATCGATCGGATGCGTGTGCTGCAACAGCTCCAATATCCGCATCTCTTCTTCCATCGACGGATACCCCAAGCTAAACCGCATCATGAACCGATCAAGCTGGGCCTCGGGCAACGGGAACGTGCCCTCGTGGTCGACCGGGTTCTGAGTCGCGATGACAATGAAGGGTGGCTTCAATGTGTGAGTCGTTCCGTCCACCGTGACTCGCGTTTCCGCCATCGCTTCTAACAGCGACGCCTGAGTCCGCGGCGTGGCTCGGTTGATCTCGTCAGCCAACAGGATTTGAGTGAAAACAGGGCCGGGGCGAAACTCGAATTCGGACGTTTTTTGGTTGAAGATCGAGGTTCCGGTGACGTCGGTGGGTAGCAAATCGGGGGTACACTGAACCCGCTTGAAATGGCAGCCGACACTGCGGGCCAGGGCTCGGGCGAGCATCGTTTTGGCGACCCCAGGGACGTCTTCCAGCAAGATATGGCCACCCGATAGCCACGTCACCAGTGACAGGACCAACTGTTTGCGTTTGCCGACAATTGCCAATTCGACATTGCCAATGATCCGCTTGGCAAGCTCGCTGACGGCGGCCGGAGAATCGATTTGAGCGGTCTTTTCGCTCGGAATGGGCGTTGCCGGTTGGTTCATTCGTGTCGGATCGGGCGTGAAAAGGCGTTGGCCGCGTAATTCGGCACTACAATTGCAATTATGATCATAGCTTGCTGAGGACTGCCGCGGTGGCAGTTTGACTTATCACGTTTGACCGCCATGATGACTCCCAATCTACTGGTTACCGACGACGATGCGGCGTTTCGCCAAGTGCTTTGCGAAGTCTTGGTCCGACGCGGTTTCAACGTGACAGAGGCGACCGACGGCCAAGAAGCAATCGACGTGCTGGACCACAGCGAGGTCCACGTCTGTCTGATCGATTTTCACATGCCGCGATTGACCGGCCTGGACGTGATCCGCCGCCTGCACTCCGCTGGCCGAGTACTGCCTTGCGTGTTGATGAGTGCGGACTTGAACGACGAAATCCGCCGCGAAGCCGAGTCGATGGCGACTTACGGCGTGCTGGCAAAACCCGTCCGACTGAAACAGCTAAGCGACGTGGTCTGCGGTGCGCTAGCCGATGTCTATGGCTGGCGGCCATCGATGTAACGCGTTGGCGGCCAAGTTAGCTGGCCGCCGAATCGAATGGGGCTAGTAGTCCGAGTCAGCTTGGTTTTCGGGTAAGGCCGGTTCCCACCGGCTGCTCGGATCAACGGATTGGCCGGTGGGAACCGGCCCTATTTCGATCTGCCTACCGGAAAATTGAGTGGACACGGACCACAAGAGCACTAGCCGAAGATCTTCAGCGTGGGCTTGGGATTCGCTTCGTCAGCTTTATCCCATTCGCCTTCGATCATTTTTTCTAGCTTTTGCAGATCCGTTCGACCGGCCTTTGCCGTTTGATTTCGTTCACCGGTCATGACCAAAATCGTGTCGTTGGGACCGGCTTCGGAAATGGCCCACTTGATCGCTCGCGAACGGTCTGCCACCAATCGCATGACCGCGCACTTTTCGACTCCATCTAGCACCGCGTGTGACGCCGGCATGAACGATTTTCGTGTCCCCGGTTGAGCCGTCACGATGGCTTGATCCGCAAACCGCTCGATCAAATTGCCATAGTGAGCCAGGATCTCGGGTTGTTCGCCACAATCAACGGCCATCACGCACCACAGTCGGCCCGCGCCTTTCATTCCACGAAACGTTCGCAAGGAAGCGGCCGCTCGTTCAGGGGTACCGGCAACATCCATGACCACCGACGCGTGACCATAGCGAGCCAAACGCTGACCACGACCGGGCACCGTTCGCAGTGTGCTGATCTTTTCGATCGCTTCATAAAGCGGTTGGTCCAGCAACAATCCCACCGCGATTGCCGCGGCGTGATTGGCAGCCATTGCACCGCCGCACAGCGACGTTTCCATGACGGCGGTTGTGTCGTGATACGTCACCAGCAACGTCGTCATGCCACCGGCGTGATCGATGATCTTGGCCGTCACGTCGGCTGCCTTGCGGACACCGTACGAAACATAGCGGACGTCGTGTTCTTCGATGACTCGCATCGCTCGCGGGTCATCGGCCGGAGCGACAACGACGCCGTCGTCTGCCAACCGTTCGAGCACGCATGCCAATCCGTTGGGGCCAAAGTCATTGCCGCTGATCGCCGAACCCGTGACTACGACCATATCGAACTCAATCGAATCGTAGTGTCCGTAACGAGCTTCGTCGTCGGAAAGTTCAACAACGACGGCCTGCGATCCAGCATCGGCGGCTTCGCCAATCCAGGTCACCAATTCGGAGCCACTAGACAGCGACTCCGGTGCAGTCACTTGAACGACGCCGTCATGAGTGCCGAGGTCGGTTTGAAAACCAGCGCGAACGCCGCTCGCTCGCAAGAGCGTCGACAACAACAGCGACGTCGTCGTCTTGCCCGCCGAGCCAATCACGCCGATCGTTAACACTTTGCGATCAGGACGGCCGAGCAGTTCGGCAGTGATCGACGCCATCGCCAAATCAACGTCGCCAACGATGCACTGGGGCACAGGACAGGGCAGCAGTTGTTCGGTCAGAATCGCGGCGGCACCACGAGCCATCGCCTGGGCGACCAACTTGGCGGGATCGTCTTTCCCAATTCGGTAAACGATCAAATCACCTGGCTTGGCCGTCGCTGAGGAATCGGCGACGGAAGAGATTTGCACATCTTCCGAAACGGTCAGACGACCGGCCGGCAGTGTGCGGCGGAGAGATACAGGAGATCCGGCTTCAAGCTGATTGCGAGCCGAATCGCTAGTCGCATTGGAAGGGGTTTGGTTAATCCCGTGACGCATGATGGCCTCCGTGCACATCGCTGTAATTGTGTTTCACGACGGTCCAACCGTCGTCGGAAAAAGCAATCCTCGCTTCACCGATGCTGTGATTGTTCCGATCGCCGAAAAGTGGTCAATAGGAAAAAATTGGCCCAGCAACGCCATTTGCCGCGATTGACTGACAAAAGTCACAGCGGAATTTTAAAATCAGAGACGACATCCGCTTCGAAACACTAGTTTCACGCCCGAAAAAAATCGAATGTCGGTGCCACAAAGCATCCAGATCCACTCTGTCCGCCGTCCGTGAAACGCCTCCGCCACCACCAGAAAACTGGCTACATCAGGCCAGCGTCTTTCATCATCATTTGCAGATCGTCCCAGGCTGCCTTCTTCGCTGCTGGATTGCGCAACAAGTAAGTAGGGTGATACGTCACCACGACCTTGCTTTCCAAATACGTGTGCAGTTTGCCACGCAGTCGGCCGACCGACAATTTCGTCTTCAACAGCTCCTGGGCACTGATGGCACCCAGGCAAACGATGTATTCGGGACGCAGAACGGCCAACTGTTGCTCGTAAAACGTGCGGCAGTTTTGAAACTCGCTCGGCTCCGGCGTGCGACTGGCCGGCGGACGGCATTTGATGCTATTGAACAGATACGCGTCTTCACGCTGGAACTTGCAAGCCAAGATCATTTTGGTCAGCAATTGGCCCGCTTGGTCCGCGAACGGCCGGCCACTGCGGTCTTCGTCGGCACCGGGGGCTTCGCCAAAAAACACAAATCGCGGCGTCGGGTTACCTTCGCCAAAGACGGTTTGAGTGCGGCAGCTCGACAAAACCTCGCACTGCGTGCAACCAGCCACTTGCAGTGCCAAATCGTCCAGCCGCGCCTTCCGCTCGGCCACCGGCAACGACTCACCCGGATACGGCCCTTCAATCGACGTGAACGCCGGCACCGACTCGACCCGGCGAACGGGCTTCGGCGGGCTGGCGACTGGGGCCGCAGGTGCGACTTGCGCCGGTGCGGCCGCCGCGGGCGTTTCAGCGACCGTGTCTTCGGCCATTTCCGCAGCTTCGACGACAAAATGGTCCCCCCAGGCTTCGACCTCGGATTCCTGGGCGTTGGGCAGAAAACGGATGCCCGCGCGTGCCAAATGAGCCGCCAAAGCAGCGGTTTGCTCATGGATTTCGTGGGCGTCAAGAGATTCGCCAGCGGTGGAAGCGTCGTTTTCAGCCATCCGCCCAGTTTACCGACTTCGCTTTCATCGGGTTACCGGGCCTGTCTGAAACGCCGCTTTGAACGTACTCTGGTGAGCTTCCTGGTCCGTATTCGTCCCTCCAAGTGTTTGTTCACGTTTCAAATGGCAGTCCCTCAAGTCGCGATCGTTGGCCGCCCGAATGTCGGTAAAAGCAGCCTGTTCAATTGGCTGGCCCGCCGCCGCTTGGCGATCGTCGATGACCATGCCGGTGTGACTCGCGACCGAATGGTGACGCTGATCGAGCATGAAGATCGCTTTTTCGAACTGATCGACACTGGCGGAATCGGGATTGTCGATGATGACGATTTGACGGACGATGTTAGCCGCCAAATCGAACTGGCGATCAATTCCGCGGACGTCATCGTGATCGTCGTCGACGTGCAAAGTGGCATCATGCCGCTGGACGAAAACGTGGCCGAGCGACTGCGTGGGATCGAGCGACCGGTGATCCTGGTCTGCAACAAGGCCGACCAACCTCACCAAGACATCCAAGCCGAAGAGTTCCACAAGCTTGGCCGCGGTCACATGGTCCAGGTCAGCACGACCCAGAACCGAAACCGCGATCAGTTGCTGGATTTGATCGTTGATCGACTGCCCGACGCGAACGAAGAAGTCCACGCCGAAACGCAGATGAAGGTCACGATTGTTGGCCGCCGAAATGTTGGTAAAAGCACGTTCGTCAATACGTTGGCCGCGTCTGACCGAATGATCGTCAGCGAAGTGCCTGGCACGACTCGCGACAGTGTCGACGTGCGTTTCGAAATGGACGGCCAAACGTTCATGGCGATCGACACACCGGGACTGCGAAAACGCAAGAGCCAGCGAACGGACCTCGAATACTACGGAATGCACCGGGCGCAGCGAAGTGTCCGCCGAGCCGACGTGGTGCTGATGTTCTTTGATGCTTCGGAAACGGTCAGCAAAGTGGACAAGCAGTTGATCGGCTACGTGATGGAAAATCACAAGCCGTGCGTTTTCGTGATCAATAAGTGGGACAAACTGCACAACACGGTCCCCACCGACCGCTGGGTGCGCTATCTGCGTGCCCAATTCCCCACGCTCGCCTATGCGCCGATCGCGTTCATCACCGGACAAACGGGCAAGAACGTCAAAGCGCTGCTGAACCACTCGACGATGCTGTACAAACAATCGTGCGAACGAGTTTCAACTGGCCAACTCAACCGCGTCGTCCGCGCCGCAGTCGAAGCCCACATTCCGCCGATACACCAAGGCAAACGTCCGAAAATTTACTTTGCAACTCAGGTCGCGACCCAACCGCCAACCATCGTGTTGGTCGTGAACGATCCAAAGGCGATCGGCAATGATTACCAGCGATACCTGTTGGGCGTATTGCGTGATCACCTGCCGTTTGGCGAAGTGCCGATCAAAATGTACCTGCACAAACGCCATCGCAACGAAGAAGACCCGACCGAGACCAAGTAGGTTTGCGAGAGCGATCATCGCCGGGGCCGCCGCACCAAAAGGTGTCACGGCTTTGGTGCAATCGTTTGACTTAGTTGCAGAAGTATGTATTTCCTGTCGCGTACGTCTGCGGCTGAGGGTTAGGCAGCCGTTGGGCGTCTCAGGCCGCTTGATGCGCGTCGCTGTGCTGCTGGATGTGTGATTCGTGTCGATTCGTGAGAATCGTGGCGTTCTGTTTTTGGCCACGAATTACACGGATCTGCACGAATGTTGCGCGGTCGTCTGAATATCTTCTGCAACAGATGCGTTTCATTCGTTCAAGAGACGCCCAACATGGTTTTTACGCTAGGCCTTCGGCACACCTTCGCTCTTTGGCAACGGGCGATTGCCTTGGTACAAACTCTCGTAGCTCAGTCATCGCGCGCTTTGTTCAGGGCGGTGTCGTAAAAAACTTCCGTTAGGCGACCTGCCGAGATCGAGGGTTTGGGCGGCTAGTGGGTTCTATTAGTGTTCGATTAGCGAGGATTAGTGTTCCCCAAAACCGGGCTGCGCTGAACACTAATCTTCGCTAATCGGAAGCCACGATGGTGGCATCGGTGCTAACCGGTCGCCTAACATGGTTTTTACGCTAGTCGCGGCTGTCGTCGTTAGAGAATCTTTCGGTCGGTCACGTCGTTCACTTCGGTCACGTTCCCTCTGCTGCAAACCCGTGATCACCTTGGTTCTTTGGCAACGGGCCTTCGCATTGGTGCAATGTTTTGTAACTCAGAGTCACTCGTTTTGTTCAGGGCGGTGTCGTAAAAAACTTCCGGATCGCGATGTCGTCCTAAATCAACGAACCGCTGGCGATTTTCGCGGCATAAGGTCACCCGATCAGTTCGTGCAGATGCACGAACGTCTTGCCCAGTCGGCCGTTGTAGTTACCGGCGCTGATTCGCATCAGCCCGGGCGTTTTGGCGGCGGCGTGGATCGCGGCGCGGGTTGCGTTTTGTAACGCTTCCAAATCGCGACCGTTGACGATGATTTCCATGATGGACTTCACACCGTCAGGCACCTTGGACTTGTCCCCCAGTTTGTCCTTTAACGTTGGGCAAAATTCGGCGTAGGTTGCCGCGATCAAGAAGTCGTAGCTGCTGCCCGCCTTGGATCCGCTCGACGCGACGCCACCGGGAAACGTCGTGATCGCATTGGGCGTCGCTTCGGCGGCTGCCGACGCGGCTTCGGCGGCATCCAGCGCCGTCGCTTCGTCCGGACCAAAGAACCACAGATTGCCGCCCATCACACCATCGCGAAAACCGAAACGCCGCGACAAAAAGAACTCACCACCGAGCGTTGGAATCACCCATCCCGGCTCGCCGTGCCGCGTATCGCGAAACTGGTGACGGTCGCCGAATAGTGCGATCTTCCGGCCAAGCTTAAAGTAGTTGTCCGTATCAAGCTGGTTGAAAAGAGCCGTCGTTGGACAGGTCAGCACATTCTGGCTTAATCTCGCCAGCATCACCTTTTCGAGATGCTTTTCGCGATTCTTGACGAACCGCGGCACATGAAATTGCACCGCCGCGCCGATTCGGCCGTCAGGCGTTTCGCTGGCGTCGAGCCACCGAGACACGCCGGCTTCGCAGTCACACAGGATCGTGCTGGATGCGTGACCGGTGACCGCGTTTACACAATGCCGAAGCCAACGTTCGTCACGCGCCGTGATCAGGACTTCGCCATAGATGCTGCGAAACCCCTCGGCGTAGGTGTCTTCGACCAGTTCTTTTAAATCGACCATGATCTATTTGCGTCCCTTGCCGTCGTACACTTTTTCTTCCGTCACGACTTTGTCCATATAGATGTCGTGATCCTGCATCGGGATCTCGTCGAACATTTGGCATTCGAAGGCCAGCGACACGAGCGGCGTTTCCAATCGTGCGTTTTCAAGCAGTTTGTCGTAGTAGCCTTTGCCGTGACCGGTTCGGCCACCGACTGCGTCAAAGGCAACGCCGGGAACTAAGACCAGATCCAAATCTTTGACATCGACGTTCTTGGCCGCGACGCCCCGCAGGTCTTCGCGAGGTTCTAGGATCTTGTACATGCCGACTTCAAGCTCATCCATCGACTCGAGCAAGAACAGTTCCAGTTCGCCGTCGACGCAGTACGGGATCACGATTTTTTTGTCGCTTGCCACGGCGGCGGGAAGTGCGTG
Source organism: Rubripirellula sp. (assembly GCA_049680385.1). Taxonomy (GTDB): domain Bacteria; phylum Planctomycetota; class Planctomycetia; order Pirellulales; family Pirellulaceae; genus Rubripirellula. Next base: position 194 of record JBAUHR010000880.1, on the reverse strand, counting down.
TCGCGTGCGGGCTTCGTCGCGAACGTCGACATACCACATCACACACTTGGCCGATCGATATTCGGGCATCGCCATCACGCGATCCGTGATCCGCTGGCTAACGGATTCCTTGTCCGCTTGGTCCTTGCGAGCAGCGTGGGCGGCTTTGCGGATTTCGTTCTTACGATCTGACAGTGAATCAGCAGACATTATCA